>JAIKWD010000014.1 GCA_024685175.1 Bacteroidales bacterium
GTCGTAACTCATCTTGCGCATACGGAAACTGACGTTGATGGAATCGCGCTGCAACTGTCTTGGCGTGAGGCTCACCACCGTATCCTGATAGCCGATGCACGAATAATAAAGGTTGACGGTCTCCGAGCGGTCGAAAAGCGGCAGTTCGTAATGCCCTTTGGCATCGGTGCTGGTGCCGTAAGGCGTGTTAACGATGCTGATGTTCACATTTTCCACACCGAGATTGCCGTAAACGGTGGTTTGGGTTTGGGCGAAAAGCACTGAACCAAACCAAAGCAATACAATTGAGGTGAAAAACGTTCTTTTTTCCATAAATCAATGCGTTATTCTTGGACCGAATGTGCCTTGTGATTCTCTTTCAAGTAAAAAATGCCATCGAAAGCCCGTGCCCATTTCCCTGGCTTGCAATCGCCAAAAATAATGCTGTTGAACCCCGTGTCCCCCAAATCCTTCTTTTGGCTCAAATCGCAGAAGCCGTGTTCCATCCCGCGCTGGCTCAACTGGAACTCCATTGATGTTGAATCAGGCACAATAGCCGTGCTGTCGTTCGCATAGAAAAATCCCGTGCTACCGCCACCCGAAGTGAAAGCCAACGAATACACCTGGTCAGGGAAAGATTTTTCAAGATGCTCGCCCAACAGCACAAACTTTTTGTACAAATCAGGCTCAGGCTCTTTTCCATACACAATTTGGTCAATCTTTTTGGCTCCGTGGAAGTTGGCGGTCCAAATGATGATTTTTCTATCAGGGAAATGGTTCAGATACCATTCCACGTTTTTGGCCATCTGACGGTCACGGATGTTGATGCCTTCATTGATGGCATCCCATTCCGTAAATCCAAGCCTTACTTGTCCCAAAAATGCCAAGGCATTGTCAATGGTCATGTCGAGGATGGCCTTCTTCTCCAAGTTGGTTTCCTCTTCCAATGCTTTTCGGGCTTGGCTCATCTTCGAATCAAAGTAATCCAATTCGTTATGCGTCAAAGTGGTATCCATGCTCATCATGCGGTCGTGAATAGCCATCAGGGAATCAAAAGCACTTCCTCCCAACACGCTTGAAACACTTGGCGAAGAAGCCAATAAATATGGGATGAGAAAATAGTCGCTTAAGGAAGGCTGGCAGTCCATTCCCCAATAGCTAACCTTGCCACTACGCATGGCTTCCACCAAAGAGGATGCTTCTTTTGTCTGGCTCCACAATGGATTCCAGGCATTGGCCACATCAAGATAGTTGCTGTCGATGCAAAGCGATGGCAAAACGCCCTGCAATACAGCGCCATCAAGGAAGCCCATGCCTTCCAATACGACATCATATTCATTGTTCGAATTGAGGTATTCAATCAATTTTGACTTGATTTCAAAGGTCTTGCCGTCGGCGTGTCCGGCTTCGCCCAAAATCACGATGCGCTTGTCTTTGACAACGCTTTTAATAGGCTCAAAACTGGCTTGTTCGTCCGAAAAAGCCAGAAATTCATTGGCAATTTGTTGCTCGGTTGTTTTCGTACCACATGAGGCAAGCAGAGCAAGCAATAAAATAAATGTAAAATGGAACGCTTTTTTCATATTTAATCATTTAGATTTTGCTAAAATTGAGCGAAAAAGCCACAAAAATTATGCCGTTTTCTTGTCTTTATATTATTTATAATCAATGTTTTATATTTTTTTTGCTATTGAGCATCTATTCAATCCTCACCTTGTACAAAGCTTTCCTGTGGTTCACACCCGTTGGATAAATGAAATACAAAACGCCATCATGAATCCTCATATTCTGAGCAAAGGGATAGCCGCTGAGGTCCATCACGGAGGTGGCGGTGCCGGTCTCAAGGTCGATGCGCTTCAAGGTGTAGATGCCGTCGTTGGCGAAGAAGGTGTAGAACTCCCTTCGGGCCGCATCAACCAACATATTGTGTTTCCAACGCGGGTCGGGCTCCATCTTGCCGTTCCATTTGCGATATTTGTGGAAGGTGAGGGGATGCCGTTCCAATTCTTTGCCAACGTTGTCAAAGACAATGACCTCGTGGTCGGTATAGGCAAAGAGGTAAAACTTGTTGTCGATGGCATAGATAGGGTTGTAAATCGGGTCGGCCACCCAAAAATTGGCGCCGACACCTCTCGTATGCGTCAATAGCCAAATGTCGTCGCGACCTTCCTCGTCAACGATGTAATGGAGCAAGTAGTGCTCCTCACCACCGCCAAAGACATTGCAGAAGTAGCCCATCTCTTTATTGTAATAGAAGTACCGCCCTGTGATGAAGATGCTATCAGATGCTGCCACAATGGTGGAGAATTTGTCGAAAAAGGTTTTCCTCGGCATGGAATGGTAGAAATTCATCTGGCCTTTTCTTCCGTTGCCGTACTCGATGAATCCTACTAGGCTGGCTTGGTAGTCATTGATGGCATAGATATCGCCGAAAGCGTCTTTGCTAAGGTATTTGTATCGTGACGAAATGGGCAACTCATGTAATGTGTCCATGTCAAAGGAAAGATGGAGCAGGACGGCGTTTCTGCGGCGATAGGCGATCAGATAGATGCCGTCGTCGCGGAGGGTGTAGTCGAGTACGGTCATCACGGGATTGTCGAAAGCGATATGGGGAGCGTTGGCCGTCACTTCCACCTCAAGCAGCTCATGGCTCTTGGTTTTCATGCTGATGGTCAAGTTTTTGCCGTTGATGTCCTTCTCAGTAATGGTGTAATATGCCGGCTCGAAAACCATGTGGGCAAAACGTAGTCTCATGCCTGTTTTGGCAAGGCTGTAGGTGAAGCGTCCTTGTTCGTCGGTGACGGAAACGAGTAGCGAGTCATGGGCATAAACGCTCACGTTTTCGATGGCTTTGCCGTTCTCGTCCTTGCAGTAGCCTTGGAT
>JAIKWD010000017.1 GCA_024685175.1 Bacteroidales bacterium
GACTGTACCGGCAGCGTCTGTGCCCATGAACGGGAAATCAAGTGCGGAAGCATAGATGATATACACATTGTTGCCAGCGGTATCCAAGGAAGGCATAGAGGTCATACCCACACGGTGATAGTCACCGAAGGAATACAACTCGTCGCCAGAGCCATTGTAATAATAGACACTGCCATCGCCATCAAGGTCGGCGCGTGTGAAAACAGTATAGCCATGGTTCATGAGGGAATCCGGATCGAGTTGCTCGGGCACGCCGGCGGAGATGGTCGGCATGGTCTCGTTCCAATACAACAAGCCATCAATAGCATAGTAGAGGCTGATATAGCCATCGCCGAGTTCGGGATTGGCGACAGCCGTAATGCCGAAAGCGACATGCACATTGCCATTGTCGTCAATAGCGACAGCGGAAGAGCCGTCCGTCACATAGTTGGGGGAAACGGTGTCGAGGAAGTGGATAGCATCGTTGAAATTGTCGGGAACAACGGAGTTCACAATCGTGGTGGTGGTGAAGTTCGTGCCATTATCGGTGCTCTTCCACAAGAAAGCGTCGGTCCAGGCGCCGGCATAGACGATAGCGACAGTGTTGCCTTTGGCGGCAATCACATATTCGTCACCATTGAAAGAGTTGAACCAATCGAGGTGATCGTTCATATCAGCGACAACGCGGGGATTTTCCCAGTTGATGGTGTTGTCAGAAGGATTATAGGTGCCTTTGTAGTACACCAAGCAGGTCTGGATGCCCTGATAATAGGAACCGGCGTCAGACTCCGTACAAGCGATCAAGTGGATAGTGTTGCCGTTGGTGGCGACAGAGGGCCACAAGAGAGCGGTGCTGTTAGCATTCAGCGTGCTGTCGAACACGGTGGGGCCGGTGAGGACAGATTGGATCCACTCGCCCGTACCCTTGTTGGGACGAAGGTTGACAACAAGGCCGGTGGAGCCGTTGTGGGCAATGACAATTTCGCCATTGTCACCCAGCGGGGCGATGGTAGACCAGCCCGTACGGACAGTTTCAATTCTGTTCATCGGGGCGCCGGCGCCAAAACCTTCGGTCCAGTAGGTACCGTTGTTGTAGTTATAGCCAGAACCACGTGAAGAAGAAGCGGTTCCGCAAGTGGTCCACGTTGCAGCGGAGGTACCATCATTGAACGTGATCAAACGCTGAGCCATGGAACCGTTGGTCTGAAGGTCGTAACGGGTTTGACCGATGGCATAGTAAGGAAGGGTGTTGCCGCGCAAATTCTTCGGAGAATAATTTTGCGGAGTGGCAGTCTGTGTTTGATGCAAAGGCACGCTAACGTGCAGCTTGGCAGCTTCTTGTCTGGTCAATTTCACTGCCGTTTGTTGGGAGAAAACGGTGCCCATGAAAAAGAGGGCAATAACAGCAAGTAATAGTTTCTTCATAATTTAATAATTTAGGTTAGTATTGATTTTTCAAACTTTACAAATGCTCGGCGGAAATCCTATCCGCCGAGCATAACGTTTTTTTATTGTGCTGTGGCTTTTTTACCAGCGGCATAGCTGATCTTCAAGGCGTTGTTCTTGCGCAGCTCCTGTTTGATCGTATTCACATAGCGCATCTGCACATCCTTGTCCACCTTGAGGGAGAAGGTCAGCTTGTCGCGCTCGTTGGCATCACGGGACTCCTTCTCGGTTCCGATGAAGTCACGGACGTCGGCAACAAGATCCTCCGACTTGATGGTCTGGTCGTTCAGCTGGACGGACACCTCGCCGGGAGGCAGGGTGTTCTCGTTTTTGCTGATCGGGGCGCCCACATAGATATTGGCAACGAGGGATTTCTTCTCCAATTTTTGGATCTCAGTGGCTTGGGGCGGGTTGAAATGGACTTTCAAGGAAGCCTCACGCATCGTGGTGATCACCATGAAGAAGAATAGGAACATGAAGATAATATCAGACATGGAACCCATGTTGAGTTCGGGTGTCTCTTTGTTTCCAGTTTTCTTGAATCTTGACATAATCTTGAGGTTTTAAGGTTACTTGGCGCCCGTGTTGCTGTAGTCGATTGGGGGAGCCTCGGAAATGCTCATAGGTATGGCCTGGGTGACAGCACGTTGTGCGGCAGAGTCGAGCACAGAATATTTCTTGCCGAAATATTGGAGAGCAGTCTCGTCGCGCAGCTCATTGACGGCGCGCTGCAACTCGTTCTGCACTTGCACATACATGTTATAGCTCGTCCCTTGGTCGTTGGTCAGGGACACAACGCCCTTGGACACGGCAAAGTCACCGATGCCGTCGATGGACTTGCTCTGCTTTTCGGGCAGAGATGGGTCGTTGGTAGGGTTGGAGAAGAATACCTTCGCTTTTTCCTTCAATTCGGAAATCATGATCACGTCCCCGTTGACGGAGATCTCGTCGCGGAAGTTCACCAAGACATTCAAGACGTTACGTTTATTGATATCGACTTTCTGTTCTTTGGCGTCATCGGCTTTTGGGGGCGGAAGCTTACGAGGAATACCCTGCTCCGTGTTGATGGAAGAGGTCAACAAGAAGAAGGTCAACAGCAGAAATGAAATATCTGACATTGCACCCGTATTC
>JAIKWD010000031.1 GCA_024685175.1 Bacteroidales bacterium
AATCCTCATCCGTCAGCAGCAACAGTTGGTACACCGTGACATACGGCGACAATGCCGTGGCATTTTATACACCCTCTATTAGCACGGGTGGTGGTCCTGGTGGTGGCGGTCCTGGTGGTGGCGGTGGTCCTGGTGGCGGCAACTCTTCCACTTTCATCTCCGCCCCCTCAACACCATCGCTTGCCACTGGTAACACCATCAGCGGAGGCACAGCTCATTTTGAAGGCAATTGCTATGTCGGGGGCGACGGCGTCGGTGTTGACGAATTCAATCCTGAGAGTATCACTGTCAAGGGCCTTTATGGCAACATCGTAGTGGAAGGTTGCGACAACTGCGAAGTGAGTGTGTTCAATATGGAAGGCCGTCGAGTCGGTGACCGTGGACTCGCTCCTGGCGTTTATGTCGTCAAAGTTGGCGACCGCCCTGCGCGTAAAGTCGTTGTGACGCGATGAATATTTTGGGCGAACCAGTACAGGAAACTACGCTTCCAAGCGTCTCAATAAAAAATCCCGCATGTCGAATATACATGCGGGATTTTTATTTGTTGTCTGGACTTTATCCGAGATAATGCTATCTGTTGATGCGCTGCATGGCGCAGGCGGACGGCTGGTGGTCGGCGGTGACTGTCTGCCACGACATGTTCTGGTTGTAGCCCGTTGCGGATGTCATCGTACGAGTCAGGTAAGTCTCTCCTGACAGATAGAGCACGCACCCGTAGGCAATCCATGTGCCCTGTTCGGTCAGACCCGTGGCGGCACGCAGCACACTGTAGGATCCGTCCGCGTTGAGCGTGTAAACATCGTTGAGTGTGTTGGGCTCGTTCAAAGGTTCTGTGGTCCGCTTCCAGCTGCCGACAAGTTGCTCGTTGTAGTTGTGACTGACTTTCAGCATGTTCCATGTGTGGTTGTTCTGTTCATCGTTCAAAAGCATCGTGTTGTTGCCGATGGAAGAAATCGTGAGCTGTCTGGTTTCTCCATTCGGGAATGTTTGCGTCACCTGATGGTCCGCAGTGGTGTAGGTGAAAGTCATTTCCACCCATACGCCGTTCTCAATGCGACACCATTTCCCAGTTCGATTGGCGTTGAATACGGTAACCTCCATCTCGTTGGAAGGACAAACGTTGCTGTTCGTCAAGGAAACGTACCATGTGCCCACAATTTTATTGGTCACCGTCGATTCGTTAGGGTTCAATGCGGGAATGATGTTGCAGGCGCTCATCATCACCGCTGCAAAGAAGACTGCCAAAACAATTCTTAACTTTTTCATATTGCTTGTAAGGGGTGGCTTGTGATGGCCGTCGTCCCGCACCCCATAAGGAAGACGGCCAATTATATTCATCTTTTTCGCGGCAAAAGTACAATTTGTGATAATTCCATATTATTTAAAAATTGAACAGAATTATAGAATTTCGGAACAAAAGTGTATTTTTGCGGTCAAAATTGCTTGGAAATGGAAAAAGACTCACCAAAACCATTCTATTCGACAGAGCTCTATTCGGGCGCGCAGCAGTTCTTCAGTGACCGAAAGCGGGAGAGTTTGCTGGTGCAGTGCTTGAGCGGAAGCTGCAAGGCGAAATTCAAGGGGTACGAGGTGGAGGTCCGCGAAGGCGACAACTTTTTTGTGCCGCAGTTCATGACATTTGACATACCGGTCACGGACGATAGTTTCCGGCTCCGGCTCATCCGTTTGCCCGACAGCTTTATGGTGAACGTCTATCCGTACATGTCAAGCGACTTCAAGACGGTGTTGTCCATGGCCACGCCCGAGACCTATCGCTTCTGCAATGTGCCGATGATGAACCTCTGTTTTGAGCAACTTTGGGGATTGCCCGATGAGGAGGAGATGTTCTACCGTGACCGGGTGGCCCTGAACATCGTCACCAACTATCTTCTGATGACCTTTGACCAGCTGAAGATGTACGGCGGCACGGTGAGCAACCCGCCGAAGAACCGATCATTTGAATTCGCCAACCGTTTTTTCAAAATGCTTGGCGAGGAAAAGGAACTGCGCCGTTCGGTGGATTACTACGCCGAACAGCTGCACATCACTCCCCGTTATCTGTTCAAGATTTGCCAGGAAAATACGGGGCTCACGCCGAAACAACTGATTGACTATCAAATAATCGGCAATGTCAAGAAGTTGTTATTGAGCACCGACTGGAGCATACAGCAGGTGGCCGACGCGATGGGCTTCCCCGATCAGGCCTCGTTAGGACAGTTCTTCAAGCGCAACGAAGGCGTCTCCCCACTGGCGTTCAGGAAGAGTTTCCGGTAAGGTGTCAGTCCCATTTCAATCCTATTGTACTGTACTCGCGAAAGGACACCTCTTGCCGATGCACTGGATTTTATATCATTCATTGTCTTTTCATTTAGTTGATTAAACAAACAAACGGCAAAAGTTCAAAATAAATCCTTTTGTCCTCATCCTTGAACACATTGAAAACCACCTGCTTGACGCTGCAATCGGGATGTGCATGCCCCACTCAATGGTGCCGCTCACGCCGAATAGAAATTGGTCGGAACTGAAATTGTAACTATAGCCGATAGTGTCGCCGGTGATGCGCTCAAAGATGGCGGTGTTGGTGTAGTTTTGTTCCAAGATGATGGAATCCAGAAGCTCACCGGCCACGGCGGCTATGATATAGCGGACGGGTAGTTTCTTGCCGGCATATTTCTTCTTGAGGCGACTCATTATGAAGGCGTTGAGGAAGCTTCCGCTGAGGAAGGCGATGAATGAAGCCAACGTGATGCGGGCCGAGAGTCCGAAAATAGCGTGGAAGCCGGCATCGTTGGTCCAGTATTCAGCGCCGGGCAGGAAGTCCACAATGGCGGCTGCGGCAAGGAAAAGGAAGTTCATCACGAACCCCAGCCAAACTAACATGATGGCTTTTCGGTATCCCCACACCTCGCACACAAGTTTGACGATAATGTAGCAGAGCGGAAAAGTGAGCATACCACCAGTGAGGTGAAGGGGCCCCGCGGCAATCTGTTTGGTCTCGAAGATGTTCGATGCGATGAGCACCACGGCGAAGAGCAGGCATTGTTGCAAGTAGCCAACGCTCACTGATGATAATTTGGGTCTGTTTTTTATAACAGTGGGTATTTGATTATTAATGTGTGTTTCAGTAGTTTAACAATCGTCCGTAGTCGTTCCATTCACCGAACATACGGCCTTTTTTTGTCTCGGCTATCAGATGTTTCAACGCCTTCTCGTAGGTTCCTTCGTACCCTTTGCGTTTTTTGTAGAACGCCACATTGTATGCGCGGATGCGCTGGTAGAGTTTGGGAAATTGCTTGAACTTCGACCAGCAACGGGATTCCTTGAGGGCACGTTCGATGTCGGGATCGAAGCGGAAACTGCGAGGTCCCATCGGCGGCAACACAGCGCGACCCGCATCGGTCATCAGCCCCAGACGCTCCAAACGGCGCACGCGTTCCTTGTTCAGCTCCGTCCACGGCGAGCGTTTCCTCCGGGGCGAGAAGCGCTGCATCTGCTCCCCGTTGACCATTATGGAACTGGAGTCGATCCAACCGAAGCAAAGCGCCTCCTCCACGGCATCAAGATACCATAGGTGTCCGTCGTCCACCGGACAGCCGCGACGGATGCTCACTAAGCACTCCATTGCTGTGTTGTGGTGTTCGGAGAGCCACTGACGGAACTCAGTGCGGTTCTTCACATCGAGGATGTTCTGCGGCTGCATAGTATTTGTGCTCAACAACGCTGTTAATTGATTCGTGGAACTCAAAGGTTCGCTTTTCTGATTCTGTTATTTTCAACTGCGAAAATACGAAAATTCCCTTGGCCACCTTCGCGAAAGGCGAGAAGTTTGCCGAAGTGCTGGTTTTGTGATGCTTTGCAACGGGCGAATCAGATAGTAATCGGATCTCCAAGGAAATGAGGCTTGCGGTGGAAAAGCAGGTCGAGGGCCATCTTGGTGCGGGCCAGCCACTCGCGGATGCGGAGTTTGAGGGTTATAGGCTGCCCGGATACGTCAGCGGCATCGAAGCCTACAGCTTCCATACCGATGTTCTTGGCGATGTATAAGGCCCGCTCGTTGTGCCAATGCTGCGAGATCACGATGAGACTGTCTTGCCCGAAGACCTGTTGGGCACGCACCATAGAGTCGTATGTCCGAAATCCGGCATAGTCAAGCACGATATCTGATTTCGGCACGCCAAGAGCCAGCAGGGCGCTGCGCATATCGGCAGGCTCGTTGTAACTGTGACGGCTGTTATCGCCGCTGACCAGTATCTTCTTTGCCTTCCCGCTGTGGTACAACTCTGCGGCTGCGGCTACGCGGTGCTTGAAATAGGGGTTTTCGGTATCATATCGAGTGTACTTTGTCGTGCCAAGCAGTATGGCCACGCGATGCGCCGGGATGTCTTCTACGTTGCTGTAGCAACGCTCCTGGCTCCAACGGCTGACGCTCACATTGGCCCATACCATTACCCCTGTTGCTACGGCAAACAGTACTGCAAGCGTTATGATTACAATTTTCCTCATATTTGATTGTTATTCTATCCGCTTGATGAACTTCGCCGGCACCCCGCCCACGATGGTGTTGGCCTCCACGTCTTTGGTCACTACTGCACCGGCGGCCACAACAGCGTTGTCTCCGATGGTGACGCCTTGCAGGATGGTGACGTGGGCGCCGATCCAGACGTTGCGGCCCAAACGGATGGGCTTATGGTAGAGGCTCTGGCGGTCGTCTGGGGCGAAGCCGTGGTTGAGGGTGGCGAAGACCACCTGCGGGCCGATGAGACAGCCCTCGCCAATCCAGATGCCACCTTGGTCCTGGAACTGGCAGCCGGCGTTGATGAAGACGCGCGGCGCGATGTGCAGATTCTTGCCGAAGTCGGTGCTAAAGGGCGGGTTGATAATCACCGTCTTGTCCAACTCATAGCCGAATAGGCGGCTCAGCATCTCGCGCCGCTCTTCAGGTTCGTGAAAGCCCGTGTTGTACTCGCAGGTGATGCGCTGCGCCTTCACGGTCTGCTGCCGCATGAAGGCCACAATCTCTGGCGTGTTCAAAGCCGCGCCGTCGGCAATCAGTTGTTGAAAGTCTTGGATGGTCATTATTATTTCTCAGGCAATTTGGTGTAAACGACTAAGCCGCGGATGGCGAGATTCATAAGATATTGTTTTTTAAGATGAATCATTGATAGCTCCTGACTTTAGGTTAGCAGACTGCAAAAATACCAAATATTTTGTTCATTTCACAAAGGGAAAGACGGTAGCGCTCAATATGTGCCGTGTTGTTTTAACATACTTGAAATATCAGGTCATAAAACAACCTCGTTAAAATGTAAAACTCTAAAAGTGTATCTTTGCGGCCACAAATCATCACGGAAAGATGATTAAAAACCGAAAAGATGCGAATGAATTATCCGATAAAAGTCATCACGACGACTGCTTTGTTGCTGTTTGTGGTGCTTGGGCAAACTCCGGCCCAGCGGTTGAGCGACCGCTATTTCGGCATCTCCGAACAGGATTTTGTCGATACCATCAAAATTCAAATATGGGACGGGGCCATCGTTGTGCCCGTGGAAATCGAAGGGGAAACCAAAAATCTGATGTTCGACACAGGTGCCGGGACAGGGTTCTGGATAGGAAAAGAAGAGGCGTGGATGGAACCGATGGGCGACAGCATCCCCACTACCGATGCCCAAAAAAGAACGAAAAAGAAAGCGCTGATGAAGATTCCCTCCCTTAAAATGGGCCACCTCACCATCAAGGGTTATCCAGTGGTGGTGGATGAAGGGCTTGACAATTTCACCTGCGGCATCATCGACGGTGCTTTCGGCTTCGACCTCGTCTGCAAGGGCATCTCATTCAAATTCGACACCCGTGATAGTCTGCTGATCATGACCTCCCGCAAGGGCTTTTTCGCCAAAGAGGAGAGGGGACACGCCAAAGTGCCCTACAAAGTTTATGGCAACCAACCCTTCCTATGGACAAAAATCCCGTTCGCTCGTCCGAGAATGCTTTTCGATATGGGCGCTGTCGGCGGTTGGTTCGGGCTCCCGCAGGATTTGCTGGACCTGTGGGCGAAGGACAACCCCGACATCAAGCGGCAATTAGATGAGATGACGGTGAATGTAGATACAACCGTGATGACATACGCCGGTCTTTTCGGCGCCTCCTACGATACGGTTATCAATGGCGAGCTCTGTTTTCCTACAATTGAAATCGGCGACCTCGTCCTCAAGGAGGTGTGGGTGAGTACTGCCACGCACAACCGCGCCGTCGGTTCGGCCATCTTGAAGCATATCTCGCTGATTATCGACGCGCCGAAAAAGAGTTTTTACTTCCTGCCCCATGATGGCAACACGGAAATCACCGTGGCGAACAGGGGAAGTGGCTTCAGGCTTGCTCCTGCCGAGGAGGGTGACACGCTCGGGGCGGTGAAGGCGATTGTGCGCAAAGGGACGAAAGCCTACGAGAAGGGTCTCCGCACCGGCGATTACCTCATCAGCGTTGACGGCACTCCCATCCAAGATATGTGTACGTATATGTTGCTGGAGCGCCAGGGTACAACGAAACGATTTGTGTTCCGCAGTCCCGAGGGGGAAATCAAGGAGGTGGAATAGTTCGGTGTCTGCGGCTCAATATGCAAACTCTTGTCGCCGGAACCACAGGCAGAACCGCAAGCGGCAGGGGCTTCGTTGTTCAAAATGCCTTGTGCGCTGTGTGCAAAGTTGAATTCTAATCTTTTCATCTCGTTGGAGCATTTCGATGAGGTGATGGGAAAATAGAAGTGACGATAAGGGAACGATAAAATGATGCAGAGAAATAGATTTTAGTATTTTTGCATTGTGTCAAGCGGAAGAGGCGGATCTTTTTTTAACGACATCGTAAACCCTAAATCAATGAAAAGAATAGCATTGATCGTTTTATTACTTAATTCCATGTTTGTCATTGCCCAGACTGATGATAATGCAGTGTCTTCCAAAGATTTGTGGACGCTATCTGTCGATGTGGACCTGGGTGACAACTGGCGACAGAAGGAGATTGTGGTGCCGGGGAATGGAACTCCCACCGTGGTGGACTTCTTCCGCGCCTTCGCCAAGGCCTATCCTTGCGAATACCATAAGCTTCTGTTGATGGCCATCGATGGCGACAAGGAGGTGTTGTTCAACCATTCAAGGCCTGTCATCGAAATTGACAAAGACCAATGTCTGCTCGAGAACGGCAATTTCGCTATGCGCGTGTTTTACGACGATGGCAAGCCTGTGGCTCTTGGCGTATGTTGTCTGAAGGCGATTACCACCAAACTGCAAGAGGCCTACTACTATCGGTACAATGCCGCCACGCGAAAGTTGACGCCCTTGGCCCAAGGCAGCGATTTCACTGGTGGAATCGTAAAGCGCAGCACGGCCTTTTACTCCGGTAAAGACAATAACGATGTCGTTATGAGACACTCCTGGGGCCGATGCGGTCTCAAAAGCAAACTGGTGTGGAACAAGGACCGGTTCATAGTCATCGATCCGGCAAAGGAGAGTTTCCATCTTAATGGTGGATATTACGGCATAAGGTCGTTGTTGAGCGATATCGTCTATCGAAACGAGATGGAGCTTCGCGATCCCGAACCCCCTCTCGAACCCGGAACGGAAGGCGGGTATGGCTCTTTGCCCATTGGAATTGTCATTGTCGACAACGAATCGGGCTCCAACTATATCGATGCTTTCTCTTATGACGGATTCTACTATTTCTATGCTCGCGCTTGGAATAGGGCCGATGGTAAAAAATTGGTGGCTGTCTATATAGAATGTGCCCCGGAGTTTGATTATGACATCAAGCGCTCCAAGAACGATAGTTTGTGCAAGACCCATCACAATCTGGAGGCAGGCGATGAGGTGAACCTGCATTTCTACCTCTGCGACGATGCGGGTAAGGTGAGCTATCTAAACCCCTCTTCGTCCACATTCACCTCAATTGTCGGCAAGGGCTTGCCTCAACTGGAACACAACGAATGGCGTTGCGTACTTGGCCCCGACAACGAGGATCTTGTCTTCGTCCGCGAATTGGACGGGCAACGGAAAGTGTTTCGATGGAAAGATGACCTGTTGAAACAATGATTTGACAGACAGTGAATTATAAATTTTAAATAGAAATATTATGAAAAAAAATGTGATGATGATTTTAGCCGCAGTAGTTCTCTCGGCCTGCACCTCCCAGCAACCGAAGATGCTGGTGCTCTATTATTCCCAAGAGGGAACCACCCAGAAAGTCGCCGAAGAAATCGCCGCCCAGACCGGCGCGGACATCGAGCGAATTGACGCTACGGAGCCCTATTCCGGCACGTTTGACGAAACCATCCAGCGTTGCCTCAAGGAGCGCGAGGCGGGCATATCGCCCACGGTCAACCCCATTAAGGCCGACCTTTCCAAGTACGATGTCATCTTCCTTGGCTATCCGATTTGGTTCGGCACCTACGCTCCGCCGATGGCAGCATTGCTGAAAGATGTCAACCTTGACAGCAAAACGGTGGTCCCGTTCTGCACCTTTGGCAGTGGGGGCCTGCAAAGCAGCATTGCCGACCTGAAGAAAGCGCAGCCGAAGGCCGACATCCGCGAAGGCTTCGGCATTCGCACCGCGCGTATCAGCAACCTGAAGCCCGAACTGGAGCGCTTCCTCATTCTCAGCGGCTACAAGAAAGGCGAGGTGGAACAGTACCCGGACTATTCTGCGCAGGCACCCGTGACGGAGGAGCAGGCCGCCATCTTCGACGCCGCTTGCTCCGGCTACCAATTCCCGTTGGGCACGCCCGTCAGCGTGGGCTCTCGCGAAACCTCCTCCAGCAAAGACTATTGCTTTACGGCGAAGGGCACCGACCGCGAAGGGAACGTCACCCAGTCAACGGTGTATGTTACCGTACCCAAGGCCGATGGCTCAAAGCCCGAGTTTACGATGGTGGTGAGATAGGATTGGATATGGCAAGTAACCCTGATTTTGTCCAGTTTATTGCCGACCAATGCAGTGGTGCTGGAAATATCCTGACTCGAAAGATGTTCGGCGACTACGGCATCTATTGCGATGGCAAGATCTTCGGCCTGATTAGTGACAATGGCTTTTATGTGAAACCGACCGAGGCAGGTCGGCGGATGCTGCGCAGACTGGACCTGCGGCCACCCTACGAAGGTGCCAAACCTTACTTTTATATTGAAGATGTGGATGATTGGGACTATCTCTCCGCTCTCGTCCGCGAGACCTGTAAGGAACTACCCGAACCGAAGAAAAAGAAATAAAACCACTCGCTTATGAAACACCTCGTTTCCGCCGAAAACACGCCTCGCGCGCAGGCCTACAAACTTTGGATGCAGTCGCCAATGCCGATGGTGACGCTGACCAAGACGATGAATATCAACCATTTGGTGCGATACAGCCGCAGACACAACCTGAAACTCAACATGCTGATGTGTTACTGCATCGGCAAGGCGGCCAGTAGCATGGAACAGTTTTACCTGATGCCCCACAAGGAGGGTATGATGCAGTACGACTCGCTGGCCATCAATGTCATAGTGACCAACAAGGACGGCGGCATTAATTCCTGCGACATCCATTTTACAGAGGATTTGCAAGAGTTTAACAGACAATATCTTGCGCTGACAAAGAAAGCGGCGGAGACCTGTATGAGTTCTTTTTTGGAAGAAGATATGGTCGTCGGGACCTCTACGTTGGTGCAGACCGAAATCGACAGCGTCATCAACCAATACACGGAGCTTTTCTTCAATCCGATGGTGATGTGGGGCAAATATCGGAAGGGGTTCTTGAAGGCCACCTTGCCGATCTCCCTGCAATACCACCATTCGCAGATGGACGGCACGCACGGGGCGACCTTCTTGGCGAAACTTCAAGAGGAGATTGGGAAGTTATGAGGAAATATTTCAGATTCCATTTCGATGCGTGGGCATTGCTGCTCTTCGCCATGGTGATGATTCCCAACGTGATATGGTTTGCGGTGCCTGCGCCGAACGATGTGCTCCGAAATGACTCCGTCACAACTGTCGTGGATAATATCGCATCCGTATGCCAGGTGCTATTCATCGCGGCAATGTGTCTCCTTCAAAATGAGAAAGCACACAAAATCCGTTGGTCGCCACTCATTGTCGCTACATTGGCGTGTTTGATAGTCTATTACATTGGCTGGGTACTATATTATCACGGTCATGCCGATCCGCTGGTGATATTGCTCCTGACCATCCCACCTTGCTTCGCCTTTCTGTTGTATATCATTGACAGAAAGAATTGGATTGCCTTGGTCCCGGCGGCGATTTTCGCCATTTGCCACTTGATTTTCGGGGTGGTGAATTATATTTGCTGATCTTCTTAAATAAGTCTATCTTTGCGCCTCGTTTAATTTATGCAAAACCGGGAACGGAAAATAAGGAACATCACCCTTTGGGGCTCATTTGTGAACATCCTGCTCACGGCGGGCAAGATTTGCGCCGGCGTGTTCGGCAGGAGCGCGGCGATGATCGCTGATGGTGTCCACTCGCTATCAGACTTGTTCAGCGATTTCGTGGTGCTCGTCTTCTCCCATTGGGCCTCCAAGGACACGGACAAGAGCCATCCCTTCGGGCACGGCAAGTTCGAGACTTTGGGCACGCTGATTGTGAGCGTCTTTCTCATTGCCGTGGGCGGCAACCTGCTGGCCAATGGTGTGCG
Organism: Bacteroidales bacterium; assembly: GCA_024685175.1. Classification (GTDB taxonomy): domain Bacteria; phylum Bacteroidota; class Bacteroidia; order Bacteroidales; family WCHB1-69; genus F23-D06. Next base: position 10,669 of record JAIKWD010000031.1, read on the forward strand.
CACTATCGTGGACTATTTCCACGGCGAGGTGATCCCACGGCCCGGACTTGTCGCCCTCGTAGCCGCAGCTGTCTCCATTGCTGCCAAGGAGACTCTGTTTAGGGCCACGATGAAAGTCGCCGAGGATGTCGATAGTCCCGTCACCAAGGCAAACGCCTGGCACCATCGGAGCGACGCCCTCTCGTCGGTAGGTGCCCTCGTAGGCATCGGCGGAGCGTATCTGCTGGGCGACAAGTGGACGGTGCTGGACCCATTGGTCTCCTGCGGCATAAGTGTCGCCATCATCGTTTTCGCAGTCCGGTTGTCTCTGCCGGCGTTGTCGGAGCTGCTGGAATCCTCACTGCCGGAGGATGTCCAAAACGAGATTGTCAGAACGGCGATGTCGGTGGAAGGGGTGAAAAACATCCACAACCTGAAGACCCGCAAGAACGGCGTAGCCTACATCATCGAGGCGCACATCGTGGTGGATCCGCTGATGAGCGTGTTTGACGCCCACGAAATCGCCACCCGAATCGAAGATCTTCTTTACGCCAAATATGGCAGTGACACGCAAATCAACATCCACGTGGAACCGGATGCGGCGGCGAGATAACGGTCAATCTTGTCCCTTTTTTACAACCCCAAATCATCCGTTATTTTGTATTTTTGTCGCGTTTAAAAATGTGATAGATGAGCATTAACTCTATTCGCCTTCATTGGCTCGACAATCTGCGCTGGTTCACCGTCCTGTTGGTGCTGGTGTACCACGTCTTTTATTTCTTCAACAACAAGGGCGTCTTCGGAGGCGTCGGCGGCTTTGTCGAGGACCCGAAAGGACAGCCGCAGGACGTGGTGATGTACATCCTCTATCCTTGGTTTATGATGCTGCTGTTCCTCGTGGCGGGCATCAGTGCGAAGTATGCTTTGGAGAGACAAAGCCACAAGGAATTCATCGCCTCCCGAACCCGTAAATTGCTGGTCCCGGCGACAATCGGCCTGTTCGTCTTTCACTGGATGACGGGCTATTTCAGCACGCACGTCGCTGGAAACGATGTCTTGCTCAACGTGCAACAGCCCGTGAAGTTCTTCATCTGGGCGGTAAGTGGCACGGGGCCGTTGTGGTTTGTGCAAGATTTGTGGCTCTTCTCGCTGTTGTTGGTGCTGGTGCGACTGATTGACCGTCAAGACCGCTGTTGGCAATGGTGCGGCAAGATTCGTTGGTGGGGCGTCCTGCTGTTGGGCGTATTGATTTTTGTAGGACAGCAGGCGTTGATTATGCATCCTCGTCCCGAAACGCCCGACGGCTTGTACAATCTATACAAGCCCGTGACCTATTTCGTCCCCTTTTTGCTTGGCTATTTCTTTTTCTCTCACGAAAAAGTCCAAGAGGAAGTGGCCAAAATGCACCTCCCGATGTTGGGGGCGGCCGTCTTGGCAGGCATCGCCTTGATTGCCACGACTTGGGGCGAAAACAACACCACGCCGCAATATCTGAGTTCCATCCTCAACAACCTCTATGCTTGGCTGATGATGCTGGCGATGTTGGGTTGCTTCAAGGTCTGGTTTGACAAGACGAACCCGTTTGCAGCCTATATGACACGCTCCAGTTACGGCATCTATGTGGTGCATTACCTCGTCATCGCCTCGTTGGGCTATATGATGAAGGTTTACACCCACCTGCCGCCGTTCGCCATATATGCAATACTGCTTGTCGCTGTGCTCGTGCTGAGTCCCGCTATTTACGAATTGCTCCACAGCATTCCATTCGTCAGATGGTGCGTGTTGGGAGAGAAGAAGAACCGCTGAAGTGGAAATTCAAAATTCAAAATGGAGTCAGGGATTCTTTCTCGGAATCATTAAAAAAATGCCTACTATTGCACCTCAATACAACTGTTATAGTTTTAATATGAATTTTCAAACATGAGGTCGATGGGTTTGTGCTCGGCACTTTCACGGAATTTACCAGTATCGACGACCAAGCGGCGCACCTCTCGAACATCCATCCCAGGATGCATTGTGAGGTTTTCCCTGGTATGAATCACGGACAGTTACTCGTCGATCAACCGGAGGAGGTGGCACGGAGGATAAAGGTCATTGCGAATAAGGCCTGTTAGGTGTGCCACCATTATTTTCATACTTTTGCATTTTTTTAAATGGAATAGCACAATGAGAAAATACCGCTGGCCCCTGATTATCTGGCTCTTGTTCGAAATCATCGCGGTCGTGACGACCATCACAACGAAGAATTTGTTCCTTTTCATTAATTTCACATACATAGGGACCTCGCTCGGGGTAGGGGGGATTCTGATGAAAAAGGGCTGGAAACACGCCCGAAGATTGGTGCAGTTTCTCGTCGGGGTCTATCTGCTCGTGTTCCTTGGCTTTTTGGGTCACGAGAATATGCAGATCGAGGGCTTTTGGTATTATCTGTTCAGTGGCGTATTTGCGGCGGCCACCCTCCACTACGCTATTGCCAAGATCTTCGGCCCGCTTCTTTTTGGCCGAGGCTGGTGCGGCTATTGCTGCTGGACGGCTATGATCTTGGATTTGCTCCCATACAAGACCCCGAACAAGAACGGCGTGCAGGAACGCAAGAAGATCGGATTCATCCGGTACATCTTTTTCGCCGCTTCGCTGATATTTGTCGTCGCACTGCTTATCCTCGGCCTTTCCGATGCCCAAATGAAAAGGATAATGTTCATTTCGTTTATTGCCACCAATGTCCTGTATTATGCCGTGGGCATTGTGCTGGCCATCTTGTTCAAGGACAACCGCGCGTTCTGCAAATATATTTGCCCGGTGACGGTCTTCCTGAAGCCGATGAGCTATTACTCAAGACTGCGCGTGGTTTGCGATCAAGAAAAATGTATCGGTTGTAATGCTTGCAGACGTGCCTGTCCGATGGAAGTGGATATGTTGGACCCTTCCCGCAAGAGAACGAACGGCACAGAATGCATCCTCTGTGGCGAGTGCGAGCGCGCCTGCCCGCAAGGAGCCTTGAGAAAATGAGCCGCTTCTCAGATGGCCGAAATTAAAAAGACTTCTGCGTTTATCGGCTAATCCCGAAATAATCGTATATTTGCCTTTTTGTTAATACAATCCTTCAAGAATATGAAAAACAGACTTTTATTATTGATAATCGCTTTGCTGTCCGTGGTCACGGTGCAGGCGCAAAGCAAAGTGTATTACATCAAAGAGATTTCACCGGAGTCGTTGGTGAAGATATACAAGGCACTGGGCGTGGAGCCCGAAGGTCGTGTGGCCGTGAAGATTTCCACGGGCGAAAGCGGCAACAACCACTATCTCAAACCTACGCTCATCCGCAACCTTGTGGAAGAGGTGAATGGTACCATCGTGGAGTGCAACACCGCCTACGGCGGCTCGAGACAGGATGTGTCCAAACACTGGGCCACCATCCACGAGCACGGCTTCGACACGCTCTTCGCCGTGGACATTATGGACGAGTACGGCCAGATGCGCATTCCCGTCAAGGACCGCTCCCACATCAAGTATGACATTGTAGGCGACCATTTGGCCAACTACGACTGGATGATCAACCTCGCGCACTTCAAAGGACACGCGATGGGTGGCTATGGCGGTGTGCTCAAGAACGCCAGCATCGGTGTGGCCTCCACCGCGGGCAAGGCCTACATCCACTCCGCCGGCAAGACCGACGACGCTGCTAAAGCATGGCTGCCCAACAACCTCGCCGCTGGCAAGACCCAAGACCTCTTCCTTGAGTCAATGGCCGCCGCAGCACAGGGCGTGCACGAATATATGAACGGACACGTCATCTACATCAACGTGATGAACAATATGTCTGTGGATTGCGACTGCGACGGGCATCCCGCCAAGCCGGAACTCAAGGATATGGGCATCGTGGCCAGTCTCGACCCCGTGGCCGCCGACCAGGCCTGCCTCGATATGGTCTTCAACTACCAGGGCAAGCCCGGCGACGACAACCAACCGCTCATCAATCGTATCAACCGCCAGCACGGCACCTACATCACGGACTATGCCGAGAAAATCGGCCTTGGCTCCAAGAAGTATGTGTTGATTGAAATAAAGTAATGCTTGAGACAAGTTTTGATAACTTGTATTATTCTAGCACTTTATGTAATATTGAAATGCCTGTCTCAGCCACCTCGCTGATGCGGGCATTTCTCTTTTGAACCATGTTCAAATCGGGTTCTGATCGCATTGCTTTTTGAATGGCATTCGCTATCTCTGAGGGCGTATCTGCTTGGATGCAGTATTCACCCAGAGAATGGCCAGTTAGCATGTCCTTGTTGGCTATGATGAATCCATTGCTCTTGACGAGGGTGTTAATCAGCTTGAGCTTGAGACCTGTTGGCTGAAAAGTCAGCAACAAGTTGATACGTGCGGTAGCGATGAGCTCGTCCAGCTGTTTGTCGCTGGGCGAACTGATGACGCTGACGTTTTCTGGCGTATCACTCAGATTAGGTTCGTGGCCCGCAATGACAAATTTGACTTCAGGCAGGAGCGGCGCGACCTCTTTAGCTATGAAGTGAGCGACGTGTGCATTCTCTTCCACGGCTAGATTGCCGTGATAGAGCACGAATGGTTCTGTGTCGTATTCGGCATGCGTAACAGGAATGTCAAAGAATGCAGGCAATAAAACGACATTATTTTCAGGGAAACGAATCTTCAAATTCAGCTCATCGGAAGCGGAGATGGCACAAATTGTGTCGGCATATTCGAGTTTCTCCTCAAAGCGGTCCAGCTTACGGCTTTCCACACGATAATAAAGCGATTTCCAAAGGCTGGGCGTTTGTTGGGCAAGCAGCTTGTAATAATCGTGCTCTATGTTGTGCATGCGGACGACTTTTTTTCGGCCTTTCAAAGCGGGATGATTGATGAAAAAGCAGGTGTGTACGCCTTCGAAAAGGATAGGGGCGTCGTCTTTGCAAAGGTCCTTTAACAAGGTCCTTGCGTTACGCGTTTTGACTATGTATGGGGTCAAAAACAGCTGGAAAAAGAGCCCTTTGCGACGCTCATAATAATGGACTTCTGAACAAAGCTCTTCAAGAATGGGCGCAGGTTCCCTACCATTGTAACGGAATGTGTGCAAGATGATTTCATAGCCTTCGTCATGCAGGGCCTTCAATTTGTAGAAAACATCTATAACTCCGCCATAATCGGCGGGATAGGGTACCTGAAAACTAACGACGTGCACTCTCATAAGACTTGTTTGTCGTTGCAAAGATAAGAAAAAAAGAACCAATAATCCAATGAACAAATGAACAGGATTATGTGAGTCACCTGTTTTTGTTGGAGGCTGGAAACGCTAATTGCGATAGGCCATAGGTTTCTTACAGCAGAAAAAACATTGCCACACCAGCCATCGTGATGGAGGTGCCGAGCACTTCGCGGAAGGAGATGCGTTGGTGGTGTATGAGGGCGTAGGGGGCGATGATGAGCACGGGGGTGAGGGCCATCAGGGTGGAGGCGATGCCCGCGTGGGTGTATTGCACAGCCATCAGCGAGAGGGAGACGCCAATGAAGGGGCCGAAGAAAGTGGTCAGCGTGGCGAAGGTCATCCCCTTGCGGTCGTTGACGGCGGCTTTGACCTGTCCCAGTTCCTTGCGCAGGGCGAGGATGATGGTGAAGCCGACGAGACCGGCTACGGCGCGCACGAACGTGCCGGCGAAGGGCATCAGCGTGGTGACGCTAGCGGGTGCGTCGGGCGGGATGGAGGCCGCGTAGTGGTCGAGACCGATCTTGCTGAGCACGAGACCCACGCCTTGTCCGACGCCTGCACCGATGCCGTAGAGCACGCCTTTGAGCGGCAGCTTGAGCTTGAAGGTGTTCCCGCTGCGGACGATGATGGAGAAGGCGATGCCGAAGAGCGTGACGGCCATTGCCAGCCAGGAGGTCCAGCGCATCTGCTCGCCCAAAAAGAGCCAGCCCGTGATGCCGGCGGTGGGCGGCGCGAGGGTCATGAAGAGTTGTCCGAACTTGGAACCGAAAACGATGTAGGAGTTGAAGAGGCAATAGTCGCCGAACACGTAGCCCACGATGCCCGACAACGCCAGCCAGAACCATGCGGACCCTGAGGCGTAGGTGGGGTAGGGCGCCCCCGTGGTGATCCATAACATCACGCCAAGCATCAGCAGCGACAGCACCATCCGGATAAGGTTCAAGGGCAACGCACCAAGACGGTGGCTTGCCTCGTCGGCAAAGAGCGCCGTGGCCGTCCACGACAAAGCAACAACTAGCGAAATGGTTTCTCCTAGGTAAGGCATAAGCTAAACGGTAATCTCCAAACTCCTGTTCGACGGCATCGACGTGCCGTGAATCATCGCCGAAAATCAGATTTGCGAATTACTTGATTATGACTTTTTGGACAGTGCTGGAAGACTTTGTCTTGACACGAACGAGGAACATACCTGTTGACAAGTTCTCGGTCGACAGTGCTACGTGGTCGACAATATGTTTGCTTTCAATAAGTTGTCCTTGTAAATTGTAGATCTCAATGTCAGCCTCGCCATCGGTCTCTACATAGAGCTCGTCGACTGCTGGATTGGGATATATTTTGATCTTGGGGTTGTTTTCAATATCAGCCACGCCATCGGTAAAAGGTCCTAAAGTACCATCAATCTGGATGTTTTGGCCATACAAGGCGACTCCGTTCCGATGATCTTCCCAGGCAAAAACGAGTTGTCCGTTATGGAACCCTGATGTGTTGCTGGCGCCTGACAGCTGCGATGCGGTGGAGCAAAACGGGTTGTTCCATATTATTACGCCTTCGGCATCAATGCCTATGGTGTTGATGATGTTGTTTATATAATCCGTTGAAAAGGCATATAGGATGGCCTCTCCACTGCCATCGGGAAAAGCATCGATAGTAATGTTGGAGATGGAATTTTGGGAACTTGGATGAACCAATACTTTGCCTGTGCCTCCCCATATTTTGTCTCCAGTAGTTCCTATGCGATTAACAAACAACCCATCAATAGATTGGGACGAGGCGTCGGTGCTTCTGTAGGCCACGACTAGGTCATGTGTTGTCGGGTCAACGGTGGCGTTGGCTTCCAGATGGTAATTTTGTCCGTCGGGTTCGCATACGAATATGCCGTCGGGGTTGTCGAAGGTGTTGTTTCCATTAGCGTCGAAATGGAAAGCCAGCACTTCGAATACATTGTTGAATGCGGGATGACAAATCCATACATAACCGCCACCTAGCCCGTCAGGAAGGGCGTAATGAGTGATGCTGCCGCCAATGGTCTTTTCGGCCATGAGCAAAGTTGGCGGTGAAAGTTGTGCGCCTTCTGGGGAGTACTTGGTCACATAAATTGACTTCTTGAAATAATATGACATAGCCCATTCTTCATCTTGGTAGACCACGAAAACATTGTTCTCATTGTCGACGACAAGTTGAGTGAATCCTATCTCATCTCCATTGATGGGCGAGATGACGATTTGTTGGCAGCGAGGTGTGCCGTCGCCATTGTAATAGCGCAGATATGCTTTTTCTTCGTCGAAGGAGGTGATCCAAAATCCGCCATCGTTGCCTGCTGCCACTTGAATGCGCATGCATGCTCCCATATCGAGGGCCACGATACTACCATCTTCCCATGCTAAGGTCCCTTCGGGGGTGATTTTTGTGACAACACATTTTCCTTGGATATCGGCAAAGGCTGAAATAACGGAGCCGTCAGACAGTGTGGTCATGGCTATGCCCATGCTATAGGAATCAAACGAGTGCCCGGTAATATCGATGCCATTCTCGCCCCATTGAGGTACCCCTTGCAAATCGACTTTTTGCAATGAGGGCGCCCATCCATAGCTTCTCATATTACTCCATTGGATGTACGTATTTCCGCTTGCCTCGTGCGTAGAGATATAGATTTCTCCATATTGATTATTACCCTGTGCAAGTATGGTGTTGCTGGCTGGATCGTTAACCCATTGAGCCTTGGCAAAAGTCATAAGACATAGTGCTATTGTTAAAAAGAAAATCTTTTTCATAAAAGTTTTTTTGGATAATTATGCGACAAAAATAAAAAAAACAATTAAGCATCAAGCAGTTTCTGCGTTTTTTGTCTTGAGGAGGTAACGAGATAATGGGAAATAAAGAGTATTGGTTAATAGTAAGTAGTCGTTCAAGGCTTTGTTATGTATTCCTCCATATCTTCCGCGGCCATTGGGATGTCCTCCTCGTTGTAGTGGATGTATTTCTTGGACTTGGGACCGAGCGACCGGATGAAATAGTCGTTGAGTTGCACCTCCACACGCTGCATCGTCTCTTCCAACAGTTTGGGTTTCAGTTGGCATTCCCAGAGCACGATGACCTGCCATCCGTTATCGTGCAGTAGCTGGTAGTTCTTTTGGTCGCGTTCCATATTGCGGGTGATCTTGTTCACCCAGAACTCCACGTTGCTATGCGGAATCTTGCAACACTCGGAACTCTGGATTTTTGGCGATTCCGAACTGCGGGCTTCGGTCTTGTCCCTTCGGGGCTGTTCAAGGTATAGGTCATTCCTCATTGTATTGTGTCCGTGCCAAAAACACCCGTTCACGAATATCGCTGTCCGGTATTTGCGCATCACAATGTCGGGTTTCCCGGGCACGCTTTTCACGTTAAGTCGATAGCGGTAGCCGTGGTGCCACAACCATTTGCGCACCTGCAGTTCGGGCTTGGTGTCCTTGCCGCGGATGCGCGACATACAATAGTGCCGCTGCTGGGGTGTCATGATGTCTGTCATAGGGCGTTATCTGTTTATTCAATACGGTAGTCCATATTTCTCGCACAGCCGTTGGAGCGAGCCGTCGGCCTTCATCCGGCGAATGACGCCGTTCACCAAATCGAGCAGGTCGTCCTGTCCTTTGCGCATCAGTACGCCGATTTCCCCGTGGGTGAATGGGGCGTTCAGAAGCGGTGCCGCCAATCGGGGGTCTGTTTGCACGTAGTAGGGTGCCTCCGTGATTTCCGTGATCATCACGTCAGCCTCGCCCTCGGCGATGAGCGACGGGATCTCCTCGTTGTTCTGATGCACGATGATGTTGGCGTGGGTGAGGTTTTGGTTGGCAAACTGCTCGTTAAGACCGCCGGGGTTCACCATCACGCGCACTTCGGGACGGTCGATGTCCTCCAACGAGTGGAAGCGAGCCGTGTCCTCCGTCCGGCAGAGGATGGTCTTGCCGTTGGCCAGATAGCCCTCGCTCATCAGCATGATGGCGCGCCGGGCATCCGTGATGGTGATGCCCCCGATGGCGAGGTCGAAGGTCTGGGGTTCGGCCATAACGTCGGCGGTCAAAGTCGGCCATGAGGTCCGGACGAATTCCACGGGCACCCCGATGCTGTCGGCAATGGCCTGTGCCATCTCGATGCCGAA
>JAIKWD010000033.1 GCA_024685175.1 Bacteroidales bacterium
CGGGGAAGCAGCTTGCTTTCCGTGGCAAGCACGACTTCATTCTCATCAACATAGCTTATGGCAAATGCCTTATATATCATAGCATAATAGGTCACTTCGGCATTTTCCGCAATCGTTCCGGTCAAGTGGTTAGTTCTAAGATCTTCACGCACATCATCAATTGTCATAGCACTGCTCACATGATTCACCGTATACGAAGCGTGCGTCGTCCATCCGCGGAACACCTCATACTGGGAAAGTGTACCTGCACCCGGATCGTAAACAATACGATTGAACATCGTATAATTGGGATCATCCACATCGTCGGGCTTCACATAATAGGAGGCAATCTCCGTATCGCCATTCTTATAAATCACCTTCACACGTTTGGTGCCATCTGTACCAGAGACGATATACACCGAGAAGGATTGTGCCGGGAAGGTGATGGTGTGGTTGTTGGAGGCGACGGTGGCCACAAAGTCCTTGCCGTTCGCACTCTCGTGGTACACATCCATCGGCACGCCATCCGTGAAGTTGGGGTCCGTAATGGAGACCATCACCGGCTGGCCGGCCTGCGGCTGCCATTCGCTGGAGCCATTCGTAATGGTGATGTCATACGCGCCCATCACCTGTTTGCCGTTGGGCAGGGTGCGGCTCACCGAGGTGGCGCTCACGCGCGCGTTGTCGGGCAGCTGGCCCGCCACGGTGAAGTTCACCGCTGCACCACCCTTGGCGATGGAGCAGGTTTTCTGCATCACAGGTTGTGTGGTGTTCTGCGCATAACCCATCACATTAATCCCCATAAGCATGGAGAAAAGGATACAGAACGAGAGGAGGGTTTTCGCCATCCGCTTCTGCAATTTCACGACAGCCGCCGTACAGGCAACCGTCTTGAGGTTGTTTTGTAGAGTGTTTTCCATTTTGTTGATTTTTAATTATATATATTACTTATTATTTTTACTCAGAAAAAAATCTAAATCCACCGCACAATTCCTCAATTTACACGTAATCCTACCGGCAATTTCGGAGAAAAAAGCGGAGCCACCGCGCAAATTCGCACGTTCGCACAATGGGTCCTGGGCTTCAAAATCATTTGTAACAATTGCAATTTCAGCCATTTACCTTATCTTCCTATTTGCATACAAATAGTTATACTAATAAACGAACAAATATAATAAATTTATTAACATTCGTAACCAACAATTGTTAATTTTTTTTTGAAAAAAAACAACCTATACCCCTCTCCCCGCTCCAAAGTGAAATAGCAATCTTTGCACTTTGAATTTTGAATTAAAAAAAAAGGGCTCCCTTTGCAGGAAGCCCTTGTATGGTTAAGGAAGTGGAGCTGTTATCTCTCCTTGATACATCTCACGCTGTAGCCGAGGCCTTCGCGGACAGTGGCGTCCACCACTGACTCGCAGAAGAAGGAGATCACGGAGGCGGAAGGATTGATATTGCTACCCTCTTTCTTCGTGGACCAGTAGTAGGCCTCTGCCATCAGGTTGATGTAGCGGTCGATGGAACCGTCATAGTAGCCGCCGGGCAGGGAGGTGAATCCCGTGGTGTTGCTACCGCCGGCGCCGTTTAACCAGTAGTCGGGCGATCTCAAGGCGTCGGTGCCATAGGCGCTCAAGGCAGCGTACTGCTCGGCCGTAGGCACGTACCAACCCTCGGGACAGATACCCTGGATGTGGCCGTTAGCATTGGGCGTCTCGCCGTTAACCACGGCTTCCCAATCGTACAGATGGCCGAATATCTTCACGTTCTCTTCCGCATTCGGATAGTCGGCAGACACATAGCTGTGGACATTCGGTATGTCGCTACCGTCGCTGTACTTGGTGGACAAAAGGTTGCGCGAGGTCCAGCAGTCGCAGCCGATACGGACACTATGGTAGATGGTATCCTCAAAGTCCTTGGCGTCGGGACACGGCGGGAAGGTGATCGAGACGTTCTGCGGGCAGCTCAACATAATATTGCCGCATTCGTCCTTGAGACTCCAAGTGATGACATAGGAGCCAGGGATGAGCGGGGAGCCGTCGTAGTCGTTGTCAATGATAGCGTTCGGGATTGCCGGGGTCACCTTGGCGGAATCGTCGGCACTGGGGAAGTCAAGCACGGTATCGCAAGCGCTGAACGGAAGCACTATGTCAAGAGCATTCGGGCATTCGAAACCGGTGGTAACCGGATCAACCGTAAGGGTTCCATTGACATACACAATCTCGTAGCTGTCGTTCACCTCGACATTATCGGGTTGATGCATGATTACCGCATCAGAAGGCACATTGGCGGAAGAGCCGACGCAAGTCTGGCTACCTGCCACGTTGACGGTCATCTCATCGGTACTGGCCAGTCCATCGCCCGTAACCGTATAGGAGTCCTTGGTCAAAGGCGTGCCGTTGTACACTTGCTGTGCGTCATCGGCGGTGATGGTGATGGAACGATAGGTTATCGTCAACTTGATGTTATAGACGACCTCGTAGTTGTCGATGCCGAAGAATGTCTCGAACGGGGTATCGATAAACGCTTCGCCGCTGAACATACTGCCGCCGAAGACACCCACTTGATAGGTGTAGTTGCCTGCCACATAGCCTCTGGTCTTCAGGACACCTGCGGTAACCGCATCGCCCGCGACAAGACCTTGAACCACAACTTCCGGATTGTCGAAGTTTACAGTCAGCGTATCGCCGTCGTACTTCTTAGTACTGGTGAGGTCCTTAATAATCAATTTAGCCTTGGTGACTTCAAGTTCATAATCGCAAGTGTCGGACTTATATTCGCCCAGGACCGCCGTAGCTTTCACGTACACCTTGCCGACATTGGTGATGCCGGGATAGGTAGCGCTCCACTCGGCGAAGGAGCTCCAGTCGGTACCGTTTTCACTGCGGCTATAGAGAATGGTGGCACTTGGATTGTCAGCCGTTGCCTTCGGGTTCAGGATCGTTCCGTCAAACTGCTTGGTAAGCTCGGCAGTTGTCGACGGGCAATTCAGGACCATCTTCGGCAAGATATGAACAATAATCGTATCCTTCAGGGTGTCGCAAAGACCTTCCACGCGGACGGGGATTCTGTAATCGCCGACTGCGGGAGTGCCGCTGTTGCTGAAACTCATCGTAGTGGCATAGTAATGGAAGCCTTCGGGCACATCGGCAGGGTCGATGACAATCGTGCCATTCTGAGCGTTGATCTCGACTGTTGTAATGTCTTCACCATAATATTTGGTCTGCTCTTTCGGATTCAGCGCCATCGAAGTACTCGGGGCGACCTTCAGCTTGCGGACGCTGTTGCTCTTCACGGTGTCGCAAGCCTCGTCGAGGAGGATCATATATTTGAACCATACCTCTTCGGTGAAGTTGCTGTTTGCGTACACATAGTCCTGTGTGGAGGCGACTTGTGTCCAGGTAGCGCCATTGTCCGTAGAGGTGAACCACAGATAAGTGAGTGTGGCACCTGAGGATGCGCTTGCACCGGTGACAGACATGGCGTGCGAGACGTTAGTACCCTCGCAATAGGTCGTATCCTTACCGGTCGGAGAGCCGACACTGACGGTGCCGACGTTCACGATGTAAACCGTGTTGGTGTAGACCGTTCCGCAGTCGGTGATCCATGCACGACGCATATAGAGATGATGGATGTTCGTCATCGTATAGTCCTTTTCCGTGCCATCAGCGACTTCGCTCCACGGGCCAGTCTCGGCTTCAGCGGACTCCCATTGATAGCGGCCATTCACGCCGCCACTGGCAGCAGTGGTACCAGTCACCATCGCGATAGTGTCTTGGTTGCAGATCTTCTTTTCATATTGGATGCTACCCGGTATCAGTTGGTCATAAACCGTATATCTCAACGTATCGTATGCCTTGCAGCCGACGCTGTCGGTCAAGATGACGGAAGCTTCGCCGTTCGTTTGAAGTGCAGTCAACGTGTTCGTAGCGCCCGTAGTGCCGTTATCCCAAGCATAGGTCACAGTTCCCATACCGGTACCGGCAGCGGTCAGCACGAGTGCGCTGTCGAAACAAACAACCTCTTCGCCAGTAATATCAACGGTAGGTTTATTTACCGTAACCTTGACGTTTGCGGTGTTAGAACAAGCGGCCGAGGTAACTGTCACCATATACTCAGCATTCTCGGTCACGTTGGTGAGTTCGAGAGAGGCGGAGGTCGTCGATCCGTCGCTCCACGCATAATTATAGGTGCCAGCGGGGATCACTGTCGGCGTAAGGGTGACGTCGGAGCCGTAGCAAACGGTCGTGTCCTTCAAGGTCACTTCCAATGCACTCTCGTCCACCGTGATATCAATGGTGTCGGAACCGCATTCGTCACTCAACGTAAAGACATACTTGCCCGAAGCGGTCACGGTAGTCACGGGAGCATCGTTCAACGTCCACGTGCCAGGCAAACCGGCGGGAGTAGTGGTCGTTGTGGGCAGTTCATAGCCCGTGCAGACGGTGGCAGGAACCTCGATGGTGAAATCTCTCTGCCAAACAGCATAGAGGTAGTCGTAAGGTTTGGCCTCGTCAGCAGCGACAGAGTCGGCGACGTTGCCGGTGGTATGACTGAGATAATCCGTGCCGTCATAGTCGAGGAAGTTCGGTTCACATACAGCAGTGTCGGTCCTGGCTGCATCCAGGACAACGTTCTTAAGGTTGGCCTTGAACCAGCCCTTGAAGATATAGCCCTCGCGTTCAGGGGCGTCTACTATCTTCACGGCTTCGTTGATGCCCAGACGATGGCCGTTGACCACGCTGTCCACTCTCACTGTTTCGTGCGATCCGTCGTTCTTGAACCAAACGATGAAGGTCGGGGTTGCCTTGGGTTTGGCCTCGTAGTGGGCGACCAATTGGATAGTATACTTGAACGTCGTATCGGTGATATTTTCCTTCTTGGCATTGGCCAACAGGACGGTAAAGTTACCGGCACCGAAGACGTTGACGCCGGAGTTCTCGAAGGCATTGCTGCTCGCGTTCCACTTTTGCACCTCCCAATAGGAGAAGATGGAATCGGTGGGATTATTGTGTGTGGTGGCCGGCAGGGCTATGGCATCTGTGTTGTCCACATAGTAGTTCGTGTCAACGCGCTCGTCTGCGCTATTGCCCACTTGGTAAACCAGCTTGATGCCGGGGGCACCATCAATGTTCTTACGCCACTTGGCGTAAATATCGAATCTCTTTGTAACCCAGAAACGATCACGATTGGGATCTGCGGCGTGTGCAGTATCGGTATTGAAGGGATTCTCTCCCAACGTGCCCCATCTATCCATAGGATCAGTAAAATGGATTCTCTTTATATAGGTTGTCGTGATTGCGTCGGTCAAACGGGTCTCATCGTTGAAGGCATTGTTGAGTCCTTCGTCGGTAAACCAACCCACAAACTGCCATCCGTCACGTTTACCCGTAGGAGCACTGACCTTACTGTTATAGCTCACACGGAAGCACATAGCTTGAGATGCACTACCCCATTCCAAGGAAGGATCGGTTTCTTGTGTACCTGCATTCGGATGGAGGAACACACGATATTGGATCTGGTGCCACTTGGCATACACCGTCATACCACCGTCAGGCATAGAGGTGAACTCGCACGGCTGCGTACAAGACTTGTCCCAGAACCAGCCGGCAAACGCAAAGCCTTCCGGGGCTTTGGAGGAAGTGTTGGCATCAAAGTAGTTGGCACCGCCCTTGTTGTAAGAAGACATATCGCTCAAATATGGAATATTCTCAGCCGTGCCCAATTGGTTCAAGTCGGTGGAGGACATAGAATTGTCATCTCCATCTACGTATGATCCATCCATATAGTTGATGCTATAGACCTTAAGGGTATAGTAGAAACGAATCGTGTAGTTATTGGTATTATTCAAAGCAGCAATGCCATCGGCGTCGTAAGCAGGGACGGATGTTTGCTGCTGATATCCCATAATGTCATAAAAGTCCTCGGTTTTGGTGGAATTAATACCGCCACTGGCATTGATAGTGACGTGTTGGTGTTGGTCATAATACATTCCATTGTACAACACTCTTCCGTCACCAGCCGTCTGTTCTTGGGCCTCGGTGTAATAGTACATATGAACGGAGGTGGTAGTACCATATTGCAAAGCGAGGAATGTCGTGCTTTCGGCCGGCATCGTCTCCAAGGACGGAACCTGGCCGGAGGTGAAAATCGCGCTGTTCACCGGATCCCACACATAGCCCGTGTAATTGACACCGTTCGTACCTTGGATGGGGAAATTCGAGTGGATATCCTGCTCATAAAGGGCGGTAATGGTCTTGACCGTAGTACCCGGCACACGGATGTAACGAGTACCATTGTAAGTTACCCATCCTCCAAATATCCCGCCGCGGTATTGCCAACTATTGTTTCTGTATGTCAATTCAACATATTGACCACCAACCGAACCATATTGCGTTCCGGTATTACTTGTCGTCTCCTGGTATTGCATCGTGGCAAAGGTGAGGGTATACTCGGTACGGTCGTAATAGACATTCACCACGGTAGAGCCGTCCAGCGAAACCGTCTTGCCTTCGTCAAATCTGCTAAGATGGAAACCCGGTCTGGTAATGGCTGTCCCATCCACGCTAATCATAGCATCATTGCCGGTTCCCACTTGGACAACATTTTCGATGGGATCGTTGACGATGCCGTTGGTTCTAGTAATCAAAGTATCGTAGTCATAGCCATCGGCGGTCAAATTCTGTTTCCAGACAATGATCGCATAGCCAGCGGTTGTCTTGGCAACCCACTTGGCGTATATAGTCTTATTGGCTGCAATCGTATCGCCGAACGTAAACGGAGTGGTGAATGCATCGTCGTTGTACCAGCCACCGAAAGTATAGCCGTTGCGGATCATATTTTCAGGTTGAGCCAACACCGGGCACACTGTTGGGGTATTCCATTTCACAAAGATAGGAGCATTATAGGTGCCGCCTTCACCCTCTTCGAAGATGAGCCAACGTCCATCCTCAAGATGGGCTTTCAGGGTCACATTGCCGGTAAGGGTGACATTAGTATTGTTGGAGATAGGGGCAGTTGCGTTTATATTGCCCGCGCCGGCAATGACGTCCCAGCCCACAAGATTGTAGTTGGGTTCTTCTGCCGTATAAGACTGGTAAACTTTATAGTTGCTGTAAGAAGTGGCATCGCGTTCGGCCAACAAATTGTTGACGGCGATGATGGTACCATTCTCGTCGGTATAGGTTACGCTGAAGGTTTTGTACAGCATAGCATAATAGACGACTTCGGTGCCATCGGCGATAGTGCCGGCCAGCTTGTTATCCTTCAAATCCTGACGAACGCCGGCGATAGTCATAGCATTGGCGGCATCGTTCACGGTATAGTTCTCTATATCGGTCCATCCGAGGAATTTCTCGCCTTCAAGCAGAGTACCCGCACCCGGGTCCCATACGATCAGCTTGAACAGAGAGTCGCTGGTGGCATCATCGGGTTTCACATAATACGTAGCCAGCGGTTCTGGGTCGTTGGGGTTTCTAAAGACCACCTTCAAACGTGTGAACTCGGGCGCTTCCGAGACGATGTAGACCGAGAAGGAGTAGCCCGGGAAAGTGATGGTGCCGTTTTGGGGAGCAACCGTAGCCACAAATTCGGGGCCGTTTGGACCTTGATGGTACACATCGAGAAGTTTGCCATCCACGAACTTCTTGTTGGTGAGGGACACCATAACGGGTTCGCCGGCGGCTGGCTGCCACTCGCGGTTGCCGTTCTTAATGGTAATATCGTAAGCGGCAACGGCGGGCTTGCCGTTCGGGGCCTTCACGTTAACCGGCACCGCCTCAACGGTGGCTGTCACAGGGAGGTTACCCTTAATGGTCAAGCCGGACTCGTGGTTCGTTCGAGTTACCGTGCGGTCGTTGTGCGCACTCGCCGTGGTAAACGAGAGGACCAACGCACACACAAGCATACAGGCCATCTGGATGGCCCAACACTTTCGGTTGAGAAAATGTAGTTTTGTTGTCATTTTGTTTGAGATTTTAATTATTATTATATATATTATTTATTGTTTTTACTCAGAAAAAAATCTAAATCCACCGCACAATTCCTCAATTTAAACGTAATCCTACCGGCAGTTTCGGAGGAAAAAGCGGAGCCATCGCGCAAATTCGCACGTTCGCACAACGGGTCCTGGGCTTCAAAATCATTTGTAACAATTTCAATTTCAGCCATTTACCTTATCTTCCTATTTGCATACAAATAGTCATACTAATAAACGAGCAAATATAATAAATTTATTAACACATTCGGCTAACAATTGTTAGTAATTTTTTTATTTCCGGAGGAGCCTTATCAGTCCCAACCATTTTGGAGTTCCGGCGGGCACACTGGAATGGAACCCACGCACTAAGCCATAATGACATAATGGGCGGCGGGCAAAGCCCGCCGCCCATTATTTATCTATCTCAACGCTACACTCACCCCATTTCGAACAAGCGTAGCGAGGGCGGAATCTTGTATATACTATATATTATAGTAGGTGAACAGCGACAGTGAGGCCGGCCATCACGATGGAGACCATACTCATCAACTTGATGAGGATGTTCAGGGACGGGCCGGAGGTGTCCTTGAAAGGATCGCCCACGGTGTCGCCCACGACAGTGGCCTTGTGGTTCTCGGAACCCTTGCCGCCGAAGTTGCCTTCTTCCACATATTTCTTGGCGTTGTCCCAAGCGCCGCCGGAGTTGGCCATAAAGATGGCGAGCACGAAACCGGCGCCGAGGCCACCCACGAGCAGGCCGAGCACGCCGGCCACGCCGAGGATCAGACCCGTACAGATAGGAGCCAAAATAGCGAGGATGGAGGGCAACAACATTTCTCTTTGCGCACCCTTGGTAGAGATAGCCACGCAACGAGCATAGTCGGGCGTGCCCTCACCAGTGAGGATACCCTTGATCTCGCGGAACTGACGACGCACTTCCTCAACCATCTTCTGGGCGGCGCGACCCACGGCATTCATCGTGAGACCGCAGAACAGGAAGGCCATCATAGAACCGATGAAGACACCCACGAGCACCTTCGGGTTCATCAAGCTGACGTTGTACCAGTTCATAAAGTCGATCAGGTTGGCACCAGCAAGTTCTTCAGCGGTCTTCTGGATGCCGTCGGCCACGACAGCCATACCGTCGCTTGCGTTCTCGGCGATACGCACAAGACCCATCTTGATCTCTTCCACGTAAGAAGCCAACAGTGCGAGAGCGGTCAGAGCGGCGGAGCCGATGGCGAAGCCCTTGCCCGTGGCGGCGGTGGTGTTGCCCAGCGCGTCAAGCGCGTCGGTACGTTGACGGACCTCAGGATCCAAGCCGCTCATCTCGGCGTTACCACCGGCATTGTCGGCGATAGGACCGTAAGCGTCGGTAGCCAAGGTGATGCCCAGCGTAGAGAGCATACCCACAGCGGCGATGCCGATACCGTAGAGACCCAAGGAGAGGTTCTCAGGCGTGAAGGCAATGTGGAAACCGTTGGCGCAAAGGTAAGCCAGGATGATGGCTACGCCAATGGTGAGCACCGGGATCACGGTGGAGATCATACCCAAACCAATACCGGAGATGATGACCGTGGCGGGACCCGTCTGGGATGCCTCGGCGACCTTCTGCGTAGGTTTGAAGGATTGGGAAGTATAGTATTCAGTAGACTTGCCGATGATGACACCTGCTAAGAGGCCGACGACCACAGATAAGGAGACGTGCCACCACATATTGGACTCCGTGCCGAACACGAGAGCGAAGATGGCGAACGTGGCCACGGCGATGAGGATGGCGGAGGTGTTGGTACCGCGGCTCAGGGCCTTGAGCAGTTGGGTCATATTGGCCTCTTCCTTGGTGCGGACCATAAAGATACCGATCACGGAGAGGATGACGCCGACTGCGGCGATCATCATAGGAGCAAGGATGGACTTCATCTGCATCTCGGGTCCGATGGTGGCGAAGGCGGCAGCGCCCAAGGCCATCGTAGAGAGGATGGAGCCAGCGTAGGATTCGTAAAGGTCGGCACCCATACCGGCGACGTCGCCCACATTGTCACCGACGTTATCGGCGATGGTGGCGGGGTTGCGCGGGTCATCCTCAGGGATGTTGTACTCGGTCTTGCCCACGAGGTCGGCGCCCACGTCGGCAGCCTTGGTGTAGATACCACCGCCTACACGAGCGAAGAGGGCCTGCGTGGAGGCACCCATACCGAAGGTCAGCATCGTAGTGGTGATGATCACCAAGTGGTTGGCCTCAGGGATGAAGTAGTTGAGGATGAGGAACCATACAGACACGTCGAGCAGGGCGAGGCCGACGACGGTGAGACCCATCACGGCGCCGCTGCGGAAGGCGATCTGGAGGCCCCTGTTGAGCGACTGGCGCGCGCCATTGGCGGTGCGGGCGGAGGCGTAGGTGGCCGTTTTCATTCCCAGGAAGCCAGCCAAGCCGGAGAAGAAACCACCGGTGAGGAAGGCGAACCACACCCAACCATTCTGCAGGTTGAAGAGGGACATCACGAAGAACAGCACAGCGAGGATGACGAACACAATGGTCACCACCTTGTACTGTTGCTTAAGATAGGCCATAGCGCCCTTGCGCACGTGGGCCGCGATCTCGCGCATTGTGGGCGTACCCTCGTCTTCCTTCAGCATCCTGCGATAGAAGAAGAACGCGAAACCCAGCGCGATAATGGATGCGCCAAAAACGATCCATACATACTTTACTAAATTTTCCATAAACAATTATTTTTAGTTAATAGATGATTTTTTTCGCGTGTTCAAAGAAGCTGCAAAAATACAAAATTTTAAAAAACCATAATTAAAAAACATATACGATAATCGAAGAGCAAAGTACAAAGTATTAGCGACTCCCTATTTTGATTTTCCACTTTGTTCTTTGCTCTTTTACAATATTTTCCCCGCCTCTCCGTTATCCCGACGTATGGCCGGACTCTACCTTCACGTTCCGTTTTGTCGCAGCAAATGCGTGTATTGCGGCTTCTATTCGGTGGCGAACACCGATGGGAAGGCGCGGTATATCCGCGCGCTGGAGCAAGAGATCGTCATACGGGGCGACTATCTGAGGGGAGAGCCCGTGCGGACGCTCTACTTCGGTGGGGGCACGCCCAGTCTGCTATCGCCCGACGAGCTGGAGCACATTCTCGCGCTGCTACAACCGCTACTGGGCCATACGGTGGAGGAGTTCACGATGGAGGCCAATCCCGAGCAGCTAACATCAGACTACTGTCGGGCCCTGCGCGCGCTGGGGGTAAACCGGCTCAGCATCGGAGTGCAGTCGTTCGACGACGCCGTGTTGCGTTTTATGGGGCGGCGGCATACGGCCAAGCAAGCCGCCGAAGCGGTGCACAACGCTGCCGCCGCCGGCTTTGACAACCTCTCCATCGACCTCATCTACGGTGTGGCTGAGCGTGACAACGACCTATGGCGCAAAGACTTGGAGACCGCCTTCGCACTGCCCGTGTGCCATCTCTCATGCTATGCCCTCACGCCCGAAGAGAACTCCATCCTCTACAAGCAGATCCAACTCCAGCGTCACGCGCCCGTGGACGACGGGCTGGCGGCGGAGCAATATCGGATACTGTTGGAGGCGCTCCCCCACTCCGCCTTGCGACAGTACGAGGTCTCGAACTTCGCGGTGCCCGGCAGCGAGTCGCAACACAACAGCGCGTACTGGGCGCACGTGCCCTATCTGGGGCTCGGACCCTCGGCCCACTCCTTCGACGGCGAAAGCCGCCAGTGGAACCCCGCCAACCTGGCCCGCTACTGCGACAATATGGAGACGGGCGTGGCGTTCGACGAGCGGGAGACGCTGACCTGCGACGACCTCTACAACGAGACGCTGATGCTCGGCCTGCGCACTCGCGCGGGCGTGGACCTCGACGCGATACGCGCGCAATACGGGGACGCGCGCGCGGAGTCCTTGCTCCTACATTTCCGGGAACACGTCGCACCGGAGCACTACCAGATAAAAGAAAGCCGGCTCCTACTGACAGAAACCGGCTTGTGGTTCGCCGACGGCATTGCCGAGTCGGCATTCATTATATAGACTATTCTCGTTAGAATCTATATCCTACGTTAAGGGAAATGTTGAAATACAAATGACTTTCCCGGGATGTCTTGTATTGCGTAATCGGACGTCCGGTTTGAGGATCCAACATTTGGTTACCTTCACCATCATAGACGAACGACGGCTTGAGACCTTGATAGTCGGCTCTGTAGCCACCGAGTGAGATGTCGGTGAAGAAATAGAGATTGTGGTGGGTGGTGGTAGCACCCAAGCGCAAGGTTGCACCCAGACCAAATTTATCATCTGTCCATCTCTGCTCATATTTCTCCTCAAGATGCTCGTTGACGCGCATATATTTCACGTTGGCCGTGCCGAAGCGCAAGTCCAGACCGGCGCCGAGCATAAAGGCAGGATTGTTCTCATAGTCGCCGAAGAGCATCAGCGGGCCAAGGTCCACATGGAACGGACCTCCGAAGGGGTATTTGAGGGAGACCATACCGCCGATGGCGAAGCGTTCGCGCGGAATGGCAAAGTCAAAACCAGCGCCAAGGCCGAAGTAGAAGATCGGCTGCATAGCGGAAGCGAACTCGAAGTCGAGACCACCGTTTACGCCAAGGAAGGCCTTATGGGTGCGGGCCACGGTCTTGGGTTCCGCAGGAGTCGCGGGCGTGGTGGTGGTTTTGGGTGCCGGAGTAGAGGCATCGCCGAGGGTCCAACGAATCTTGCCACGGTAAGCGGCAGGCACATAGCAGGTCACCGTCTGCCAACGTTTCATCAACTCGGTGGCCATATTCTCGAACTGGGTCTCCAGCTGGCTGAAGTCTTCCAACAAGAACGGATTCTCGGAAGCCAGACTCTTGAACACCGTCTGGTAAAGCTTGTTGTCTTCGGCCACATCGTTGCCCTTGATGGCGATGACATAGCTCTTCAGTTCTTTTCCACCAATGAGTTTGTCCACTACATTGTCGCGGACATATTGGAAGTAGGGGTTGTCAAGACCTTTGTCGGGGATGCCGATACGCTCGTCGGCGGAGTGGTTGTCATAGCCGTCGGTAAAGGAGACCATACAGGCATAGTCGAACTTCTCGCGGTCTTCGCTGCTCATAGCGGCCACGTAGTTGCCCACGAGGTCGGAACCTTTGTGCATAGCATAATATAAAGATGTATTATTATACAATGTAAGGTTGTGGATAAACTGTATCATTGACGACTTGGTGTCCGCGTTGAGCGGTCGGATGTCGTACACCATCTTGTCGGTGTTGCTCATCGTGTTGAAGCCGATAATGCCGATGCGGACGCTACCGTTGGGGGAGGCGTTGTAGAGCACGTCGATGAACTTGATGGCGGCGTTTTGCAGTTTGGCGAAATTAACCTCGCCGAGGGAGGTACTGCAGTCGAGGATGAGCATCACGACCATCACGCCGTCGGTTTTGAACTGCTGCTGGGCATCCTTGACCTCGCTGTCGCGCTGCCATTTGTAGTCTTTGCCGTCATATTGCCATTTCCAAAACTTGAGACCCTCCTCAAAGCCGCCGGGATAGTCGGTACTGGCTTTCTCAAAGGAGAAGGAGATGGACTCGTCGGGTTCAACGTGGCCCACGATGGTCTGGACTGGAGCAAAGCTAATGCCCTTGGACGTGATGTTGGACAGCGTGTAGACGAACTGGTTGTTGTCGCCCTTGGTGATGTTATAGTCACCTTCAATGTAATACTTGGCGTTCTCCGCCTGCGAGAAGGCAGTGAGGCACGCCAACAATCCGATAATCAAACAAAACAGTTTTTTCATATCAAAAAATTATTTTATCTCAATAACTCGTTTTCGCGTGCAATATTGCATTGTACACTAAAACACAATCGCAAAAATAACAATTTGAGATACTGTTTTTCCCGAAAAACAAAATAGTTGTTAACCGCGCATTTTGCATAACTTTCGCAAGCGAAAGTTATGCAAAAACCAAAAATCAAAGGATCAGGGATTCATAGAATCCGGTTCACTGGTTTATTGGTTCATTGGATTATTGGTTTGCCGTAGGCAAGAAGGGTTTGTGATAATCCAACCGTTGCGTGAAGTTCTTGTAGTCTTTCTTGTCGGCGGGGGTCCAGACGCACTCGGCGAGAGCGCAGAGACGCGGCAGGAGCATATACTCGGCCTGCTCGGGTGTGTTGATGAACTCGGTCCAGAGATTGCACTGGCCTCCGAGGATTTTTTTCTGCTGCTCTTTGGTGAGGCCTTCAGGCACGGGATCGAAGCTATAGGCCTTCTCCAGAGTGATGAGTCCGGTCATCGCCAGCGGCTCGGTCTCGGGATCGGCCTGGTAGAAGTTGAAATAGCAGTGACTGGTGGGGCACAAAATGACCTCGTTGCCGTGTTTGGCGGCAGTCTTGGCCACATCCAACCCTTGCCAGCACATCACGGCGCACTTGTTGACCATATCGTCTGACACGATGTCGTCCCACATAATGGCCTTCTTGCCGAGGGTGGTGAGATGTTGTTCAATCTCGTTCATCAGCCATCGCTGGAGATCAGTCTCGTCGGCCAGATGCTTGTCGGCGATGCGTTGTTGGCATTTGGGGCACACCTGCCAGTTGTCGTTGAAGGCCTCGTCGCCGCCGATGTGGATATAGGGATACGGGAACAGTTCAGCCACTTCGTCAAGCACATTCTTGTAGAAGGTGAGCACGTCGTCGTTGCCGGCGCACATAATGGCCTTCGGCGGCCAGTAGGGACCCACGGCCACGGTGTAGGGGTAGTCGTCGCAGGCATACTGCGGATAGGTGGCGAGGATGGCGCTGCAATGGCCGGGGATTTCTATTTCGGGGATAATGTCGATATGACGGGCGGCGGCATACTCCACGATGTCGCGGATCTGGGCCTTGGTATAGTAACCACCATAGGTGCAGGGCTCTTCGGGCAGCACGGGATGCAGCGTGTCCCAACTCGAGCGCTCGGGACGCCAAGCGCCTATCTTGGTCAACTCGGGATATCGGTCTATCTGAATACGCCAACCGTGGTCGTCCGTCAAGTGCCAGTGGAACTTGTTGAGTTTATAGGCGGCCATAATGTCGATGTAGTGCTTC
Organism: Bacteroidales bacterium; assembly: GCA_024685175.1. Taxonomy (GTDB): domain Bacteria; phylum Bacteroidota; class Bacteroidia; order Bacteroidales; family WCHB1-69; genus F23-D06. The sequence continues at coordinate 15,045 of JAIKWD010000033.1, forward strand.
ACAAAGTTGACATCGAAGAAATGGCGCGACACGTCCAAATGGGCCCCACGATAGGCGAAACGCGGCTTATCCGTGATCTTGCAGCACGGAATCTCCATCTTCTTCTCGTTGGCCAGTTGGCTCGGATAGGTCAACTGCAGCAAAGTCTGGTAGGCATAGAACAAGCCGGCGGGCGTGTTAGCCTTGGCAATCACTCGGTTGCGTTTCACCACGAGCGTGTAGCCTTCTTCACCCAAATTATCATCAGATTTGTCATTAAGTTCAAAGAGAATATAATTGTTTCGCTGAGAATCTTCATCTCCCAAGTTCAAATTGACCTTGAGCAACTGCTTAAAGCCATCGCTCACAACCTTTGAAAACTCCCTCCCACTCTCTTCCAGATTGTCAAAACATAGATATGTCTCATTATTGATGACAAAAGCACCCTTTTTGGGTGTACAGTCCACTGGCTCGGGAATAACGACAATGGGCTTCGGCTTGCCACAACCGACAAGCAGAAGACAAACTGACAAAAAGACGATGAAACGCTGCATTTGTGTTGAAATGTTTAATTGTTGTTCTGATAAGCTGTTTAAATATTCAGGAAAATTCCTAATTACGGTTCTGACGGGAACAGTGGCGAGTTACGATAATAGTTGAAATTAAGGTGTTTGGTCACCTGACCTTTCACGAGGGTGTCTTCATTGTGTTCGAGGGAGTTGAACTGCAGGTCGCGGTGACAGGAGTTGCGGGAGGCGAGAATGCCGTACGCCGTCTCGTCTTCAGAGATGAAGTTGGTGTATTCCAGACGGTTCTGCACGACGCTGGTGTTAGGGTGCGACACGTTGTAATAGTTAAGGAAGGTCTTGTCGGCTGCCCAAAGGGTGAGACGGATGCAGCTGTAGGGTTTGCCGTTAATGGCATCAATGTATCGGTCGATATTATCATCGGCCTGAATATTCTGGGCAATATACTCATAGAAAGTCTTCGGCACAAACCCCACAAAGGAGACCTCATTGGTTGTAGTGGAACGGATGAAGTCGGAATTGAGTTTCTTGGTCAGCACTTTATGTTTGATTTCCCCCGTGGTACGGTTCACTTCGATAAAATAAAACGACATGTAGAGGTCGTAGGCGGCGGAATGTTCGGCAGCGTAGAATCGGATGGTGTATGGATTTTCCAAGTTCATATTCCACGTCTGCTGTGGATTGCGGAGCGAGAAGTTGCCCACGATTGGGGTCACGGCATAGACCTCCTTACCGTTGTTTACGTTCTTTACCACCAACTTGTACGTGTTGTTTGTGCTCAATTTCCAGTTGGAGTAGTACAACAGCTGTTTCGGATGAGCGAAATAGCCGTTAGTTTTGTCCACTTGGGTTGTAGTGTCTAGCACAGCAGTACGTAAGAGACGACCTGATTCAGAGATTTCTTCCAAACGGACCTCAATAGAATCAACGGGATAGTATATATTCTCCCATCCTGATGCTGCCACGTATGCATTATCATCGGTCAAGAAGCCTTTGTAAATCTTGAAATAATGAATGGAATCGTTCTGGTTCAGGATGGCATACGTGAAAGTGATGTTCTTATAGTCTGCCGTAAGGTCCAAGTCATTGTCACACGAAGTGAACAGGACGGCAAGCAGGCATACGCCACTGATAAACAGGTTTCTTATTTTCATAAATGACAATTAATTTCAGTTATAATCCGGAATATCACGCACCCACTTGGTGCCGATAAGACTTCCATCAAGTTTGGTCTTTGTATTTCTAACAAACTTCTCGTTGAAATAATAAGTGAGTCTGCAGGTAATAGTATGGTTATGGAATTTACTGAACCAATGGTCAGTAACCTCAAAGTCACCTTCACTGTTGAGTTTGCCGATGCTGTATTCCATCGTACGCGTGGGCACCATGGAATATTCCCATCTGACATTGAGGGTCAAGTTTTTATAGAGTCGAATACCGGCATCGACCATGAATATCCAGTCGCTGGTCTTGAAGGTTCCGGATGTCACGTTGGTGGTACGGGTAAAGCCGTTGTAAAGTTCTTTAGCCCTCACGAGCCGGCTCCAGGCAAAACCTGCGCCAATGTAGCAGCCGGAGCGCATATCTTCATAACGGAAGATGATCGGGATCTGGATATAGTCAAGGGCGATACGGCATTTCATGGAAGAGTCGAAGGGCACCTTACGGTCGACGTCGAGGAACATGGAGGGGGCATAGAGCGTTGTGTCGAAGGGATCGTGACGATAGCTGCAACGGGAGCCTTTTTGCACATAGAGCAGTTCCAAGGAAAGGGACATGGACTGTTTGCGGTCCAGGGGAAGCATGACACCAGGGCCTGCGTTGAGGCCGGGCTTGTAGAAGCCATGCACGTCGTCGCCCTCAATTTGGGAGAGGCTCAAGCCTGCGGAGGCGTATCCGATGAATCGTTGCGCCTGCGCAGTCGTAATGAAGGCGAGCAATAATAAGATAACGAGATATTTTTTCATTCCATTCTATTTCGGCGGCGAAAATACAAAAAAAAAGGCGCCCTTGCATAGGGCGCCTTCCATAATTTGCAAAAAGACTAGTTGCCTTCTTTCTCAAGGTCTTCCTTGAGGTTTTTGAGCACGTCCAAATCACCGAGGGTAGCCTTTTCGACATTGTTCTCGTTGATTTTGGCGATCTCCTTGGCCTGCTTGCGAGCTTCGTCTTCTTTCTGACGATCTTCGTCTTCGCGAGAAGCCTGCCAGGTCTTGGTGTGAGACAAATGAATCTTTTTGGACTCCTTGGAGAAATCGACGACCATGAAGTCAAGGGTTTCGTCAACCTTAGCGGTGGACTTGTCTTCCTTCACGAGGTTGCGGTTGAAGGCAAAACCTTCGATGCCGTAAGGCAGAGCCACGACGGCACCCTTGTCGTTGATGGAGGTAATGGTACCTTGGTGAACGGAGCCGATGGTAAATACGGTCTCGAACACGTCCCAAGGATTCTCCTCGAGTTGTTTGTGACCCAAGCTGAGACGACGGTTCTCGGTGTCCACGTCGAGGACCACCACGTCGATAGGATCACCAGTCTTGGCGAACTCAGCAGGGTGTTTGATCTTCTTGGACCAAGAGAGGTCGGAGATGTGGATCAGGCCGTCAACGCCCTCTTCCAATTCGACGAAGATGCCGAAGTTGGTGAAGTTGCGAACGGTAGCGGTGTGTTTGGAACCGACAGGGTACTTGGTGAGGATGTCAGCCCAAGGATCCGGCTTAAGTTGTTTGAGGCCGAGGGACATCTTGCGCTCTTCGCGATCCAGGGTAAGGATCTGTGCTTCCACTTCCTGACCAACCTTGAGGAACTCATGGGCGGTGCGGAGGTGTTGAGACCATGACATCTCGGAAACGTGGATAAGACCTTCCACGCCGGGGATGATCTCGACGAATGCGCCGTAGTCAGCGATGACAACAACCTTGCCCTTCACGCGATCGCCTTCTTTGAGGTTCGGATCGAGCTTATCCCAAGGATGCGGGGTAAGTTGTTTGAGACCGAGGGCGATACGTTTCTTGCTCTCGTCGAAGTCGAGGATAACCACGTTGAGTTTCTGGTCGAGTTGGACCACCTCTTCGGGGTTGGAAATACGACCCCAGGAAAGGTCGGTGATGTGGATGAGACCATCCACGCCGCCGAGGTCGATGAACACACCGTATGAGGTGATGTTCTTGACGGTACCTTCGAGGATCTGGCCTTTTTCAAGTTTGCTGATGATCTCAGCCTTCTGGGCTTCGATTTCAGCCTCGATGAGGGCCTTGTGGGAGACGACCACGTTCTTGTAGTCGTGGTTGATCTTCACAACCTTGAATTCCATAGTCTTGTCAACAAACACATCGTAGTCGCGGATGGGTTTGACATCGATTTGGGAACCGGGGAGGAAGGCCTCGATGCCGAACACATCGACAATGAGACCGCCCTTGGTCTTACCCTTGACGTAGCCAGTGATAACCTCTTGGTTGTCGTAGGCCTCGTTGACACGTTGCCAAGACTTGAGGATGAGGGCGCGTTTGTGGGAGAGCTGGAGTTGGCCGTTGGCGTCTTCCTGGCTTTCCACATAGACTTCGATTTCGTCACCGATCTTGAGGTCGGGGTTGTAACGAAGTTCGGAGGCGTTGATGACACCGTCGGATTTGAAACCGATGTTGACCACCACCTCGCGGCTGCTGATGGAGACCACCTTACCCATGATGACGGCGTTCTCGTCAACAGATTTGAAAGATTTGGTGTACAGATCTTCCAATTTTGCTTTCTCGTCGGCGGAGTACTTGTCACCGTCGTCGTCGATTTTGTCCCAGTCGAAGTTTTCGAGAGAGCCGTATGCGCTCACGAAGTCTTTCTTCGGACGGGGTTTGGATTCTGTTTCAGGGGTTGCTTCGGCTGCGGGAGCTTCAACCGTTTCGGCGGCGGGCTCAACCGTGTTCTCAACTGTTTGTACGTTTTCTGCCACGTTTTCAGCCGGGGATTCCATTTCTTCTGGAGTGTTTAACAATTCTTCAGACATTAATTTTTGTCCTTTTCACCTGGACAATAGGTTTTTTAAAGGGTTAAAAAATGAGGTTAACTGATTAATTCTCAAATTGAAGAGCCTCTTTCAACTTGGGGGTGCAAAAATATAAAAAAAATGGAAACAACAAAATATTTTTTTTCAATAGTTGTGGAAACTGAAAAAAAGTGTATTTTTGCAGCCGTAAACATTGCGGGGTAGAGCAGTGGTAGCTCGTCGGGCTCATAACCCGGAGGCCGCAGGTTCGAGTCCTGCCCCCGCTACCAAGTCAACAGAAGCCGAGAGTTCACTCCCGGCTTTTTTATTGCCAACAAAAAAACCGCCGAGGTCATGGACTTCGGCGGCGTGTTTATACCGTTTTTGTTAGGATCTTTATTACTCGGCGTCACCCTCTTCCATGGGCTCCACCATGTTGTGGTAAACGTTGGTGACATCTTCGTCCTCGTTGATCTTGTCAAGGAGCACGTTCACTTCGGCGCGCTGCTCGTCCGTGAGGGTCTTCATCTCCTTCGGGATTCGGTCGAAACGGAAACTCTTGATCTCATATTTGTTGTCTTCCAGATATTTTTGGATGGGACCGAAAGCCTGGAACTCAGCCATGACGATGATCTCTTCGTCGTCAGCATCAATTTCGGCATCGAAGTCCATCATGGCCAACTCAAACTCCTCAATGTCGATATCGGGAGTACGGGCCACGGTGAAGATGCTCTTGTGGTCGAAAAGGAAGTCAAGCATACCAGAGGTGCCCAACGAACCGCCCAACTTGTTGAAATAACTGCGGATGTTGGCCACAGTACGTTGGTTGTTGTCGGTAGCAGCCTCAATGAGAATGGCAATACCGTGAGGTCCACGACCTTCGTAAACCATCTCTTTATAATCGGACTGATCTTTTTCAAAAGCACGCTTGATGGCGCGATCGATGTTGTCCTTCGGCATATTCTCATTTCTAGCGGTCTGGATAAGCAGACGGAGCTTTGAGTTCTGATCGGGATCGGGGCCACCGGCCTTGGCAGCCATGGTGATCTCCTTGCCGATACGCGTAAAAGTACGTGCTAAATATGCGTTGCGTTTGAAAATTCTTGCCTTACGGTATTCAAATGCTCTTCCCATAGTCGATGTTGTTTAAGATTTTGGTTAGGAATAAGGAGTCAGAGCCGACTCTTTTTTTTTTAAAACGGCTGCAAAAATACAAAAAAAGCATTCAATTTCAAGACAAGGATGGATTTTTTCTCGTACTTTTGCGGGCAAATTCATCAAAACTCAGAAAAGACATGAAAGACTTAACCATACGCCTGATGACAGCGGACGATTATCAGCAAGTATACGATCTTTGGTCCATAACGGACGGGATGGCCCTTCGGGGGTACGACGACTCCAAGGAGGGAATCACCAAGTTCCTGCTCAAGAACCCTACCTCCAACTTCGTGGCCTTCCACGGCGGCGAACTGGTGGGCGTCATCCTATGCGGCATGGACGGCCGCCGCGCTTACATTTACCACACTGTCGTACGCACCGACCTCCGCAACCAAGGCATCGGCAAAGCCCTGCTACAAGCCGTCTATGGCGCCATCGACAAAGAGGGCATCAAGAAGAGTGGACTGCTCGTGATGAAACACAACGACATCGGCAACACCTTCTGGCGCTCACAAGGCTGGACAGAGCGCACCGACCTCAACTACTACAGCTTCAAGAACGTAGAGCAGACAGAATACTAGGCGACTTGAACCCCACTACGCTATATATTTTCAACCCCGAACACGACTACGCCCTGGCGCATGACAGCGACCACTTCGTCCCGTTGCAATCTGCGCTGCGCTTCGCAAAAGAGTGTGCTCCCTTCTTACGTCACCTATTCGGCGACATACACATCTTCTGTCCCTACGACACGCCGACACTCGACCTGTCGGAGCTATCTTTCGACCATATCCAACCTTGGGGCTGGGACAGGCTGATACGGCAACAGCTACGCAATGCCGGTGTATCCGAGAGCTTGTTGCCCTCCGACAGCGAACTCGATCAGCTCCGCAATTTGGCGCATCGCAAAATGAGCATCCAGGCCATGGAGTTCCTCCACGAAGCATGTCCCGCCATGATCTACCCGCCCGCGGCCCGCCTGCTCACTGACATCGACATGGTGGAGAGCTTCGTCAAGGAGCAGGGCGAGTGCATCTTCAAGTCACCATATTCGGGCAATGGACGGGGCAATTTGTACGCACACGGCGAGCTTACCCCTACCCTACGCCGCCAGTGCACGGGCGTACTCCGACGCCAGAAAGCCCTCTTGGGCGAACCCCTGCTCAACGTAGTGCAAGACTTCGCCATGGAGTTCCACTGTACCCCACAAAAGGTCGATTTCGTGGGATACTCACTCTTCCAGACCCTACATTACGGATACGCCGGCAACGAACTACGCTCAGACTCCGATATTGAGAAGATCCTCGGCCAATGGGTCAACCATCAGCAACTGGAATCGGTTCGCACGGCGCTCATCGCCTTCATGGAAAGGGAGATACAACCTCACTATCAAGGCTGTGTGGGCGTGGATATGTTCGTTTATCGCGAAAACGATGATTTTCGCCTTAATCCTATGGTGGAAATCAACCTGCGGATGACGATGGGTATGGCAGCACACAAGATCTACCTCCAACACGTGCATCCCCACTCTATTGGAACCATGCAACTGGAATACCGTCCTAAGCCTGGCGACCTGCAACAATTCGTCGCACAGCAACCCGCCATGACCTACCAGGACAACCGATGGCATGAAGGATTTCTCGCCCTGACCCCCATAGATAAAAAGACGCAATACGCCATTACCGTGAAAATTGTATCTTTGCGGCCCTAAAAAAAAAGCTCTAGTATGAAAAAATTAATCCTCGTCGCCCTGGCCGCTTGCGCTCTGATTGGAGTCAACGCACAGACCATCAACAAGAACGGCGGTCTCTCCATTGAACAGGTAAAGGCCATCCAGAACTCGTACAAGGCCACCAGTTCCGACAAAGCCTTGCGCAATGCCATTGTCACCAACGACATCAACAAGTTGGCTAAGAACTTCGACAACCGTACGGCATTTGACGACCACTTCTCCAACGAAGTGCCCTCTAAAGCCGTCACCGACCAAGAGTCGTCCGGCCGCTGCTGGATGTTCACAGGCATGAATGTGCTCCGTTCCAAGGCTATCAAGAAATACGACCTGCCTACTGATTTCCAGTTCTCGCAGTGTTACACCTTCTTCTGGGACCAGTTGGAAAAATCCAACCTCTTCCTACAGGCCGTCTTGGACAACTGTGCCAAGTCGATGGATGACGAGACGGTGAAATGGCTGTTCCAGAACCCCTTGAGTGACGGCGGCCAGTTCACGGGCATCGCCAACTTGGTGACCAAATACGGCATTATGCCCAAAGAGGCAATGCCGGAGACCTACAACAGCAGCAACACCTCCCGCATTTCCGACCTCATCAAATTGAAACTGCGCGAGGATGGCTTGGAACTTCGCAAAATGGCCAACAACAAGGGCGTCACAGAGAAGATGCTCTTCGACAAAAAGATGGAGATGTTGCAAACCGTCTACCGCATGTTGGTTTTCGCTTTCGGCGAACCGCCCGCGGAGTTCACTTGGACCCAGCGCGACGCCAAAGGCAACATCGTGAGCACCGAGACCTACACGCCCAAGTCTTTCGCACAAAAGTTTGCCAACGTGGACTTCAGCACATACTATATGGTGATGAACGACCCCACCCGCGATTACTACAAGGTTTATGAAATCGAGTACGACCGCCACGTCTATGACGGACAGAACTGGCGATTCCTCAACCTGCCGATGAACGAGATCGCCGATATGGCCATCGCCTCCATCAAAGACAGCACCAATATGTATTTCTCCTGCGATGTGGGCAAGTTCCTCGACCGCGACAAGGGCTATCTCGATGTCAACAACTACGACTATGGCTCTCTGTTTGGCACCACGTTCAACATGGACAAGAAACAGCGTATCGCTTCATACGCCAGTATGTCCTCGCACGCAATGACGCTCTGCGCCGTCGACTTGGACAAAGACGGGAAACCCGTCAAGTGGATGGTGGAGAACAGCTGGGGGCCGAAATACGGCCACAACGGCTTCCTCATTATGACCAACGAGTGGTTCAACGAATATATGTTCCGCCTGGTGGTGGAAAAAAAGTACATCCCCGCCAAGACCCTTAAACTTTTTGAGCAAGAACCCATCTTCTTACCTGCTTGGGATCCATTGTTCGCCCCGGAAGAATAAAGCAAAAAGCAAAAATCAAAAGCCAAAGTCAATTAATCACTAACAACTAATCACTAATCACTACCGACTATCAATGAAAAAGACCATCCTATTGCTATCGCTTGCTATCTTGACTGCCGCCACATGTTTTGCCCAGAAAGCGGATGACATCTGCGGCATCTATTTTTCTCGTGATCCTTTTACCAAGACTGGTTCTCAATGTAAAGTCTACAAGGCCGCCGACGGTACATACGAAGCCAAGGTCGTCTGGATTGAAAACACCAAAAAGGCCGACAAAAGTATGATTGGACTTGTCTTTATGCATGGTTTGAAATACAATGCAACAGAGAACGAATACCAAAATGGAAGAATCCAATATCCCGGCAAAAAAGGAACCTTCAAGACATACGTCAGAATGGCCAACAACAACAAAACGATGAAGATGCGCGGTTATCTCGGCATATCGCTCTTCGGCATGACCGTCGACTGGACCCGCGAGTCGAAGATTCGGGTTCAAGAGTAAGAACTCTAAAGACAAAGCATAAAAAAAACGCAGCCAGATTTCTGACTGCGTTTTTTGTTCGCAAGAGGTTGCGATTATCTCTTCACTTCTGATTTTTGGGTGTTGGCCTTTTGACCTTGGCATTGATGCTGGGCATCGGCGTGACCTTGGCATTTGTGCTCGCCGTTAGCTTGGCCCTGGCACTTGTGCTCGCCATTAGCCTGACCCTGGCATTTGTGCTCGCCATTAGCCTGACCTTGGCATTTGTGCTCGCCGTTAGCCTGGCCCTGACATTTGTGTTGGCCATTGGCTTGGCCCTGGCACTTGTGCTCGCCATTAGCCTGACCCTGGCATTTGTGCTCGCCATTAGCCTGGCCTTGGCACTTGTGCTCGCCGTTAGCCTGACCCTGACATTTGTGTTGGCCATTGGCTTGGCCTTGACATTTATGTTCGCCTTCGGCTTTACCTTGGCAAGACTTTGTGGCTTGTCCACAGGAGCTTTGGCCCTTGCAGCAAGCAGGGAGTTTCTCGCGAGCGGCGGGATCGGCCTTCACATTGTCGGCATTGTATCCCAATTTGCTAATTTGCGTACGCAATGCATCAGGATTGGTCTTCTTGGAGTCATAGTTGATCGTCAACTTGGCCGTTTTCATATCATAGGTGTAGTCTTTCACACCCTTGAAATAAGGAACATTTGCCTTGAAACAGTCGGCACATTTCTGGCAAACGCCATTGGTTTGGATGGTAACGGTCTGCATTTGGGCATACGCACCTACCGTAAAGATAGCCATCAAGGCTAACAAAAGGATTTTTTTCATTTTTTCAATTTTATTTGATGATTAATAATTATCTCGTTTTTTTGAGCGGGCAAAAGTACATTTTTTTTCAAAATAGAAGCAAAAACTATTTCAGCACAAAACGAAAGCCAAGATAGCCCATAATGCCGGTAATTGGGGCATAGACCATCGTGGCGTCAAAGTACTGGCCAAACGGGTCGTCGGCTGCGATAATGGGATCTTTCTGCTTCACGTTGAGTATATTCTCCGCGCCGGCATAGATTTCCCATCGTCTGAACTTTTTGGTAATCTGTGCATTGAGCAGACAGAAGGTCTTGGAATACTCGGGGCGTTGGTATTCGACGGGGTTGTTATATGTGTCCGGCAAGCGCTGTGGTCCGTGGATCTGCAGGTTCACGTTGAACTTCCACTTATCGTATTTCGTGCTGTAGTTCACATTGACAATGGCCTTATGCGGACTCATCAGCACCTTTTCGCGCATCACGCCATGTGTCATATAGCGCACGTCGTTGTACCTATAGGCCAGCAGCAATTCGAAGCGCGTGAACGGGCGCAGAGTAAGTTCCGCCTGCACGGAATGCGAGCGCGAGCGGTTGCCCAAACCATTGTACACACCGTTCAGGTTGTAATAGTAGACATAATGGACATCCTGATCCATATCGATGATCGTCTGGTTGATGAAAGTCGTGTAGAAGTAGTCGAGCGAGAACGAAGAGCGACCGCCGGGCATGTTGAAGTTCTGTACGAGACTGACGCCGAAATTCCACGCCTCTTCAGGTTTCAGCGATTCAGGGGAACCCATTCCCCTAAACTCTCTATTGGAGGTCAACAGAGACATATTTTCGGCCATCACATGCGCGGTGCGATAGCCCTTGCCGGCGGAGGCGCGCAACGAGAGATTGTCCGTGGCCTGCCACTTGACGTGCAGACGCGGCGTCCAATACAGTCCGGTCAAGTCGACATAATTCATATTATAGTCGAGGCGCATACCCACCATTACCACCAACTTGGGGTCGATGATGTAGCAATACTCGGCAAAAATGCCTGGCACCCATTCATCCGTTCTATTCAACATGGGCATATTAGGCCCAAACTGGCTAACTCGTTGATAATCAAAGTAATCATACTGCAAACTGGTGCCTGTGGTTAGTTTGTGACGCTCTCTTTTACCGAACTTATTGCTATACATCAAATTAACGTATAGACTTTGTTGATCAAAACCATAATGACGCTCACCGAACAGCGCGTTCGTCCAGTTGCCCGTATAGGCCACGATGGTACCGATACTTTCGTGTTCACCCGGCAACAGAAATCCGTTTTTGGTGATGAAATCGAATCTCTTGTTGTCGACGTGCACGCCGTAGGCAGTCATCGAAGGGGTGAACCCGTCCGGATTATATGTTGTCTGACCTCCTACCCTATTGTCCCACACGAAATCAGCCAAGGCACGACCTCTCCAATACTGGTTGACTTTGTAATCCCAGCGGTTCATCACATTGACTTGCTGGTTGAGGGGAGCGTCGAGAAAGCCGTCCTTGTTCATATCCATCTTCAGGAGTTGCAGGCCTCCGAAGAGCATCAACATTGTATTGACCTTGTCCTGCTTGCCGACCTTGAACCGACTGGTAAGGTTGAGTTCCGTCTTGGTCATCGAGTTGGCGTAGACGTTGAGGAAGAGTCTGTCGTTGTTAGTCTCCGGCTTTTTGTAGTCCACGTTGACTTGGCCGGTGATGGCCTCGAAGCCGTTGGAGACGGAGGCCACGCCCTTGGACACGCTGATGGACTCCATCCAGGAGCCGGGCATAAAGCCGAGGCCGAACTGGTAGGATAGCAGCCGGATGAAGGGTACGTTTTCAAGAAGGATCTGGCTGTATTTGCCTGCAAGTCCAAGCATCGAGATCTGTCGGGCGCCGGTGATGGCGTCGGTGTACTCCATATCGACGGCCACGGTGCTCTCGAAGCTCTCGGCGAGGTTGCAGCACGCTGCACGGCGCAGGCCTTCTTGCGAGATGACGGTGGTGAGGATAGGATGCGTGGAGATGTAGGATCCGTCGCGGGACACGATGCGCACCTCAGCGAGGGCGTGCGCGTGGGACAGCACGACGGAAATGTCGTTTTGCGAGCGGTCCACGACCAAAGTGTCCGGCTGATAGGTAGGGAATGTGACGACCAACGTGTCGGTCTTGGCCCTTTTGAGGGCGAACTGGCCGTTAGCGTCCGTGAAAGTGCCCGTTGCGGTATGCAACCACTGGATGGCCGCGGCCGCGACGGCAGTGGAGTCGCCTTGCTCGCTCACTTCGAGCACGCGGCCGCGCAAGGTCTGCGCGCCGGAGGACAAAGCGAGCAGCACTACCGTCAATAGGAGCGTAGTCCTGGAAAAACAGTGCGCTTTCATCTATTCAATCGTATCTTTTTTATCGTAATTGTATATCTCACGACAAAGAGCATCGTACTTTTGGTAGATGACCTTGCGTTTGAGTTTGAGCGTCTGCGACAACTCGCCGCTTTCGGTGCTCCACTCGTCCGTAATAAGGCGGTAACGCTTGATCTGCTCGTGATCGGCCAGGGTCTTGTTCACGTCAGCCACCTCCTTGTTGATGATATCTACAAAATGAGGATGGATAATATACTCTTCGCGAGTCTTGGGGATGGCGATATGCCGTTTCTTGAACTCGTCGTTCATCTTTTCAAAGGAAGGTACTATAATGGCGGATGCGAACTTCTCGTTCTCGCCGATGACCATCACATTGTCGATATACGACGACTCGCGCAACTTGGTCTCCACGACTTGAGGGGAGACGAACTTGCCGAGGGAGAGTTTGAACACCTCCTTCTTACGGTCGGTGATCTTGAGATAACGGCCTTCCACGAAGGTGCCGATGTCGCCCGTATGGAACCAGCCATCTTCGTCGATGACCTCGCGGGTATAGGCCTCGTCCTTGTAATAACCCTTCATCAGGCAGGGGCCTTTGGTCAGGATTTCGCCATCGTCGGCGATCTTGCACTCCACGCCGGGGAGGATGACGCCCACGCAACCCACCTTGATGATGTGTGCGCGGGGATTGTTGACCGCGATAACGGGGGAAGTCTCCGTAAGGCCGTAGCCCTCATAGACGCGAACCTTGGCGGCAGTGAAGAGGCGGATGATCTTACCCGAGATGGACGAGCCGCCGGACACGACGGTCATCTCCTTGCCGGACAGGTTCTCGCGCCACTTGCTATAGACCAACTTGTCGGCAATCTCGTATTTTAGTTTGTACAACGGATTATTGTTGTCGTAATCGTAGACCGTGGCAATTCTGAAAGCCCAGTCGAAGATCCATTTTTTGATGCCTTTGAGGTTCTTGCCTGCTGCCTGGATCTTGTCGTACATCATCTCGAACACGCGAGGCACGGCGCAGAAGCCATCGGCCTTCATATCGTGCATATCCTTGCCGATGGTAGCCAGACTGCCGGCGTAGTAATGACTTACGCCCATAAACTGGTAGTGATAGTTCACGATACGCTCGTATACGTGGCACAGCGGCAGGAAACTGAGCATCTTGGCGTGATAGTCAAGCAACTGGAACTCCAGGGCCAACGGCAGGAAGTTGGAGCAGATGTTCTTATGGGTCAACATCACGCCCTTGGAGCGACCCGTGGTACCGGATGTGTAGATGATGGTAGCCACATCGTCCGGTTGGATATTCTTCTTGTTGTCCTCGATGACGGATCTCCATTTTTCAAAATTCTTTTTGCCAATTTCGACCAATTCCGAAGAAGGTGTTATGCCCTCGATAGGGTCGATGGCGTAAATCACGGGATGCTGTTCCACCTCGGGGAGAATGCCGGCCACACGTTTGTAGATGGCATCCTGACCAAAAACGATGCATTTGCAATCGCAGTGGTTGAGGATATATTTGTACTCGTCCGGGTTCAGGGTCGGGTAAACGGGCACGTGAATCATACCGGCCAGCATAATGCCCATATCCAGGAAGTTCCACGCGGGGCGATTCCGCATAATGGTGACGATCTTGTCGCCTTTTTCGAAGCCCAGTTCCAGCAATGCCGAGGCGATGACGTGCGAGTAGTTGACGTAGTCTTGGATGCTGTATGTTTTCCATCCTTCGCCGTCCCTGCGGGCAAAGAAGTCGGGTTTTTCGTATTGGGCGGAAATGACTTCGAGGATATCGAAGATTCGGGTGGGAATCAAGGTGTTTGGTTCCATAAGCGTATTTGGGAAGGTTTGGATTATAGTCTTTCGGAAATCTGATAGTTGTTGCGATCGGGGCTGTTACGGACGATGAGTTCTCCGAGGAATCCGGCCAGGAATAGCATAAAGCCGAGAATCATAGCGAGCACGGCGATGCCGAACAAAGGTTGGTCCATAACCTGGCGATAAGGCATCCCGTGCGCTTGGTGCACAAGTTTGGCGATAAGCAACCAAATGGCGCACACGAAGCCGATGACGAAAGAGAGACTGCCCCACACGCCGAAGACGTGCATTGGCTTCTTGCCGAACTTGGTCATAAACATAATGGTCAGCAAGTCGAGATAGCCGTTCACGAAACGATCCAGCCCAAACTTGGTGACGCCGTATTTGCGTTTTTGGTGGACGACCACCTTCTCCCCTATCTTCTTGAATCCGGCCCATTTGGCGATCACGGGGATATAGCGGTGCATTTCGCTGTAAACCTCGATGGATTTGACCACCTCCTTGCGATAGGCCTTAAGGCCGCAGTTGAAGTCGTGCAGGTTGATTCCTGACATCTTGCGAGTGGTCCAATTGAAGAACTTGGAAGGGATATTCTTGGCGATCTTGGAGTCGTAGCGCACCTTCTTCCATCCAGAAACGAGGTCGTACCCGTCCTCTTTGATCATCCGATAGAGTTCGGGGATCTCGTCGGGGCTGTCCTGCAGGTCGGCATCCATGGTGATGACCACATCGCCTTCGCAGCTCTCAAAGCCTGTGTTGAGGGCAGCCGACTTGCCGTAGTTGCGACGGAAACGGATGCCGCGCACGTTGGGGTTCTCTTGATGCAGTTGCTGCACAACGTTCCACGAGGTGTCAGACGAGCCGTCGTCCACCATCAGGATTTCGTATGAGAATTGGTGCTCGTCCATCACGCGTTTGATCCACGCGGCCAATTCGGGCAAGGACTCCTCTTCGTTGTATAATGGCACTATAACAGAAATATCCATATTAAGCATTTTTTAAAAATTGTGCAAAGATACAAAAAAAAGCGGATAGCCCGACGAGGAGCTCAAGCGGAAAGTCCGGCTGCAAGACGAGACTGTGTGGCTTACACAAGCACAAATGGGCTTACTTTTCTGCACAGCCCCTCAAAACGTCACTATGCACATCCGCAATATATACAAATAAGGGGAACTTGACAAAGAAGCAACTTGTAAGGATTCTTACAAGTTCAAACGGAAGGGGGAAGAAAAGTGCATCGAAATCAAAAATTCCACAACCTAGATGTCATTATCTCAGTCGGGTGCAGGGCATCTTTTTCGACGGCCAGGTGTTCGATGCCTACCAATTCGCCAGCGACTTAGTACGGGCGGCCAAACGGCACATCATACTCATCGACAACTACGTGGACGACACCGTGCTGACCCTTCTCGACAAGCGGGCCGCCGAAGCCAGCGCCACCATCTTCACTAGGCACGTGTCTGCCCAACTGCAACTCGACCTCGACAAGAAGTGGTTCTCCTTCGGCAAAATGGAGATTGACGCAGGAGAGTTACTGAGCCACCTCCAAAACATCATTTAAAAGTTGAAAATTAAGATGGCTTTCTATGCGTAACTGTGCACACCGCCTAAGATAAGGTTGACACCGAAATAGGTAATCAACACCGACAGGAACGCCAGCAAGACGTACAGATGGAACAACATCGGATGTTTGTCGTCCCATTTCAGATACAACGGCACGGCGTAGACAACGGAGGTAATGAGGGCCCAAACCTCCTTGGGGTCCCACGACCAATAGTTGCCCCACGAAATGTTGGCCCACACCGAGCCGATGATGATGCCCGCCACCAAAAAGAAGACCGCGGGATAGAGCATCGTGAGGGTGACGTCGCGCAAGCGAAGCGCTCGGCTTTGCCAATCCTTGCTGAACAGGCGGGACAGCAAGGCCACGCAGGAGTTGATGAGTGCAAAGGCAAGCAGGGCATAGGCGAACATAATGACAGCCACGTGGATAAGCAGCAGGGGCGACTTGAGCACGGGCATCGTGTACGACACGGGCGGGC
The DNA here is from genome assembly GCA_024685175.1 of Bacteroidales bacterium. GTDB lineage: Bacteria > Bacteroidota > Bacteroidia > Bacteroidales > WCHB1-69 > F23-D06. The sequence continues at coordinate 31,333 of JAIKWD010000033.1, forward strand.
GCACGCCCTCCATCATCGCGGCCAAAAGCACGAAACCCATAATGAGTACCCCCCCGTGCAACATAATCGGGGACTTGCGCCCGCCCAACAGCGAGAACACCGCCACGCACAAGGCCAAGAACAGCATCGTCTCGTAACCGCCCGTGAGCGGAATGTAGCCCGACAAGATCCACCGAAGCACGAACAACAAGGCCAAATAGACGGCGGAAAGGAGCAAGATGAGCCAATTGACACGCCTTACCCAAACGGCACCGCGATTGGTACCGGTCATCGCATAGCCCAAAAACATCAGCCCAAACAAAATGGCCAAAATCGCAACAGGTTTGCCTGGTGTTATGACATTATAGATTTTTTCAGTCTTGAAAAATGCGTCCGAAGAAAGTATGTCTCCAGCCTGTTTTTTCTGAAAGATCTTCTGTTTCTCGAAAACTGTGCTTAGCATCTTCATATCGTTCTGCAAGACCAATTCCTGGCAAAGACTCGGTTGCTTGCGAATATAAAGGTATTCGGCTTCGGATAGGGTTTCGATGGGCAGTTTGTCGGAGTGGGAATACCACGACAGCTTGCCACTTTCATCCTTCAACGGGAAGATTTTGAGCAGGGAGCCGTTAAGCAGCGACACTATTTGCATATACTGACGGTTGGCTGCGACGAACTGGGCGCGGCGCGGGTCGTCCATCTTCATACTATCCAGCATCATACCTACTGTATTCTCGCCATAGTCGTTGAGAAAGTCGCTCAGAGAAGCGTACTTGCCTTTGAGGCCCATTGTCGCACGCACCTCCTTGCCCTTTATCTTGAACATCGGCTCTTTCTTCCAATCCTCGAAATAATAAAGCCATCCGGCGAGCACTTGTTCGGCGGAATAACCTTTGTAAGAGGTGCTGCCGCACAACTTGTAGGTAAAGTCGCGGGCAAAGGACTGCACGGGACAAATCCGGTTTTGGTAAAGAATATACATATCCCCCATATCGGCCGCCACCGGTCTAGGCAGTGTGCGAGGTCCTTCGGTGCGCGCCTGTAACACAAATGACGAACCACAGAGCAAGAGCACAAGCACGGCCGCCTTGGCAAAAGTGCTCCGCCACATCTCGCGGAACCGACTCTTCGGATCACAAAACATCACCAGGAAAGACAACAGCAGCAAGGCAAAACCCACATAGACCGCACCAATGCCCCACGGATCGTGCGACACAGCCAGTTCTATACTTCCATCTTCTTCATAATCAGACATATAAAAACGATAGTTCCGATGTTTGCCGATATTGTTCATCGAAATAACCACGGGATCCTTCGCATCGGAGAAGCGCACATCAGCCACGAAATCCATCGGCGCCATCGTGCCTGGATAGGTCTTCACCACAAAAGTGTCCAATGTCACACGAAATGGCAACGTGCACACATCGCTCTTGCCGGGGTAAAAGCTATTGGTCGCCACGTGCGGCTTCAGTTTCAGCGTGCCAGACTCACCGACCAGATTGGTCAACAGGGCGCCGACGAATATGATTATTACGGATGTCCATTGCAGCCAGCCCCAAAGACGCACTCGTTTGCGCTCTACAAGTATAAAGGCAGTAACAAGCAGTAACTCCAAGGCCCACAACGTGATGGCTATCGGATGATGAAAGACATTGCTGATAGCTTGGGCAGAACTGTGAGATTTCTCATAGACCGTGCCGAAAGCCATCATCGCCACCAAGAGAATGGTAATCAGGGCGGTAGCGATCTTCAGTATTTTTGGGTTTTTCGTTCTTTTCATTATTTGATATTCATTAAAACGTCGGCAAATGACATATAGTATAATTATCTAAGACACAGTTCACTTCGTCCATCACCTCATCCAGGCGTTGACAAGCGTCGGAAGCGGGACTGTACTTGTAGAGCGTTCTTCATTTTTGGACCTTCTTTTATGAATAATGCACAAAAATGAGCAATAAACAAAACAAGGCTCTCCCCAATTCTTATAAATATGAAGAGAGCCTCTAATCAAAAAGGGCTATATAGCAGTCTTTATGACCCCCGTTCTTCGTTCGGATTCTCAGTATGTTCCACCTCTTTTGCCCTGGCAGCCAGTTCCTCCTCGCTGGGAGCTTGATCCACCTTTTCTTCGATAGGATTCTTGGAACGATAGTGGAACATCGCCACGAAGATGCCAAAGAACATACCGTAGAGCAAGTTCATCAGGGAACTGACGGAGGCATAGACTCCGGGGCTGTCGTAACGAGGCACGTGCGACTTGTTCCGCTCGAAACGGGCGTCCACCGGATTGACGTCCGCGAGGGCGGAAGCGGCGGCCGTTACCACGTGCTGGACTTGCGGTGTGGAGGGTTCCTGTTGGTTTTGCTCCACATAAGCCTCCAAAGTCTCCATCAAGGTACGGCGCGAGAAGGAGGAGAAGTTCACCATCTGGTAACTCTGCGTGGAGTCGACGGCGCGACTACTGCGAATCTTTTCGGCATACACGCGTTCAATCATACTGACCCCACGATGGATGTCATTCTTGAGGGAATCCTGGATGTTTCCCGACTGCAAGGCAATGTCTTCCTGCTCGGTCATCATCGCCTCCACGGTATCTAGGTATTCATTCAGCTCATTCGTGGTGATCGTGTCGTTCTCGATGACCTTCTTAAAGTTGCCGAGGGCGACCTCATACTTTCTATCCAAGCCACTCTTGTCGATGACGGAATAGTGCAGCATATCGTAGGCAAAGAAGATGACGGCGCCGACCAAAGAGATCAAGCAGCTGGCGCCAAAGGCCTTGGCAAAGGAGAGACGCTTGGGATATTTTCCCTTAAACTCCTTCACGCCTCCGTGGATAATGAGGATGAAGACGATGATGAGGGCGATGTCAAACATCTTGGCGCCCTCAAACTGCACTTTGAGAGCCACCATCTTCACCACTTCGAAAATGGCGAGGGCGACGCCTAGGATCGCGCCCCACTTGAGGCAGACGAGCCAGGGTTTGTTATCTTTCATATTGTCTGTTTTGTTACTCTTCTTTTTTCTTGCAGCAGAACTCGGTGAGCACGCCGCAGGTGGCCTTTGGATGGGCAAAGCCGATCATCAGTTGCTCGGCACCCGGACGCGGGGCTTTGTCGATAAGACGAATCTCCTTCTCTTCCAGCTCTTTCAAGGCCTCACCAGTATCCGGCACGGCAAATGCCAGATGGTGGATGCCCTCGCCACGGTTCTCAATGAACTTGGCAATGGTGCTTTCCGGAGAAGTCGGCTCCAAAAGTTCAATCTTGGTCTGACCGACCATAAAGAAAGCGGTCTTCACCTTCTGGTCAGCCACTTCTTCGATGTTGTAACATTTGAGACCTAAAACTTTCTCATAGTAAGGGATGGCGGTCTCGAGACTCTTCACGGCAATGCCGAGATGTTCAATGTGGGTGATATTCATAATTTGGGGGTTATTTGGGTTGTTGTTTGCAATGAGGAATTAGGAATGAGATTAATTTATAGATTTGTAAATTAAATGACTTTGTTCTTTGCTCTTCGCTAGTCGCGACTGGCGTCGGCGTTGAGCCAAGTGGTTTTGTGTTTTATGAGTTTGATAATAAGCGTGATGACAATGAAGGCGAGAAGGATGTAGAAGGAGGGTCTCAGCCATTTGACAAATGGGATTTTGAAAGGAGCATTCATCACCACGATGAGGATAAAAAGGAGATAGTCGGCGACAACATAGGAGAAGACGGCGGAGAAGATGGTAGCGTATTCGCGGCGGATAAAAGTCTTGAAGGAAAACTGCAGGTCCCCTTTTTCAAAGAGGGAGAACTTGGGGATGAAGGCGGGCACGCGGGCAGCCCAAGCCTCAAACTCTTCGCCGAACTGTTGGCGGAGGAAGGCCTCTTCGGCGAACATAATACGTTCGTAGTAAATCCAATAGACGAGTGAGACAAAGAGAAACACATAGATATTCATCGTAAAGATGAGCACGCCCGCCCAGACAAGATAGTTAGCCAGATAGAGGGGATGTCTTACGATGGAGTATATTCCTTTGGTGTTCAGCGTCTTGGCGACTTGTCCGGAGGTATTGCGGCCGGATGTGCCCTTCGGTGTGGTGCTCACCGTGTAGGCACGCAACGCTAGGCCGGCGAGGGTCACCAAAAAGGCAATGATAGTCAGCGCTATGCGCAGGCCCTGCCACTGTCCCATAAAGAGCTGGAAATAGAAGATGCGATTGGAGCCGAACAGGAGCGGGATGGCAAGCAGAAACACCAGCACGGGGATTTGTCCGCGGTATTTAAAAAGGGTATTACCCGATTTTTCGAAGGATTGGATTAGAGCCACTGTCTTTTATTTAGGCCGCAAAAATACAAAAAAAGCAGTTAGCATATTGCCGGTTAATATTTGCTATTTGCAAAGGAGATTTTGTCCAATTGCTATCCGCTAAATTTTGTATATTTGCCGCCCATTTTGAAAAACCTCATTTTTTAAAACTTAACTAAAAAAAATCTTTATGGAACAACAAGATCTTCTTCCTCAAGAGAATGCTGAAATGCAGAATCAAGAGATGAACTCCGGCGCTTCTGTAGAAGCCCAAGAAATTACGTCCACTGAACCTCAAGTATCCGCAGAGGAACCCGTTGCCGAGCCTGCAGCTGAAGCCGTCGAGACAGCCGAGTCTGTCGAGGCCCACGAAGCTGTTGCCGCAGAACCTGTGGCCGAACCCGCAGCAGAGGCTGCCGAGGTTACTGAGCCTGCAGAGGCTGAAGCGCCAACCACCCCCGAGGAGATGATGGCTGAAATGGATCAGCAACAACAAGCCGCAGAGCCTACTTCTGAAGCTGAAGTAGAGGCCGCTGAAAACATTCCCGAAGAGACCCTTGAACAGGTAGAGGCCGAATATGCAAGCTTCGACTTGGAGAAGAGCGTCGCGGAATTGGAGCGCCTCGTGGAAGAGCCCAACTTCAACATCATCAAATTGCGTGTGGGCGTGCTGCGCACCAAGATCATTGAATTTCTCAAAGCCAGGAAGCGTGAGCTCCAAGCTGCTTACAACGCCGCCAAGGCTGCTGCCGAAGCCGCTGCAGAGCAAAATCCAGATGCACCTGTGACCGAAGTCGAAGCCCCATCCAATGAGCCCGACGAACTCGAGGTACGCTTTAACAAGGCTTTCCAACAATTCAAGGACTCCAAGGCCAAATTCATTGAAGCCCTCGAAGCCCAAAAACAAAAGAATCTAGAAGCTAAAAACCAAATCATAGACGGACTCAAAAACCTCATCGAGTCTGAGTCCAACCTTAAAAACTTGAACGACAAGTTCAAAGAGTTCCAAGAGCAATGGAAAAACATCGGTCCCGTACCTCAAAGCGAGTCAGGGAACCTTTGGCAAAACTACCATTTCTACGTAGAGAAGTTCTTCGACATCATCCGCCTCAACAAGGAGGCCCGCGAGATGGACTACAAGAAGAACCTCGAAAGCAAACTCGAGCTCTGCGAGAAGGCCGAGTCCCTCCTGCTGGTAGACTCCATCAACCAGTCTTTCAAGGAATTACAGAACCTCCACGAACAATGGAAGGAGATTGGACCCGTGCCCGAGGACAAGAAAGAGGAGGTCTGGGAGCGCTTCAAGGCAGCCTCCGACCAAATCAACGCTCGTCGTAAGGAGTTCTACGACAGATTGTTCGCCGAAGAGCAAAACAACTATAACGCCAAGGTTGTGCTCTGCGAGCAAGCCGAAGAAGTGGTGGTCCAACCTTGCGAAACCGTCAAGGAGTACAACGCCGTGAGCGACAAATTGACCGAACTGCTCAATGTGTGGAAGACCCTCGGCCCCGCTCCCGCCAAGCTCAACGACGAAATCTGGAACCGTTTCAAATCCACGCTTGACAAATTCTTCACCCAAAAGAAAGAGTATTTCCAGCAGATCAAGGACACGCAGATGCAGAACTACAACCAGAAGCTCAACCTGGCCATCCAGGCGGAAGGCATTGCCGACCGTACGGACTGGAAGCAAGCCACCGCTGAGATCCTCAACCTGCAATCCGAGTGGAAGACCATCGGCGCCACCCCGCGCAAGTATTCCGACCAGATCTGGAAGCGCTTCCGTGCCGCTTGCGACAAGTTCTTCGAGGCCAAGTCCAACTACTTCAATAATGTTCAAGAGATTGAAGCCGACAACTTGCACAAGAAAGAAGAGCTCATCCAAAAGATCCTCACCCACGAGTTCAGCGACGACCGCAACGCCAACATGGAGGTGCTCAAAGAGTACCAAAACGAATGGATCGCCATCGGTTTCGTACCCAAGAAAGACAAGGACAGAATCTACAGCGCTTATCGCGAAGCCCTCGACCAACGCTTTGCCGAACTGAAGATCAGCGCCGACGATATGCGCCACAACCGTTTCCGCAACAAGATCGACAACATCCTCAACAATCCCAACGCCGACAAGATGATTGACAAGGAGAAGAACTTCCTCAAGAACAAGTTGGCCAAGTTGAGAGAGGACATCGTTTTATGGGAAAACAACCTCGGATTCTTCTCCAACTCCAAGAACGCCGAAATCATCACGGCTGAGTTCCGCAAGAAGATCGACGCCGCCAAGGAAGAGATCAAGGACTTGGAATACAAGATTCGTATGATGAACAATCCCAAGCCGAAGGAGGAGGAAAAGGCTCCCGAGGCCGAAGAGTCCAAACCCGAAGCCGAGGCATAGTCCGACGCAGATACAACAAAAGCCGCCCATTCGCCTAGTGGCTGAGTGGGCGGCTTTTTAAAATCAAGACCCAATGGAAAACCTGAATATCAGAATAGACAAATGGCTATGGATGGTTCGTCTGTTCAAGACGCGCTCCTTGGCCACGGAGGCCTGCAATGCCGGCAAGGTGAAACTGGACGGCACCAACGTCAAACCCTCCCGCGACGTGCGCACTGACGAGGTATACGAAGTGCACATCGGCTCCCTCAACAAAACCGTGAAAGTGCTCGGCACACCCAAGAGCCGCGTAGGAGCTCCCTTAGTACCACAATACATGGAAGACCTGACCCCTCAAGAGGAGTACGACCGAATGAAGACATTGCACACCTATGAATACCGGCCGCACGGCTTGGGTCGCCCCACCAAGCGCGACCGCCGTCAACTCGAATATGTCAAGTCACATTATATGGACAAAGACGACGAGTAGCGACTAACTCATCTCCAACATTCTCTGCAACGGCAACAAGGCCTGCTTGCGCAGCTCTTCATCCATCACCAACTCCGGCTCTTCGTTGAGCAAGGCCTGGTAGATGTTCTCCAAGTTGTTCTTCTTCATATTGAAGCAATCGTGTTTGGGGTCGCCGTCGTACATAAAATAGAACTTCTTGTCAGGATTCTGTCTTTCCAGTTCGTATCGGATGCCGCTTTCCGTGACCACGATGAACTCAGGGCTATCACTTTCGTGGATGTGTTTCAGCATAGCGGCGGTGGAGCCGACGAAATCGGCTTTCTCCAACAACTCGCGACGACATTCCGGATGGGCCACGGACGGCACGCCGGGATGCTCTTTCTTCAATCGTTCCAACTCTTCCACCTCGTAGCGGTCGTGCACATTGCAGGCACCGTCCCACAAGAGCATCTCCCGGCCGGTCATACGGTTGATGTAATCGCCCAGGTTACCGTCGGGACAGAAGATAATCTTCTCGTCCTCAGGCAGTTGATTGACCAATCGTAACGCGTTGCCAGAGGTGACAATGAGGTCGGAGAGGGCTTTGACAGCCGCACTGCAGTTGACGTACGACAAAACCTTGTGGTCGGGATACTTGGCCTTGAAGGCCTCCAGGTTCTCGGCTTTACAACAGTTGGCCAAAACACAGCCGGCCCGCATATCGGGCACGAGCACCTTCTTGTCCGGGTTGAGGATTTTGGCGGTCTCAGCCATAAAGTGCACCCCAGCGAAGAGGATGATATCGGCATCCGTTTCAGCGGCCGTGCGCGCCAAGCCCAGACTATCGCCCACATAATCGGCCACTTCCTGAACCTCAGGCAAGGTATAGTAATGCGCCAAAATAATGGCGTTTTTCTGTTTCTTAAGCTCCGTGATTTGGTCTTTTAGATTCATAATAATGTGTGATTCTATTTATAGATTGTCTCTTTTAATCGTTCAACAATGGCATCGGCAATAACCTTCCTGCCGTATTGGTTATAGTGTTCTGTCGGGAACGTGCGATCAAAGAAATCCTTGTCGCGTACCATGTATTGATTGTTCACCACAATCACTCCACTCGGTTCATAACGTTTGATGATATACTCAGCGTTGTGCCTCATCAAATACTCCAGATCGGGGCCCGCCAAGGTCTTGATTTGATCCATGTTATCGGCTAAAATATTAAACACCAAATTCCAACCTCTTCTCTTACAGAGTCTTGCAATCTTATCAAGGTCCTTGATGCGCGGGTTCTTTTCGTCTAGTTGATAAGCAAAATCTTTGATGTAGTGACAGGTCAACTCGATAGTATCCCGCGACACCTTTTGTCCATTGAACAGATAATCTTGGGCCGCTATGGCATGATCCCAGTCGGACGCATTCTTATAGGGGAAGAAGTACGGCAAATGTAACGTCTGGTCTTTCAGTCCCTGTCTGACCACATTGTCACGCTCAGCTGGGGTCCAATGGTCGTATGCCTTGAAAGCGAGCAAAGCACGTTTGTACAGAGCGGGTGCCTTTTTCATCATCAACTGTTCCTTTTGCAGCGGGGTTTCCAACTCGGAGTAGATCCACTCACTGCTAAACGAACGCATATTGACTGTGACGATGACCGTCTTGACAGGATTCTTGCGAGGAATGTTACGAATCATATCGTAATACACACCAGCGTGACAAGCATTTTTGGACATACGTCCTACTCTATGGTCTGGCATCAGATCGTCAATCATGTCGCTTATACATCGTTTGTCCACATCCGTCTCACTACACGCATGGTTGGAAGATTCACCTAGATAGATGATATCCGTACTGTCCTTGACAGGGATCAACGAATAGTCCATTAACGTACTGTTCTTTTCACGGTCTTTTTTATAAAAAGTACATAGATACAGTATATCCAACCCGGCCAAAACAGCGAGCAGCCACAGGAACTTCCTTCCAATCTTTTTGATGATATCTAAGTAAGTCTCGGCCATTAGAATTGGAAATAGATGAATGGATATTGTTGAACGGATGAGAACACTATGATAGCGAAAATCATAGCGGCATATAGAATCCAGCGTACGTAGGTCTTGCGTTCGCCGCACCACTCGTCGAAGCGGCGTTGCTTGAGGATGAGGTCAATACAGATGAACAGGGCCAGGGCAATCCAAGTGACGGCGTTCACGTGCAGTGCGCTGGCGGTCGAGGTGTTGTGCCAAAGCGCGGCAAACACGTCGTGCAAGTTCCCGAAAGAGGTGGCCCGGAATACGCTCCACAACAAGGTTACGATGATGAAGGTCTTGCCAATGTTGAGGACGTTGATGACGCCTCGCCCGATCTTGCCTTGGATGCGGTCGAACACGTGGATGTTGCGCAAGCCACGCTCGATTACGAGCAGCACGCCGTAGGCGAAGCCCCAAATCATAAAGGTCCAGTTGGCTCCGTGCCAAATGCCGCACACGGTGAACACGATGAGAGTGTTGAGGGCCCATCGGGGCACCGACACACGGTTTCCGCCCAGCGGGATATAGAGATAGTCGCGAAACCAAGTGGAGAGCGAGATGTGCCACCTTCTCCAAAACTCCTGGATGCTGCCCGACAAGTACGGCGCCTTGAAGTTGTCCATCAACTTGAAACCCATCGTCAAGGCACATCCCAAGGCGATGGTGGAGTAGCCGAAGAAGTCGCCGTAAATCTGGAACGAGTAGAACATCATCCCCCAAAGTATGTCCCACGTGCTGTAGTCGGCGGGATTGGCGTAGATGAGGTCTACATATTGTCCCAAGTTGTCGGCCACCACCATCTTAAGGAAAAGGCCAAACAGGACAAGTCGCAAGCCGTTGGCGATGTTGTCGTAGTCGATCTCCTTCTCCTCGTGCAGCTGCCGTAGCAGGTTCTGCGGACGCTCGATGGGGCCCGTGACCAGTTGGGGATAGAACATCACGTAGAGCGAGTAGTAGCCGAAGTGCTTCTCGGCGGCGTGGTTACCACGGTAGACTTCGATGACGTAACTCAAGCTCTGGAATGTGTGGAATGACAGGCCTATGGGCAAAATGATATTAAGCGCTTTGGCCGGATGTGTCCACCCGAAATGTTGCGCCAAGGCCACTAAATTGGCACTGCAGAAGTTGAGGTATTTGAAGATGAACAACACCAAACAGGTAGAGATGATGCTGACTATGAGGCAGATCTTCTTTCGTCGGGCGTCATCAGCCCACTGCTCTATCAGGATGCCGGCGGTGTAGTCGATGGCAATGGTGATGAGCAGGATGAATATATACTTGGGGATGAACCACATATAGAAGAAGCAGCTCGCCGCAAGCAATAACGCCCAACGATATTTGTGCGGGAATAGATAGAACAGAATTGTTACTATCGGGAAGAAAATCAGAAATTCTATCGAGTTGAATAGCATTATTTAAAGAAGAACCGTCTGAAATCTAAGCCCAAAGCATAAATCATCAAGGCAATCAGGAAGATGAAACCAATGGTGTTGGCAATGCCGAGGAACTTGTCGCTCGGCTTCTTGCCGGTGATCATCTCGACGAGGATGAAGAGAATGTAGCCGCCGTCCAATCCCGGAATCGGGATGATGTTCATAAAGGCGAGGATGATACCCAGCAACGCCGTCATATTCCAGAACCTGTACCAATCCCACACTTTAGGGAAGATGCTTCCGATGGTAAGGAAACTGCCCAACTGTGTGGCGCCTTCCTTGGTGAAGATGATCTTGAACTGTTTCACGTAGTCGCCGAGCGTCTGGAAGCCCATCACGATGCCTTTGGGGATGGATTGTGCGAAGTTGTAGTGTTCCTGCACGGTGCCGAAGAACTGGTAGGGCTGCTTCGGCGCCACGCCGATGGTACCCAAGGAGTCGGGCGTGATGGAGATGTGGTAAAGACTGTCGCCACGATAGAAGGCCAGATCGACGGCCTTGGACTTGTTGGCGAGAAACATCTTCTTGTAATCGAAGAACGACAGCATTGAGGAGTCGTTAATGCTTACCAGACTGTCGCCTTTTTGCAGTTTAGCATTTGCGGCAGGCGTCTTAGCCAGCACGCTGTCAATGACGAAGGGGAAGCGGTAGTTGCAGAAGGGCTCGCCTTTCTCGCTGGCGCCTACCACCTTGCGGGCGAGGGTCTTGGGGATGTTGAGCACCACTTCTTGGCCGTCGCGCTCCACGGTTACGGTCTTGACGTCTTCCAACAAGATGTCGTTGGTGAAATCGGCCAAGGTCTGCGGCTTCGCAGTGTCGATGAGCAAGATCTTGTCTCCGTTCCGGAAGCCGGCGTCCTGCATCTCCTTGGAGAACTCAAGGCCGTAGCGGGCATTCTCCAAGGGGATGTATTCGCGACCCCATGTGAAGCAGATGGCGATGTAGATAATGATGGCCGACAGGAAGTTGACCAGCACACCGCCGATGATGACGAGGAACCGTTGCCACGCGGGTTTGGCGCGGAACTCCCAAGGGTGAACCTCTTCGCTCAGGTCGGACGCCTTGGTGGTCTCATCCACCATACCGTTGATGGCGCAATAGCCACCCAACGGAAGCCAACCCAGGCCCCACTCCGTGTTCTCAGGATGGTCGGCCCACTCCTTCGGCGCCCGGCCCGAAAAGAAGCTGAAGTGCATCTTTCCATCGAAACGTTTCATTCGGATGATGGAAAAACCAGGGTTGAAGAACATATAGAATTGATCCACCCGGATCTTGAATATCTTGGCAAAAGTGAAATGGCCCAACTCGTGCGTCATAATCAAGAACGCCAAGCTGGCCACCAAGCCCAATATCTGTGTCGCTATACCCATTTATTTCTATTTTTATAAGGCCGCAAAGATACAAAAAATAGTGAACGCCGATTTTTGTACTTTTGCCGCCGCTATGACAGAAGTACGCAACATACGAATCGAAGACTACAACTATGAGCTGCCGGAAGAAAGAATCGCCTTCTTTCCCGCTAGTCAAAGAGACCATTCCAAGCTGCTTGTTTACCGAAAAGGCGACATTACCGACAGCCGTTTTGACCATCTTCCGGAATTTCTAACCCCAAACCAATATCTGGTTTTCAACAACTCCAAAGTCATCCATGCCCGGTTACTTGTACACAACGACACGGGAGCGGCTATCGAGATTTTCTGTCTAGAGCCTCTATGGCCCAGCAACGACCCCGCCACTGCTTTCTCCCAAACGGGTGAAGTGACGTGGAAGTGCATGGTAGGCAACGCCAAACGCTGGAAACATCCTTTGCACATTCAAGTGCCCATAGACGACAAGACGATTGTGGTCACTGCCACCAAAGGCGAATCCATCGAGGGTGCTTTTGAAGTCACTTTCCAATGGGACGACGGAGCCATATCCTTTGCCGAATGGCTAGAGCATTACGGCAAGATGCCGTTGCCCCCGTATATCAAGCGGGCAGCAGAGGCTGACGACGAGGTACGCTACCAGACCGTCTATGCCAAGCACGATGGTTCCGTAGCCGCACCGACTGCAGGCTTGCACTTCACGCCTGAGGTATTAGCAGCATTACAGAGCAAAGGCATTGACAACGAGTTTGTTACACTCCATGTAGGGGCCGGCACCTTTAAGCCTGTAACCAGCAAGACCATTGGAGAACATTACATGCACGAGGAGAAAATCGTCATCACCGAAACGCTCATTGAGCAGCTCTTGGCCAATCGTGAGAAACAGTGCATCGCAGTAGGCACCACCGTGACACGCACGCTGGAGTCTCTCTTCATCATGGGCGCCAAGCTACACCTCAACCTACCCGACCCGCTCATCGTGAGCCAATGGGAGGTCTACGACAATCCCGCCATCGGACAGGTCACCCCCAAAGAAGCACTCGTCGCCCTGCGCACACATCTGAGGAGTCAAGGCACCGACCTGCTGCGCGGCGCCACCAGTCTCATCATCCTGCCTTCTTTCAAGCTTAGAATGACACAAGGTATCATCACCAACTTTCATCAGCCCCAAAGTACCCTCCTACTGCTCATCGCTGCATTTTTGGGCGATGAATGGCACCGTATATACAAGCATGCACTTGAAAACGGCTACCGCTTTCTCAGTTACGGCGACTCGAATCTCTACCTACCCTAGCCCTCATTCAAAAACCACATAGTGCCGCAGCTTGTCCATCAATTCCGGATAGGCATGCGTCACCCGTTGCAACTCTTCAAAAGAGTGTATCCCCCCACTCTTCTCCCTGTACGCGATTATGGTCTTCGTCAAGTAAGCATCAAAGTAAGGGTGTTGCGACATCTCTTTGTACGTGGCCGTGTTGACATTCAACTTGCGAACGGCCTCAGGGTATATCACAAAATACTTTTGCAACAAGTCTTCGGGGATGCCTTGCAAGACATACACTTCCTGCAACTGTGACAACGAATAGAACCCGCCGAGTTTATCGCGATACTCCACCAGACGAGCGGCTCGTTTGCTTCCGAACATAGGTACCACAAGGATATCCGTGGAATCGCATCGGTTCAAATCAATCCTCACTATATCATAAAGCGGTTTCTTTGGCCGTTTGCCCTTGCCAGGCAAAGTGTCGTCGTATTGACGATAGTGGTTTCTGTAGAAGGCACTGCTGGCGTCACGCGCTCGCTCTATAGAGTCGCGCAACTGTTCTTGACGAACATTGAATGCTTCAAATTCGGCCATATACTCCTTCGCGTCCAAGAGCGGAGGTCGCTCTGTATCGTACAGAAAATAAAAAAGATAGCTACATAAAATGATGGCCAGCAGCAACAACGCGGCCACCCACTCCCCTTGGGTGAAGTCAAATTTTGTTTTCATGCCACAAAAATAAAAAAAAGTTTTAACAGGTTTACAACCCATTAAAACTTTTTTATCTTTTAATTAACTAGACTATCCTTATCTGATAATGGTAAGGGAGCCGTTATAGGTGACTGTTTTCGCTTTTCCTTTGTAGAAGAAGGAGAAATAGTAGACGCCGTCATTGAGGTTGGAGCCGTCAAACACCTGGCTACCGGGCTGAATTTGGCCGTCACGGGAGAAGGTGTCGTAGTTCTTGGCTTCATAAACCTTCTTACCCCAGCGGTCGAACACGAGAAGCCTGTTGTTGCGATAGCCGTCCGGATCTTCGGGATTGATATCTGTATTGAGGTTCTCGATAGCAAACACGTCATTGGAGCCATCACCGTTAGGAGTAATAATGTTGGGGAAGATGAGGTCTTGCTCAATCACCACGGTGTGTGTAATGTCGCTGGAGCAGCCGGAGCCGCTGGTGATGGACAAATTAACATCATAGTCACCCCACTGGGAGTAGGTATGTGTCGGTGAGAAGTTGGTCGAATCAGTTTCTCCATCTCCGAAGTTCCACAAGAAGGAGGTGTTGGGATCCGACAACAAAGTGGAATCGGCATAGTTGAAGAAGTGGACCTGGCCATCGCTTTCGCCGAGCAGAGAAGTTTCTGGATCAGCCAAGAATTCGGCGATAGGTTGTGCGTAAACCGTGAAATAATTCCAATAGATCATCGTGTCGGTACAGCCATCGGGGGTGGTCATAAACAGCACCATGTGATAGGTGCCGGGATCATCAAAGTTAAACACGGGATCCTTCTGGTCGTAGTACATAATGTCATTACCATAGACATCCATGATTTTCCATTCGCAGCGGCTGCCTTCTGGAGTTGAGTTATTGGTGATCTTGGCAGACAACGGGGCGCAGCCTTCCACTGCACTGGCTGTAAAGTCGGCTACCGGCATAGGGTAGAAATGGACATTGACGGTATCAGAGCCTCGGCAGGTTAACGAATGATCATCGTTGGAGGTCATGATGAACACTGAGTAATCGCCGTCGGTGACAACATTAGTAGTCGGGGTCACATCACCATTGCTCCAATAGTATTCGGTATTCGCCGATGTATATTTGGGATCAAGAGTGATGACATCGCCATAGCAAGCGGTGGTGTCAGGACCGAGCTGCGGCATAGGGGATTGAGTCACCTTAAGCACCATAGTCGTGTCAAAGTGGCAGCCCAAGTTGTCAACAATACGTGCAGTATAGGCAATCTCACCGGCTTGTGTGGCCAAAATATGTCCGCCGCTGGCGCCAGGACCAATCATTTCCAGATGGTCTAAAACGACATCATAGCCCCAGTTCACGGGCACCAAATTGGGATTCAAAGCGAGCTCCCAACCGCACACATAGCCGTTGTCATAATTCCAACCGTCAAACACCTCTATGGCCCAAGTACCATTTAACGGACAGTCATGCAAGCTGTTAAAGAAGTTATCATCAGGGTGGTATACATTTTCCATATTAGCCACGTCAGTTGAGTCCACATAGGAGGAACTGCTCGATCCATGAGGGTTATTCGAAGAGATGTGGTTACATGATTCATAAACATAGCCACTACCACAGGCGTATTGATAGCCCAATGCCGGATCTGTGTTGTTGGACCAGCAATAGTTCCAGCAGGTGCCCATAGGGTTAACGTTAGGGTTGCACTTATCATCGTCATCTGGTTTATAATACCACCCGAAATAGGATCCTCCACTACCCGGATTTCCCTGCCATCCACGAGCACTTGACGGAATATTGGAGTTACAGTTGGAGCTGCCCGTGCCGCCATACCTCATCAAGGAGGCCCATTTGCCGCTAGGACAGGTCAGACGAATCCAAATATCACCAATAAAGGAGTGCTCAATAGCCAAACGGACGAATAGAATATCATTGGCAGATGAGATCTTAGCTGTTGGGGAGAAAGCATCGAACGTCACGGGGGAGACATAAGAACATGAGCCGTTACACACTATGCCATCGGGCAAGAATATTGTATCGGGCACAGCCAATGTAGTGATTTTAGTACTACTGACAGTATCCAGCTGGATATTGGATATCATATCATAGCCGACTGGCACTTCGATTGTCTGACCCGTACAGACCTCTGGCAAATCCAACAACTGGCGTACGGGGTTGGCGGAAGTACGTACACGGAAAACCTTACGATTCGTGGACTCGCAACCATGAGAGTCGATGACCAAAAGTGACACGTCATAGCCAGTACCAGGCTCAAAGTAATGGTCGAGCACATAGCCGCCGACGATTTCCAGGGTCGTATCACCCAAATCCCAAATAAAGGTAGAGGTTTGGTCACTCTGATGATAGTTGAAATCATTGTCGGGATAGTGCCCACGTGCTACCAAGTGGATGGTATCGTATGGACAGGAGTTAATGTAATAGTGACCATCTGTGGGGTCAAGAACGGGGAACTTGTTGGACGCATTCATGTCAAAATTGATCTCAACTCGCTGACACAATTGGATGCAGGAAGTCACCAATGCGAAGCCCCTTCCATTATTGGCGCCGTCTGTCTTGAGGCGAAGGGTAAGTTCACCCGTCACGCTACGCATAGTTGCGGCGAAGGACAGGGTAATATTGCCATAGACAGCCACCAACGAGTTGTTCAACTTAGCCAAGCACATGGAGTCGACCATGTTGGTGCCATCATAGATAAACAACGTATCGGAGTTGTCAATGTCGAAAAAGTTCAACGGTATTTCAACTTTGACGGCAGGATGTGTGGCGTCGCTGGAATGGATAGTCAAGCTATCGTCACGATTAGCAAAATAATCTCCATTCTCGCCACCGCTGTCGAAAACGTTAAAGCCGCAACCCGTCTGAGGAGAGATGGAAGAACCCACGATAAGATTCTGGGCATTGGCGGCAATCAAGCCGATGGCAAATAAAACTAACAGAAATATCTTTTTCATAACGCAAAAAATTACTCTTAATAAACAAATTGTTGCAAATTAGCCTCCACATCAGCCTCAAAACGCGCCTTGGGAGACACTATAACATAATAACCGTTGGTATGCAACTTGAACACGTTATACTTGATTTCGTCTTGCGGAAAATCAAAGTCAAATGGGTTGAGTGCACCTTCGCGCACAATTTTGCCCTCATTCACTGAGACACCTTTCTTGGCATACTGATCGATAAAACCCATTTCGTTGGCGCCTTCCACACCTTTCGTGGAAAGTCTGGCAAAGTTGTTCATCTTGTAGTTCAATCTAAACAACACATCGAAATCGTTGTTATACATGTCGTCAAGTTGTGACTGGGAAAACACCTCGTGCATCCTATCGTTCATAACGAACTCACTCTTAGACAATTTTGACACTTGGCTGAATCCCGTCATCACCAAACTAATGAGCAAACAAAACAATACGGTCTTTTTCATATACTGATAATTTTAAAACTTGCAAAAATAATATTTTACAGGAAAAAATCAAAAAGAAATTTTCTCTTTCAATGATTAAGTCGCAAATAAGATAGAATATGTTACAAAAAAAACATTATTTTTCCAATTTGTTATTATCTATCAGCCAGCGCATTACAGCTACGACATCATCCTCGTCGAATTTTTGGGCCAACTGGGACAAGATATTTTTTTCGGAAAAACCTTGTTTTTTCAGTTCAACAATTTGTTTTGAGACCAGTGAGAAGGTATCTTCGGGTAATACTTGTTTTTGATTTTTGCGACAGACATCACATTGTCCGCAGGGCTCGCTTTTTGTCTCGCCAAAATAGGCCAACAGTTGTTGGCTGCGACAACGATCCGTAGAGGTAGCATACATTTCCACCGCTTTTGTCCTCTCTTCCGCCTTCATCTTACGATTGGCGTATACGGCGGGTTCGAAATAGATATGATTATCGGGAATTCTGTCCTTCAAGAAGACTATGAGCGGAATCTGGCTTTGAGGCTGATAGGAAAGGACCTGAGCTTTTCTCAAGGTATGCAACAATTCCACCACCTCTTCTTCTTTCATGCCGGCGCGAGTCGCGAGGAGGTCTTCGTTAATGTTAACATATTGGGTAAATACGCCGCCGTACGATCGCAGAAGCAATTTGACAAACTCTTCCCATTCAGGATGTTTCTCTTCAAAATCGAGCAATGCATCCCCATTCATCAGAAAGTGTATTTGAGAATTCTCGCGCAAGTGTTCCGACATCACAATCATGCCGGCCTTGGCCAAGAAATCCATCGCATTGAAAAGCTGTACGGGATCCATCTTCATCCTTCGGGCATGTTGTTCAAGATAGAAGGGTTGAATCATGTTTTTGCCCGTCCCCATCTCAATTCTATAAAACTGGCAAAGGTCGTCATATACCTCACGCACCTTTTCCAAGGGTGGAAAAGACAGGGTGAGATTGCGGTGAAGCTGCCGAATATCGTTGCCTTCATAGAGCAAGATGGCGACAGCGGGTTGTCCATCCCGTCCGCCGCGCCCAGCCTCTTGGAAGTACGCCTCCAGGGAGTCCGGCAAGTCCAGGTGAACGACAAAACGGACACACGGATTATCAATGCCCATACCAAAAGCATTCGTGGCCACGATGACACGAGTCTGGCCGATCATCCATCCATTCTGACGGGCGTCGCGCTCCTTGGGATCAAGTCCGGCGTGGTAGCACTCGGCCGTAATCCCGTTTTTTCGAAGAAATACGGCCACCTCAGCGGTCTTGCGTCGGTTGCGCACATACACGATACCCGTACCTGGAAAGCGTTGCAGGATACGGAGCAACCGGCCGTACTTGTCCTCTTCCTTAACCACAAAATAGGTAAGATTCTCCCTTTTGAAACTCTTTTGAAAGACATTCTCCTCCTTAAAGCCCAATCTCACCTGAATATCCTTGACCACTTCAGGGGTGGCGGTGGCCGTCAGGGCCAACACCGGCGCTTGGGGGAACACCTTGCGAATTTCGGCTATTTGCAGATATGGTGGACGGAAATCGTAGCCCCACTGCGAGATACAGTGCGCCTCATCCACGGCAATCATCTTGACAGGCATCTTCTCCAAATTAACCCGAAACAGATCGGTCTGCAGCCTTTCCGGAGAGACATACAAGAAGCGATAATCCGGATCAAACATGGCATTATGTATCGCATCTTCGATCTCACTTCGGCGCATGCCTGAGTAAATAGCGGCCGCTTTGATGCCTCTTTCCTTGAGATGGGCCACCTGGTCCTTCATCAACGCAATAAGGGGGGAGACCACTATGCCAAGTCCCTGCAATGCCATGACGGGCACTTGGAAACAGATGGACTTTCCCCCTCCCGTGGGCAACAACGCAAGCGTATCTCGCCCATCCAATACCGAACGGATAATATCCTCCTGCATCGGACGAAAGTTGTCGTAGCCCCAGTATTGCTTTAGGATTTGGTGAATGTCCATGGGAGAATTAAAAAATCAGGAATGAGGAATGAAAGAAGGGGTTCATTGGTTCATCGGTTCATTGTACAGCGAACAGCTTGTAATTCGCGAGGTGCCATTTCTGGAGACGGTATTGCATAGCAGTGTGCAGAACGCCAAAGCCGTAACGAACACTTCGACCAAAATTAATGGACGAAGCCTCGGGAAAGTATTTCGTGGGGCAGGTGATTTCGGCGATTTCATAACCTGCGTAGAAGATTTGGGCCAACATTTGATTGTCGAAGACAAAATCGTCGGAGTTGGCCATGAAATTGATTTTTCTCAGCACCTCAGCGGAGAAGGCGCGATAGCCGGTATGATACTCGGACAACTTTTGGCCCATGATGATATTCTGCACCAAAGTAAGACCTCTGTTGAAGAAATACTTGTAACGTGGCATTCCACCTTTGCGTGCTCCACGGCCCAAAATTCTTGAGCCGAGCACCACCGGATAGACACCATTCACTATCACATATACCATGGATTCAATAAGTTTCGGAGTGTATTGATAATCAGGGTGCAGCATCACCACCACGTCGGCGCCCAAAGAGAGAGCCGTCTGGTAGCAGGTCTTCTGGTTGGCTCCGTAGCCTTTGTTACGATCATGGCTTACAATATGGCTGATTCCCAACGATTTCGCTACGGAAAGAGTACCATCGGACGAGTTGTCGTCCACCAAGATGACGTCATCTACAATATCGAGTGGGATCTCGTTATATGTTTGTCTCAGCGTCATGGCCGCATTATAGGCAGGCAACACCACACATATTCTCTTATCTTTTACCATTCTTGCGCTATTTTTGAAAGCGCAAAAATACTAAAATATCGTGCTACTATACATTCCTTTTTTTAGTATTTTTGCCGTTTTAAAGTCACAGCACGTGTCTATGAATTGCAAACATATAACGGCTTTCCTAGCTCTCATGATCATCCTGGGGGCATGTGCCAAGGTTGTGGCACCTACGGGTGGTCCTAAAGACACCACCCCACCCAAGGTATTGAAAGAAGTTCCTGTCAACGGCAGTGTCCGGTTGAAGGAGCCGGTCGTCAAGGTCACCTTCGACGAATATTTCACCCTGAACAACCCAACCGACAACGTGCTCATCTCCCCTCCCCTGCAAGAGCAACCTCATTTCAACGTCAACGGGAAGACAATGGTCATCAAGTTCAAGGAGGAGTTACGCCCCAATACCACTTATAACTTGGTGTTTTCCAATTGCATACAGGACTATCACGAGAGCAACAAACTCAGTTATTACCATTATAGTTTCTCGACGGGAGATATCATCGACACCTTTATGTTGGCCGGAAAAGTCAATATGGCGGGCACTTTGGAGCCGGGCGAGGACTTGTTTGTCTTCCTTTACGACCAAGATGTGGACTCGTTGCCTATGACCACACGTCCCACCTACCTGACCAAGACGCAGAAAGACGGCTCCTTCGCCTTTCACAATGTCCAGCCGGGCGACTATAAAGTTTTTGCACTGAAGGATTTGAATGCCAACTTATTGTACGACCTACCTGACGAGTCTGTGGCTTTTGTCAGCGGCACTGTGGCCTCTTATCCTGAGCCCAAGCGGGACACCACCGCCAAACGGGATGCCACAACGACAACCGCCTTACCGAAACTTGACTTGTTCGCTTTCGTGGCACCTGCGGCCGAACCGACACTACTGCGATATGAGAATCCGGCTGTCGGCATCTACAAGTTCCCCTACAAGTCAGCCGTCGAGCAATTCACTGCTACGCCGCTTGAACGAGACGTGCCGCATTTCCAGACGATCAACAAGTCGATGGATACCATCACCTGGTACTTGAAGGAAACATTGAATGACACCCTCGAGTACGCTTTTATAGCTGATGGGCACTCCGACACCGTGAGGATCAGCCCATTCAAGGCGAAAAAGGGACCAGCCCCTCGCGGCGGAGCCAGAAACACGAATGCGCCCTCGTTAGCAATCTCCGTACTCAATCAAGGCCATCGCTTCAAGCCTATAACTTTGGCATTCAGTTATCCCGCGATGCCCACCGATTCCATCGACATACTCTTCATCTCCCATCACAAGAGCGACACCGACACGGTAGTTTGCCGCACGGCCGTCCCCGACAGTTTGGTCACGAGATTGCCCTTGACAGTCCAATTGGAAGACAAAAAGAATTACACGATGATCATCCCTGATTCCGTGTTCCAAGGATACAACGGCGGTTACAACGACTCCATCAAGTCCACCTTCACCCAGAAGACCCAAAAAGATTATGGATCCTTGATTATGGAATACTCGATGGAAAAGGCCAAATGTCAATATATCATACAGTTATGGAATGGTGCCACGATGATACAGGAAGACATTCTGACCAAGACCGCCACTATATCCTATCTTGGCTTGGACCCGGGCGGTTACAGTATCCGGGCCATTGAAGACCGCAACAACAACGGGCGTTGGGATGCCGGCGATTATCGGACCGGCCTGCAGCCCGAGCGTATCATCTCCTACCCTAGTGTCATCAACATACGGGCTTTTTGGGAGAACGAAGAGAGTTTTAACCTTACGGAAGAATAGATTTCCAAGACCGCCTATACTATGTATAACAACAAGACTATCAACAAGATGCTAGAGAAGGCAGCGATGATGGTCTTCGTGCTGTTCGCGTGGATCGGGAGTGGGTACGGGCAGATGCGCACGGACACGAATGTGTACGTCACACTTTGTCAAGGTGCTCCGTCTTACACTTTTCCGAGCGTCGATTTCTTCCAGGGGCGGACGTTCAACGCCAGCGGGCTATACACGGACACGTTACGTGGGGGTGCGGTCGGCGGCGCCGACAGTATTATGCGGTTATACTTGACCATCATCGAGAATCCTGAGGTCACCATACTCTCCGACCCTGCCGGCCCCAACTATTGCGCAGGCATTCCGGTGACGCTGACCGCCGCGAGCAATTTCAGCAATGACGTTTTGTTGCAGGAAGATTTTGATTGTTTGGCAGAGGTCTGCGACACCTGTGACGACCAATGCAACGCTTATTACGAAACATATAATGGATTGGGTTGTAATGGTTTAGCGCCAGGCGGTACGAATTATGAGTTATCGCAAAGCAATTACGCCACCATTCTTCCAAATTTTCCGACTAGAGTTAATGCATACCCTGCGGGCGATGCAATCAAAATAGGCAAAATAGCAAAAATTGGAAGTATCACCTCCACCCCTTTGGATTTAAGTCAACCTTTCGGGGTGACCATTCGAGCAAAGGGTTGGGGAACGTATCCGGGTAAAATCATCGTCAGCGTGGATGGCGGGCACGAGCAGGCGTTTGTCACCACCAATGACGAATGGCCAGGCACCTATAGGGACACCACGCTCTACTTTGCCGCCGCCACGGTTTCTTCAACCATTACCATCCGCACGGATACAATCATTATGGGGACGGGAGCCACGGATATCACGGGGTATCGGGCACTCATCGACGAAATACGGATTTCGAGGATGTGTCATTACCAATGGAGCACACCAAACAACGATGCCACGTCCGCCATCACGTTCACGCCCACACAGGATTCAACGTACAGCGTAACCGTTACTGGTGACAACGGGTGCAGAGGATCGACCAGCCACCCTATCCACATCGTCCATTCAACGGGCACGGTGGACGAGGTGACTACCGTAGGTAGTTACATCTGGCACGGGCGAGTGTACACATCACCCGGGGAGTATTATTATGCAAATGTGGGAGCCAACGGCTGCGAAAGTGTGGACACCTTGCGACTAACCTTAGAAGAGGTTGACTTGTGCAACAGTTGGCAAATCGTGACCAGCACCAACGACTTGCAGGTTGGCGACAGGATAATCATTGCGGCCTGCGACGATGACTTGGCTCTTGGGGAACAAAACGGCAATTTCAGGGACACAGTGCCAATCATCAAATCAGCAGACCATTCCACCATTGAATCCATCGGTAATGCCACCATACTCACTGTGGTTCAGACAAGTCCAAACTACCTTCTGTTAGCTGAAAATGGCTATCTCTTTTACCCTGGATCCAACAACTACTTAAATGAAGGCGAAATCACATCGAACAGCTATTGGGATATCACTTTTAACGGAGGCACTGCTTATATAAGAAACATCAGTTATCCAAACTTCTCTATCCAATACAATTCAAGCGCTCCTCGTTTTTCTTGTTACTCAAGTGTTCAAAAGAAAATCTCCATCTACAAACTTGGAATTGCCCATAGTGATATTTCCATCACAAATTGTGGTCCCATCACATTTTCAGGACAAACCTATTCCTCAACCGGAGACTATGAAATTGTTCTGGACAATGCGTCTACTGACGGTTGCGACAGTATCGTCCACTTGCACTTGACCATTTTGCCGATACCTACCTTGAGTGTTTCTCCCGAAAAAGACACCGTTTGTTCCGGGGAGAGCATCACCCTGAATGCCACAAGTGATTGTATGGCAGGAGAATTTGCCTATACGGAAGGGTTTGCTGCCCTTACAACAGGCAATAGCACAAGCACGAGTGATTCAAGAATCCCTGTTCCCCCTATTTTTTATCAAACTTCTCAACTATTTGCAAATGGCAATGCCGCTTATCAAGCCGGAGGGGCAGTTAAACTAGCATCAAGAGACTCAATAGGGTATCTTACGACAGAACCATTAGATCTCTCTACCGATTTCACCATCAAAATATGGGCAAAAAAATGGAATGCTGGTGAAGGTGAATTTTCAGTCACCGTGGACAACACCCTACTCTGGTCGAGGATGCCAGATTCAGAAACTAATTTCGTCGAACACACGCATAATTTTGCAGCAGCGACTACATCATCAATCATCACAATCGCTGCTGAAAACAAAAGAAGAGTCTTCATCGATTCAGTGGCCATTGTCGGCAGTTCGGAATGTGCGTATGTCTGGAGGAGAGGTGCGGACACCTTGTCGCAAGTAAACAGTGTCGTCGTCACACCGGAGTCGAGTGGTTGGTATCACGCCTCAGTCACGGACCAAAACGGTTGCTCAAGCGAAGACAGTGTGGAGATTATCGTGCCGAGGGGAATCAGCGACACGGCTACGGCCTGCAATTGGTACGAGTGGCTCGGAGACACCTACACCGAGAGCGGAACGTACTACCACCCCTACACCGACGCCAACGGATGCAACCAGGTAGACACATTGCACCTGACCGTCAACCGGCCGTTCGCCGTTGACACCTTCGCCACCGCCTGCGGTTCGTTCACATGGCTCGGAACTGAGTACACTGCGACACCCGACGTTGCACCCACCTTCACCACTACTGCCGCCAACGGATGCGATAGCGTCGTGGCCCTGCACCTGACCGTCAACCGGCCGTTCGCCGTCGACACCTTCGCCACCGCCTGCGGCTCCTTCACCTGGCACGGGAACGAGTACACAGAGACACCCGACGTCGCACCCACCTTCACCACTACTGCCGCCAACGGATGCGATTCCGTCGTGACCTTGCACCTGACCGTCAACCGGCCGTCCGCCGTCGACACCTTCGCCACCGCCTGCGGCTCGTTCATCTGGCACGGGACCGAATACACCGAGACACCTGCGGTTGACCCCACCTTCACGACGACTGCCGCCAACGGTTGTGATAGCGTCGTGACCCTGCACCTGACCGTCAACCGGCCGTTCGCCGTTGACACCTTCGCCACCGTCTGCGGATCTTTCATCTGGCACGGGAACGAGTACACCGAGACACCCACGGTTGACCCCACCTTCACGACGACTGCCGCCAACGAGTGTGACTCCGTCGTGACCCTGCACCTGACCGTATTCCCAAAGACACCTTCCTATGAGGAGACCACAACGTGTGGCAGCTACGAGTGGTTCGGCAACACCTACACCGAAAGCGGAACGTACTACCATCCCTACACCGACGCCAACGGATGCAGCCAGGCAGACACGCTGCGCCTGACCGTCAACCCGTTGCCGAACGTCACGATTTCCGGCAACCTCTATATCCACCAGTTCGAGAGCACCACCCTCACGGCCGGCGGGGCCGCATCGTATGTCTGGTCCGACAACGAGACCAGCCCTACCGTCACCGTATCGCCCACCGTTAGCACCCTCTACTCGGTCACGGGCACCGACGAGAACGATTGCCGGAACAGCGCACAGGTGGTCGTGACGGTCGGCGACTGCATCCCCGCGCAAGGCGTGGACGAGCAGACCGCATGCGACTCGTTCACCTGGGTCGACGGCATCACCTATTACCAGAGCAACACTTCGGCCACACACATCATCCCCAACGGCGCGATCAACGGCTGCGACTCCGTCGTGACCCTGCACCTGACCGTCAACCGGCCGTTCGCCGTCGACACCTTCGCCACCGCCTGCGGCTCCTTCACCTGGCACGGGACCGAATACACCGAGACACCCACGGTTGACCCCACCTTCACGACGACTGCCGCCAACGGATGCGATAGCGTCGTGACCCTGCACCTGACCGTAAACAAGCCGTTCGCCGTCGACACCTTCGCCACCGTCTGCGGCTCCTTCATCTGGCACGGGAACGAGTACACTGCAACGCCCGACGCTGCCCCGACCTTCACGACCACCGCCGCCAACGGATGCGATAGCGTCGTGACCCTGCACCTGACCGTATTCCCAAAGACACCTTCCTATGAGGAGACCACAACGTGTGACAGCTACGAGTGGTTCGGCAACACCTACACCGAAAGCGGAACGTACTACCATCCCTACACCGACGCCAACGGATGCAGCCAGGTAGACACGCTGCATCTGACCGTCTCGCCTAGCACAAATGAGCTACTGACCGTCACCGAATGTGATTCGTATTATTGGAACGGCCATACTTATTACAATTCAGGCATATACACATACACCCACTTTAACGAATACGGTTGCGAACAGAATGATACGTTACACCTTATCATCACGCCCTGCGAGGAAATACTCACCATGCCCAATGCCTTCTCGCCCAATGGCGATGGCCTCAACGATTATTTCAGCCTGCCAAAGCCATATGTCGATCAAATAAACGGCAAAAGTTTCAGAATCGCCATATACAACCGCTGGGGACAGATCGTTTTCTCGTCCTCCGACAAACATTTCAAGTGGTATGGTGACTATCATGGTGAAATCTATCACAACAACACGTATTCTTACTTTATTGAATATCTTGATTCCATGGGAGAGCAACATCAGCTTAAAGGTTCAATCGTTGTTTTATAGTCTACCCCACTTCTTAATAAAAAATCACTATTTTTGCACCCCCAAGGGGGTAAAAGTTTTTATTAACAAATATGACAGACAAAAAACCTGTAGTAGCCGTACTCATTCCTTGTTACAACGAGGAGTACGCCATAGCCCAAGTGGTGATGGATTTCAAGGCCGTATTGCCTGAGGCTGACATATACGTGTACGACAACAACTCCACCGATCGTACCGCCGAACTTGCTTCGGCGGCCGGTGCCATCGTGCGTAAGGAACGCCAACAGGGCAAAGGCAACGTAGTGCGTCGAATGTTCCGCGAAATCCAAGCCGACTGCTATCTTATGGTAGACGGCGACGGAACCTACAACCCTGCCGATGCTCCCGCCTTGGTCAAAGCCGTATTGGAAGAGGATGTGGATATGGCCATCGGCGACCGCCTCTCCACGACCTATTTCCAAGAGAACAAACGCCCTTTCCACAATATGGGCAACAAGATAGTGCGCGGACTCATCAACTGGCTGTGGCATTCCAACGTACAAGACATCATGACCGGTTACCGTGGCTTCAGCAAACGATTCGTCAAACTGTTCCCCGTAATGAGCCCCAATTTCGAGATTGAGACGGAGATGACCATCCACGCCCTCGACAAACGATTCGCCATCAAGGAGATACCATCGCACTATGCCGACCGGCAAGTGGGCGAGTCAAAGCTAAACACCTACAAAGACGGGTGGAAAATCATTAACACCATCTTTTCCCTTTTCAAGGAGTACCGCCCGATGATCTTCTTCGGAACGCTGGCCTTGGTTCTGATTGTCATCGCCATTCTGTTGATGATTCCTGTCTTCGTGGAATACGTGAAAACCGGCCTTGTACCCCGCTTCCCCACCCTGTTCACCGCAGGATTCATCGCCATTGCGGGTCTGATGACCTTCTTCCTCGGGCTCTGTCTGGATGTCATCATCAAGAAAGACCGTAAAAACTATGAACTGAGAGTTATCCAATTTGAGCAAGATGAAAAAAACAATTAAGTTCGTCTGGGTATTTTTCCTGCTGATTGCTATCTTCTTCACCTTTGCCGTGTTGTCGAGCTGGCTCCCAGATACTGGCATCAAGAAACATATTGACAAAGCAGCAATCTCCATGCAGAAAGCGGGTGATTATCCCAATGCCATTATCGATGATACGCCCTGTCGTCAAGACAATTACACCGACGCCTTGATTCTCAATCTGATATATGGTATAGACCGAAGCACACCTATTCGTTCCGCGATGAGCAACAACATGCAAGGGTCTTCTGTTACTGACTTGAGCGAAACAGGAACTTTGCTTTTGATTACTCAAAAAGATTTGAGCCTCTACACTTTTTCATACGCTCGCTATTGGCATGGCACTACTTTCCTTGGCAGATTTCTGCTCACCTTCCTAAGCTATTCTAATCTACAATGGCTTTTGTTCGCCACCAGTGTCCTCCTGTTTGTTATATTTATATGTCTTTACTATCCACGTGCAGGATTATGGAAAACCATCGCCTTAATGCTCAGCTGGGTACTTGTCAATGGGTTCGTCACACAGTTTTCCCTACAGTTCTTCCCTGTATGGGCCATCACGTTGATCGCCTCTATTTTGATCATACGTTTTAACGACAAATCGCAAGATTTAGGCATACTTATGTTCATTATCGGGGCTGTCACATGCTATTTCGACCTGCTTACCACACCTCTACTCTCGCTCGGCTGGCCTCTAGTGGTATGGCTTTCCTTGCAAGATCCACGCGATGTGACTCTAAAACAAACATTATGGCAGTTGATACGCTGGAGCCTATTATGGGGATTGGGATTTGCCCTTTCCTTCGTTACTAAATGGATCCTTGGCACTTTGATAATAGGCACAAATGTAATAAAGGATGCGCTTAAAGAAGCTACTACAGTAGTGGCCTCCCAAGACCTCACACATTGGGATGCCATTGCCGCCAATCTCAATATGTTATCGTGGAATATGGTACTCATCGCCCTGATTATCGTAGCCCTTTTCACCATCTGGCGCTTCCGTTACAGAGGCGGCATGCAAGCCGTGTTGTTCCTCTGCATCGCGCTGATCCCCTTCGTCTGGTACTTTATCGTTTTCAGCCATAGCTACCTGCATTTCTGGTTCACATACCGTCTGCTGGCTGTGAGCATCGCGGCCATCCTGATGGCAATGTTGAGTTTCACCAAAGAACGAAAACTGATATCATAGTATTCCTCACTACACAAAACATTATTTTTACAAACCACTAATTAAAAATCACATATTATGAGAAAGTCCATTATCGCCCTTGTTATTTTCTCTATTTTTGCCTTAACGGGCTGTAAGGACCCTGATCCTTGTCAGGAACAAGAAACCTATGGTTGGCATTTGCCTAAGGTATTGAACGAATACTTGCCCTACGAAGTCGGCCAACAGATAACGTTCGTCAACGAGACTGGCGAGACGATGTCGTTCCAGGCGGAAGTAGTCAATTTGCTTCAATACGACACGGCCTATTACACCAGCACGTTCAATCCTTGTTATCCCACAGGCATATTTCCCACTTATGGCGTAGGACTCATCCTCGTGCCGGAATCCGTCAACCCCAATGGCCTCAAGAAAGGGTTGTTTTTGAGTTTTGGCGGCATGGCCGGCGGAGATTTCGGGCAAAATGTAGGCATCTCCTTCAACATAGTATCGGACCTTACGAACCATCAAGAATCAGGCACCACCTACTACAACGGCAACATCCAACACTTCGGCGACACCGTTGAGATCCAAAACGAAAAAATCAACGCCACTATTGTGAAAGGTCACGGACTCATCCGCTTCCAAGACTCTAACGTGGAAGGGGTTTGGACACGGCAATAACACTTATTTGTTCGCCTTCTCCTCATCGTTGTTGTACCACTCCAGATAGGCCTCGGTGTGGCACTTGCCTGACTCCACAAGTTCGGTTTTCTTCGCATCGGAAAGCCCGAAATCGATGGATTTGACTCCCAGCGTATCGATATAGACGGTCCGCTGCCAGTCGTCACTGTGCAGATGCGCATTGTTTTGGAAGTCGATGAGCGTGCTGACCAACGCTTTTGTGTAGGTAAAAAGACTCTTGATTTCTTTGGGCTTGACATCCACATTGGGGTTGAGGTACATATCGATCTCTTCCTTGCCGTCGAGGCGGAAGCCAAGCGTCTCCTTGTTGTACACGTACACATTTTGGGTAATACTCCGTTTGCTCACCATCTTCTCATTGATCTTGTCGTAATAGTCGGTGCGCCGCGCGTTGTTGGCCTCTGCCACATAATTGAGGCGATCGAAGACCTTGACGTAATAGTTGTCCAACAAGCCCCCGTCCACATAGATATGGTCATCGCCGTTCACTCCCTTTATAGCGCCGAAGAACAGCGGGATAGACATCGATATGCGGGCGGCGTCGGCCACTTTTACAGTTGGTGTGGTCCGGGCATTGAAGACCTTGGAAAGGCCCGTAGACAAGTCGCTACCAATCAGTGAAATATCGCGGAAGGGCTTGCCCGATTCACGCATCTTCTCGATTTCCTGGAACGTGGCTTCGCCATTGCCGGTCTTCTCTTTGATGTAGCCCGCCATCAGACTGCGGAAATAGTCGCCTTTATACCAACCGTACTCCTTGAGTAGACGCTTGGTGTCGCGCACTACGCCCCAGGAGTCGTCCATAAAGTTCTTGAAGTTGATCTTCCAGAGAACTTCTTTCAACTCCTCGGCGGAAAAGCCGAGGCCGACCAAGACGGCGATCATCGCGCCGGCCGAAGTGCCCGCCACACGCTCTATGTCCTTTAGAATACCTTCCCGGTTGAGCACCTCCAAGGCACCCACATAGGCGATGCCTTTGACACCGCCACCTTCAAATACAAGATTCTTAAAATGATAAGCCATATTTATTATTAATTTGTGTTTTCAAAAAAAAGCAATCTGCTAACGGCTAACAGCCAACTGCTTCCGACTCACCGCCATCAAGCTGGCGAACACAAGCAATCCATTGACAATCAGCAACTCATAGCCAAACCTATAGCCCCATAGCCATTCCACGGAATGGGAGGAGAGCACATAGCATAGCGATGGAATCAAAACGGCGATCACGGGGATAAGCCAACGACGGCCCTGCGGGATCTCGCGTTTGGTGAACATTCCAAAGATGAACATACCCAACAGCGGGCCATACGTATAAGAGGCAACCATAAAGATGATGCGAATCAAAGCGTCGTTGTGGTGCGCCGAAGCAATGATGATGACCACCAAGAAAAGCATAGAGATGAGCACGTGTACGATACGGCGCACGCGCATCTGCTTCCTGGCGTCGGGGTAACGATTCTCAATACGCAAGATGTCGTAGCACACCGTGGTGGTCAAGGCCGTGAAGGTGCCGTCGGCAGATGAGAAACCCGCGGAGATGAGGCCGAACACGAAAACTAACGCGCCCGCTTTGCCTAAGTAGTTGAAGGCAATCTCGGGATAGATGCGGTCGGTGGGCATATTGGCAAGGTCAATGCCGTTCTTCTGCGCGAAGGCGAGCAACATACCCCCCAACGTCAGGAAAAGAATGTTGACGATGACCAAAATTACGGTAAAGGAGAACATATTGCGTTGGGAGTCGCGCAACGACTTGCAGGACAGGTTCTTCTGCATCATATCCTGATCGAGGCCCGTCATTGCAATCGTGATGAACATCCCTCCTATAATCTGTTTAAGGAAATAGCTGTTGTTATGCCAGTCGGTGTTGAAGACCGTACGGCAGTCTGTGCCGCCTTTGCCGGCCGTGGCCATCTGCTGCCACAACTCGGAGAACGAGCCGCCCATACTCTTCATAATCACCACGATAGTGATGACAAGGGCCAGCAGCAGGAAGGTGGTCTGCAGCATATCGGTCCACACCACCGTCTTGATGCCGCCCTTGAAGGTATAGAGCAGGATGATGATGATCATCAC
Organism: Bacteroidales bacterium; assembly: GCA_024685175.1. Lineage (GTDB taxonomy): Bacteria > Bacteroidota > Bacteroidia > Bacteroidales > WCHB1-69 > F23-D06. The sequence continues at coordinate 62,844 of JAIKWD010000033.1, forward strand.
GATGGAGGTGAGCCATATCGGGATGTTCCAGCCATCGAAGACAAAGACTTGCAACACGAAGATCACCAGGTACATACGAAGCGCCGAGCCAAGCAGGCGCGACACGAAGAAGAGCACGGAGCCCGTTTTGTGCGCTTCCTTGCCGATGCGCTGGCCGAGGTACTCATAGACCGAGGTCACGTTGAGTTTGTAATAGAGCGGCAAAAGCAGACATCCGATGACAATATAGCCCAGGATGTAGCCCAACACCACCCCGAAATAGGTGAATTGGGTGGTATAGACATCGCCGGGCACCGACATAAAGGTCACGCCTGACAGCGAACTGCCGATCATACCGTAAGCCACGACGAACCACGGCGACTTGCGATTGCCTGTGAAATAGGTCTTGTTGTCCGCCTTGCGGGAGGTGATGCCCGTGATGACAAACAACAAGACTACGTAGAATACGAAAAACGAGAAAATGAAAACCTGCATTCAATTAGGAATTAGGAATTAGGAATGAGAAAATAGGAATGAAATGAAATGAACTATCTATAATCTATAATCTATTTCTCATAACCAGGTTTTCCTAACAACTTGAACATATTGCGTTTATAGGCCTCGACGCCGGGTTGGTCGAACGGGTTGACCTTGAGCATATAGCCGCTGACGGCGCAGGTCATCTCGAAAAAGTAGATCAACTCGCCGAGGTAGTACTCGTTAATTTCGGGGATGGTGACCTTTACATTGGGTACGCCGCCGTCTACGTGAGCCATACAGGTACCCTTTTGGGCGATATGGTTGATTTCGTCGATGGAGCGGTGTTGCAGATAGTTGAGGCCGTCGGTGTTCTTCTCGTCGGCAGGGATAGGCACGTTTTTGTGGGCGTGCTCCACGGTGAGCACTGTCTCGAAGAGTTGGCGTGTGCCTTCTTGAATATACTGGCCGAGCGAATGCAGGTCGGTGGAGAAGATGGCTCCGGCGGGGAATATGCCCTTTTGTTCCTTGCCTTCGCTCTCGCCGAAGAGTTGCTTGAACCATTCCACGAGGTAGAAGAACTTGGGCTCGAAGGAAGTCATCAGCTCAACTTTAAGTCCTTTGTTGTAAAGCATATAGCGAAGCAAGGCATATTGCATTGCGACGTTGTTTGCGAATTTGTCGTTCCGCATCAGTTGTTCGCGCATCTCCTTAGCGCCCTTGAGCAGGTCGCGGATGGAGAAGCCGGCCACGGCGATGGGCAGTAGGCCCACGGGGGTGAGCACGGAGTAACGACCGCCCACGTCATCGGGGATCACGAAGGTGGGATAGCCCTCCTGCGTGGCGAGGGTCTTGAGGGCGCCGCGCTGGCGGTCGGTGACGGCCACAATGCGCTTGCGTGCGGCTTCGACACCATATTTCTTCTCACAGTGCTGTTTGAGGATGCGGAAGGCGAGCGCCGGCTCCGTGGTCGTGCCCGACTTGGAGATGACGATGACCGAATAGTCCTTGGCATCCAAGACATCAAGCAGATCGTGAAGGTAGTCTTCGCTCATACTGTTGCCGGCATAAAGCACCGTGGGGGCCTTTTCATTCACCATCGGGCGGAAGCAGTGTTGCAGGGCCTCGATGACGGCGCGGGCGCCAAGGTAGGAGCCACCAATGCCGACAACCACGACCACTTGCGACTGTCCGGCCAACTGAGCCGCGCAGTTCTCTATGTCCACAATCTCTTGCTCGGCGACCTCGGCAGGCAGGTCCACCCAGCCGAGAAAGTCGTTGCCACGACCGCTTTTCTTTATGGTTTCTTGATAGGCGGCCTCGGCCAATTGGGCGTGGGCATCCAATTCAGATTGGGGAATGGCAAACAGAGCATCTTCGTAAGAAAGTTTCATAATGATAGAGTTTTAATCGTTAATATTTTAATAATCAATTTTTTATCTAAAATTCACGAACAAGGCTACAAAGATAATCATTTCTATAAGACTGGGTATAGATAATGGAAAAAATAATATTTTTGCCGCCCTTATGAAGAATCCTATCCTCAGAGCGATTATAAGTTGTGGGCTACTGCTGTTGGCCGTCGTCACGGTCAATGCGCAGCGGGTCACGCTGTCGGGCACCGTCAAGGCGGCCGAGAGTGGAGAGACCTTGATGGGCGCCTACGTCATCCTGACCGACACGGGCAACGTGCAGAACAAGCAGGGCTGCATCACCAACCAGGCGGGTTTCTACTCCATCTCTGTGCCGGCAGGCGTGTATCGTGTGGCCGTCAACTATATGTCGTACAAGAGCATAGACGAAGTGATGGCTATGCACAAGAGTGCCACCCACAACTTCGACTTGGAGCCGGAGGCCATCGCCGGCGAGGAGGTCGTGGTGACAGGCGAGCGTAGCGACCGCAACATCGCTTCGGCGGAGGTAGGCCGTATGGAGATGAAGATCGAGGCCATCAAGTCGATGCCTGCCCTAATGGGCGAGGCCGACGTGGTGAAGTCGGTGCAACTGTTGCCGGGCGTGCAAGCCGGTGGCGAGGGCAACAGCGGCTACTACGTGCGCGGAGGCGGCACCGACCAGAATCTCATCCTGCTCGACGAAGCCACCGTCTACAACGCCGGCCATCTGTTTGGATTCTTCTCCATCTTCAACGCCGACGCCGTCAAGAACATCGAGATGATCAAGTCGGGAATGCCCGCCTACTACGGTGGACGGTCGGCCTCCATTCTCAATGTCTACCAAAAGGACGGCAACCTGAAACGTTACGAGGTGGACGGCGGCGTGGGACTCATATTCTCGCATCTTACCGTACAAGGACCGATCAAGAAAGACCGGGCATCCTTCATCATATCGGGGCGCCGCACCTACGCGGACGTGCTCATCCAGCCCTTCCTCAAGCCCAAATCACCTTTGAAGGGGATGAAATTCTACTTCTACGATTTGAACGCCAAGTTCAACGTCATCATCAACGACAAGCACCGCCTCTATTTTGGCGCCTACTACGGGACGGATGCCTACGGGTTCAAGTCGAACTCCCAGAAGACCGTGATGCAGTTCCTGTGGGGCAATGCCGCCGCCTCGGCGCGTTGGAACTACATCATCAACGACCGGATGTTCCTAAACACCTCCGCCACTTTTAGCTATTACGACTTCGGCACGCAGATGACAATGGACGTGTTCGAGTTCAAGCTCAACTCGGGGGTTCGCGACTACGCCTTGAAGAGCGAGCTCACGTGGCTGCCCACGCCCAAGCACAACATCCGTTTCGGTGTGCACGACATCTTGCACCACTGTCTGCCCGGGCAATACGTCGTGCAGGCGGGCGAAGGATTCAACTTCGCCTTGCCGGATGTGCAGCACTATTTCGCCAACGAATTGAGCATCTACGCCAACGACGAGTGGGACATCTCTCCACGCTGGCGGCTCAATTATGGTCTGCGTTACACGCACTTCTGCCATATCGGGGCCTTCACACGATACATCTTGGATGACCGGGACAACATACTCGACTCCGTCGTCTACAAACCCGGCGAGTTAGTCAGCCAATACAACCGTGTGGAGCCGCGGTTGTCGGTGCGTTTCCTCATCGACTCGGCCACCTCCATCAAGGCGTCGGCCACGATGAACCATCAGTTCCTGCACCAGATTCCGTTGTCAAGCATCTCCTTGCCCACAGATGTGTGGATGCCGAGCACCGACATCATCAAGCCGCAGATGGTGTTGCAGGCCACCTTGGGAGTGTTCCGCAACTTCTACGACAATATGTTCGAGACCTACATCGACCTCTATTACAAGAAGATGTACAACCTTGCCGAGTACCGTGACGGGTTGGATTTCGGATTTATGACCATCAATCCCGACCAATTGTACACCTTCGGGCAGGGGTGGTCCGCCGGCGCAGAGTTCTTCGTACGCAAGACCCGCGGTCGCGTCACAGGTTTCATCGGCTACACGCTGGGCTACACACGGCGGCAGTTCGACGCCCTGAACAACGGCGAGCCCTTCTGGGCCAAGTACGACCGTCGGCACGACCTGGCCATCAGCGTTACCTACGAGATCCTGCGCAATAAGTTGAGCGCCTCCGCCGTGTGGATCTACCAAACGGGCAACACGATGACCATACCCACAGGCTACTATTTCTACATGGGCTCCTACATTACTGAATACAGCAGCCGCAACGGCTATCGTATGCCCCCCTATCACCGCCTCGACCTGGCCGTGAACTGGACCATCAAGAAGTCCAGACGCTTCGAGACAGGCCTCAACTTCTCGGTTTACAACGTCTATAACCGCAAAAACCCGTTCTTCATCTTCATGGAGACCAACGCGGATATGGGCAGCGAGATCACTGACTTTTCCATCCAGACACACGCCTATCAGATGAGTCTATTCCCCATCATTCCTTCCATCTTGTGGTGGTTCAAATTCTAAAGAAGACATCTATGACCAAACTGACAATCAACAAGATACAAGAAAAAATCGGGCATTTGGCCTTGGGTATGTTGGTCATCCTGACTGCCGGTTTTCTGGTCGGCTGCCAGGAGGAGATCGACGTGGACCTGCCCGAGTACGAGAACAAGCTGGTGGTGGAGGGCACCATCGAAACGGGGCAACCTGCTATGGTCATCCTCTCCAAGAGCGTGTCGTATTATGAGCACGTGGACTTGGACTATCTGTTGAACAAGGTCTTCATACGCGATGCGGAAGTGTCCATCACCACAGAAGACGGCCAATCCGAGCGACTCACGTTCCAATATTGCGCCGATTCGCCCGTCTATTTCGCCTATTGCGGCAACCAGATCCGTGGCAAGGAGAACACCAGCTACACGCTCACCATCAAATACAACGACCAGACCTATACCGCCACCACGACCATTCCGCGCACCTTCGACCTGGACTCTATCTGGTTCTCCCATATGGCCGAGTTCTTGAATGCCGACACTATGCGTACGATGCGCATTTTGATGCACGACGACCCTTCTGAAGCCAACTTCTACGCCTTCAAGCTCAAAGTCTCCTGCCCCAAGTTCAAAGACCGCCTCTGGAACAGCACCGTGCCCTTGGCGTTTGACGACAAGACCTTCAACGGGCTGACCTTCAACTACGAGTTGGAGCGTTACAACGTAGCCTCGATGTTTATGTTCGACCTCACGGAAGAGGAGCGCCAAGCGCAGTCGCGACTCACCTTCCGGCCCGGCGATACCGTTTATGTCAAGCACAGCCAGATGGACTACCATTCGTACCAATTTATGATTACGGGAGGGTTGGAGGCCACTTTGGGCACCAATCCGTTCTTGAACCCGGCGCCGGTCATCTCCAACATCCAGGGTGAAAACGTATTAGGTTGCTGGTGCGGACTTGCCTCGAAGATAGACACGGTCGTATGGCCCGACACTGTCGGATACCTCAATGGCACCTACGGCACCAAACGTCTCGTCAGGAGATAGCGATTAATCGTATTCCAGTTCTTCGTCCCAAATATCGTAGTCGAAATCATCCCAATAGATGCTGTTCTCCCACGACTCGTCGTCCGACCTTTCAATCAGATGATAGTCGGAGGCGTTGAACAGCCAGTTATCCATTGTTCTGCAGGAAGAGAACAACAGTGGGATTACGACCAACAAAGGCAAAATCTTTTTCATTTTTGATGGATTTTCCGCTTTTTCGAGCCGCAAAGATATAAAAAAAGCGGATAGCATTTCTTAACTAGGAATTAGGAATGAGAACTAATCACTAATGACTAACGACTAACGACTAACGACTAATGACTGGCGTCTGACTACTTGCATCTGACCTCTTATCACCATTTTTGTATAATATTTTTTATATCTTTGCACGTTTTTTTGTTAAAATGTAGCAAAAATCACGCTTTTATGCAACTGATTGATATAGAAAGAATTTTATTTGAAAACAAGCCCTTGGAGGTTTCGGCGGATGTCAAGAAACGGATGTTGGACAGCTTTAATTTCCTAAAAGCGTTCTCCAAGGACAAAGTCATATACGGCATCACCACCGGATTCGGCCCGATGGCCCAATATCGTGTCAACGACGAGGACATCAAGTCTTTGCAATACAACATCATCCGCAGTCACTCATGTGGAGCGGGCGAGCCGTTTCCCGAGTTGTACGTCAAGGCGGCGATGTTGGCCCGTTATTTCACCTTTGCCAACGGCAAGTCGGGCATCGACCCTTATGCGTTGGACTTGTTGCAAACCTTCATCAACAAGGGTATTTACCCAGTTATCCCGCAACATGGCAGTGTAGGCGCATCCGGCGACCTGGTGCAACTGGCCCATATGGCCTTGGCCCTGATCGGCGAGGGTGACGTATTCTACCAAGGGCAACATCGCAAGTGCGCCGAGGTGCTGGAAGAGTTGGGCATCACGCCGCTCAAGCCCACCCTTCGCGAGGGTCTTGCCCTCAACAACGGCACCGCCATGATGACCGGCGTGGGCATCGTCAACCTGCACTATGCCTACAAGCTGCTCGACTACGCGCTGGTCGCCTCCGTGATCCTCAACGAGATCGCCGCCTCCTACGACGACTTCATGGCCAAGGAGCTCAACGACCTCAAAAACCACGAGGGGCAGTCGGCCGTGGCCCGCAAGATGCTTGAAGTGGCCAAGGGTTCCCAATGTATGCGCAAACGCGACGTGGAGATGTTCCATCACCACGAGGAGAAAGTCTTCACCCACAAGGTGCAGCCCTACTACTCGCTGCGCTGCGTGCCGCAGATACTCGGCCCCATCTACGAGGCCTACAAGTTCACCGAGAAGATTCTCATCGAAGAGTTCAACGCCGTGGACGACAACCCAGTTGTGGATATGGACACCCAGACCGTCTATCACGGCGGCAACTTCCACGGCGACTATGTGTCGTTCGAGATGGACAAGCTCAAGATCGCTACCGCGAAACTCTCCGTCTTGATGGAGCGTCAACTCAACTACCTGTGTCACGACCGCATCAACGGCATCCTGCCACCGTTCTTGAACCTCGGCACGCTCGGTCTCACCTATGGCATCCAGGCAATGCAGTTCACGGCCTGCTCCACCACCGCCGAGAACCAGGCTCTGTCCACCTCGATGTATGTGCACAGCATCCCGAACAACAACGACAACCAAGACGTGGTCAGTATGGGCACCAACTCCGCCATCCTGTGCAAACGTGTTATCGACAACAGCTATCAGGTGATGGCCATCCATTACATCGCCTTGGCGCAAGCCATCGACTGTCTCAAGATCGCTGACAAACTCGCGCCTTTCACTCAACAGATCTACAACGAGATTCGCCAAATCGTGCCTGTCTACATCGAAGATTCCCCGAAGGATGCCGACATCGAGAATGTAATCCATTATTTAAGAGACAAAAACATCAATCTTTTCTAAGATGAAATATGCATTAGTAACCGGCGGTTCGAGGGGCATAGGCCGCGCCATCTGCGTCAAGTTGGCGGAGATGGGATACACCGTGCTCATCAATTACCAGTCCAACATTGCAGCCGCCCAGGAGACCCAGCAACTGATCGCCGACAAGGGCGGTGCTTCAGAGCTTCTTCCCTTCGACGTGTCTCAACCCGAAGCCATCGAGAAGGCGCTGGACACGTGGACCGAGGCCCATCCCGACGACTACATCGACGTGTTGGTAAACAACGCCGGCATCCGCCGCGACACGCTGATGATCTTTATGCAGAACGAAGACTGGGACGGCGTGGTGGACACCACCCTCAACGGATTCTTCTACACGACCCGTCGTCTGCTGAAGGGTATGTTGGGCCATCGTCACGGCCGCATCGTCAATATGGTCTCCCTCTCGGGCATCAAAGGACTGCCCGGACAGGTCAACTACTCCGCCGCCAAGGCCGCCGTCATCGGCGCCACCAAAGCCCTGGCGCAGGAGGTGGCTTCCCGCAAGATCACGGTCAATGCCGTGGCCCCGGGCTTCATCGCCACCGACATGACCAAGGAACTCAACGAAGCCGAACTCAAGAAGATGATCCCCACTGGACGCTTCGGCCTACCCGAAGAGGTGGCCGACCTCGTGGGCTTCCTCGCCTCCGACCAGGCCTCATACATCACCGGCGAAGTGATTTCGATAAACGGAGGCCTTTATACTTGATAGATGATAGATTAGAGATGATTGATGATTATAGATGATTGTAAATTAAAATAATTCCTCATTCCTATATTCCTAATTAAATGAAGCGTGTTGTAATCACCGGTATGGGCATTTACTCCTGCTTGGGCAAGAACCTAGAAGAGGTCACCAAGTCCTTGTATGCAGGCAAGTCCGGCATCGGTATCGACCCAATGAGATTGGAATACGGTTATCGTTCGCCGCTGACCGGCATCGTGGAGCGTCCCGCCCTGAAAGGGCTGTTGGACCGTCGCTCGCGCGTGTGTCTGGCCGAGGAGGGCGAATACGCCTATATGGCCACTGCCGAAGCCATACGCAATGCAGGCATCGACCTAGACTATCTGGAGAAGAACGAGGTCGGCATATTCTATGGCAACGACTCGTCCGCCAAGGCGGTCATTGAGGCCCACACCACGGCGATGCAGTACAAGGACACGCAGATGATGGGGTCCGGTGCCATTTTCCAGTCAATGAACTCGACGGTCACGATGAACCTCTCGACCATTTTCAAGTTGCGGGGCGTGAATATGACTATCAGTGCAGCTTGTGCCAGCGGCTCGCACGCCATCGGACTGGGTCTGATGTTCATCCGCAACGGCCTGCAGGATATGGTCATCTGCGGTGGCGCCCAGGAGACCAGTTATCTCTCGATGGGTAGTTTCGACGGCATCGGGGCCTTCTCGGTGCGCGTGGACGACCCAACCAAGGCGTCGCGTCCGTTCGACCGCGACCGCGACGGCTTAGTGCCCGGCGGCGGAGCGGCCACCGTCATCCTCGAAGAGTACGAGCACGCCGTCAAGAGAGGCGCCCCCATCCTCGCAGAGGTGGCCGGCTACGGCTTCTCCTCCAACGGCGCCAACATATCCCAACCCAGCGACCACGGCTCCGCCATCGCGATGGAACGCGCCCTGGCCGACGCTGGCGTACAGGCCAAAGACATCGACTACATCAACGCCCACGCCACCTCCACCCTCCAAGGCGACGCCTTCGAGGCAATGGCCCTCGACCATCTCTTCACCCCCTACCACACCCCCATCAGCTCCACCAAGTCGATGACCGGTCACGAGTGCTGGATGGCCGGCGCCAGCGAGATCGTCTACTCCAACCTGATGATGCAGAACTCCTTCATCGCCCCCAACCTCAACTTCGAAAACCCCGACGAATACTCCAAAAACCTGAATATCGTAAACAAAACCCAAGAAAAGAACATCGACATCTACCTCTCCAATTCCTTCGGGTTCGGCGGCACCAACAGTGCCTTGGTAATCAAAAAAATAAAATAAATCGTAACAATATCAATATGCAAAGAGAAGAAGTAATCAAAATCGTCAACAATTTCCTCGTTGAAGAAATCGAAATTGAAGAAGATTTGTTGAAAGAAGATGCCCTGCTCAAGGAAGGTCTCCACATCGACAGTCTCGACTTTGTCGACATCGTGGTCATCGTAGAGAAGAACTTCGGCTTCAAGATCAAGCCCGAAGAGATGAAAGACGTGAAGACGCTAGGACAGTTTTACGACTACATCGCAGAGAAAGTAAAATAGTCGTTATGGCCGAGGTCAAACAATGGCGAGGTAAGACCAGCGGCGGCAAGTTCGGACAGAAGTTCCTGCTCACCACCCTGAAATATGTGCGGGTGACGGCATTCTACCCGTGGCTGTTGCTCATCATACCCTTTTGCCTGTTGTTCGCCCGCAAGCCCAACCGCGCACTCTACCGATATTTCCACGACATCCGTGGTTACAACAGGTGGAAGGCCTTCCGGTCTACCGCCCGCAACGCCCATACCTTCGGCAAAGTGGTCATCGACAAGTTCGCCATCTGGGCCGGGCGCAGCGACCAGTTCACCATCGACCTGCACGGGGGCGAGGTCATCGAGGAGGCCGTGTCCTCTAACAAAGGCATCATCATCGCCGGCTCGCACATCGGCAACTTCGAGTTGCTCGGCGCCTGCCTGAAACAGGACAAGAAGCCCATCAACGCCATCGTCTTCGGCGGTGAGAGCAGAATGCTCCAACAAAGCCGCTCCGATGTCTTCGGCCAAAAGAACATCAAACTCATCCCCGTCGCCGACGACATGTCGCACCTCTTCGCCATCAAGAACGCCCTTGACACCGGTGAGATTGTCACCATCTTGTGCGACCGTATCTTCGGCAGCCCTAAAAAGCAGACTATCAAATTCATAGGCCACGATGCCGACTTCCCCGCCGGACCATTCCGCCTTGCCGCACTAATGGACATCCCCGTCTTTTCCGCCTTCGTGATGAAAGAGAAAGGCCGACACTACGCCTGCGACATCGTGCCTATACATAGCACAGGCGAGAGCGAGAAGGATCGTATGACCAGTCTGGTCGTCAACTACGCGAAATCCATCGAAGACAAGTTGAAACAATATCCCGAACAATGGTTCAACTTGTACGATTTCTGGAATCTGGAAACTTCAAAAGAAAATCAATAAAAATCCGAATACAATGAAATTAGAATCCCCCCAAAAGGAAATGTACGCCAAAGAGCGTTTCTCAGCCCTACAGGCCCAACGCCTCGCCCAGGAAATCGTCTTCGGCCCCATCGTGTTCCAAGTTTCCCGCCTGATGGTCAAGTTCGGCATCTTCCAGATGTTGGACGACCACAAGGAAGGCCTCACAATGGAAGAGGTAGCCGACAAGGCCGGCCTGTCCCTCTACGGAGCTAAGGTCCTGCTGGAGTCATCCCTCACCATCGGCACCATCCTGATGCGCGACGACAAGTTCTTCCTCGCCAAGGCGGGTTGGTTCCTGCTCAACGACCAGATGGCCCGGGTCAATATGGATTTCAACCACGACGTTAACTACTTGGGGTGGTTCAATTTGGAGGAGGCGATCCTCAACGGCAAGCCCGAAGGACTGAAGGTGTTCGGTTCCTGGCCGACCGTATACGAAGGTCTCTCACAACTGCCCCCGCAGGTGCAGAAGAGTTGGTTCGGTTTCGACCATTTCTACTCCGACAACTCGTTCCAAGAGGCGTTGGAGATTGTCTTCAAGGAACATCCGAAGACTTTGTTGGACGTAGGCGGCAACACGGGGCGCTGGGCCACGCAATGCGTGAAGCACGACGCCGATGTGAATGTGACCATTATGGACCTGCCCCAACAACTGGAGATGATGCGCGAGCAGACCAAGGGATTGGAAGGTGCCGACCGCATCCACGGCCACGGCTGCAACCTTTTGGACCGCACCGTACCCTTCCCGAAGGGCTTCGATGCCATCTGGATGAGCCAATTCCTGGACTGCTTCTCCGAAGAGGAAGTCACCAGCATCCTCAGCCGCGCCGCCAAGTCGATGGACAAAAACAGCAAGTTGTACATTATGGAGACCTTCTGGGACAGACAGCGTTTCGAGACCGCATCCTACTGCCTGGCGCAGATCAGCTTGTACTTCACGGCCATCGCCAACGGCAACAGCAAGATGTACTACTCAGGGGATATGGCCAGCTGCGTAGAGGCCGCCGGACTCAAAATCGACGTTATGCACGACGGACTCGGCCTTGGACACACCATAATGCAATGTAGCTTGAAATAAAGACGATGGAACCCACACCCGCCCTGCCCTTCATCCCGCAACGCCCGCCTTTCTTACTGGTGGACAATATCTTGCAATGCAACGAGACAATTGTCGTCACGGACTTCCGCATCCCCGAAGGACACATCCTGGTAGAAGACGGTCATCTTGGCGAAGCCGGACTTATGGAGAACATCGCCCAGACCTGCGCTAGCCGCATCGGGTGGCTCAACCAGAACAGACCCGTGCGCATCGGTGTCATCGGCTCTATCAACAACTTCGAGCCCATCGAATTGCCCAAGGTCGGCGAGACGCTGCGCACCACGGTGGCCCTGCAGGCCGAAGTGTTCGACGCCATCATCGTGCACGCCGAAATCCAATGCCAAGCCAAAACTATCGCCCAATGCGATATGAAAGTGTTTGTATTGGACGCCACCGCCCAAAATCCCGAATAGTTATGAGTCAAAAAATCCTAAAAGTAGAAAAAACGGTAGACATCCGCTTCAGCGAGGTGGACTCGATGGGCATCGTATGGCACGGCAACTACGCCCTCTATTTCGAGGATGCCCGCGAATTGTTTGGCAAGACATTCCACCTCGAATATCTTCGCATGTACGAGAATGGTTTTTACGCGCCGCTCGTCGAGATAAAATTCAACTTCAAAAAGGTGGTCAAGTACACCGATAAAATCATCGTAAGCTGTGCTTTTCGCGACACAGATGCCGCCAAAATCATCTTCGACTACGAAATCCGCAACGCCGAGACCGACGATGTCATGGTGACAGGACATTCCGTCCAGGTATTTCTTGATCGGGAATACAATCTAGCTTGGCAAGTGCCTGATTTTATGATAGAATGGAAGAAGAAGAATGGACTCATTTTATAACTTCCATGGCCGCACATAGTTTACTTTTTTTCGTATCTTTGCACGCTTTTTTAACAAGGACATTTTAACTTAAAAACACAATGAAAAAGATTTTAGTTATTGGTGCTTGTGGACAAATCGGGTCCGAACTCACACCTGCTTTACGTAAACGATACGGCACCGACAACGTCGTCGCCGCTGACATGATTTATCCCTTGAAGGGCGACTTGGCCGATGCCGGTCCTTCCTGCAAGATCGACGCCACCAAAGCGCAAGACATTGCGGACGCCGTCAAGAAATATAACATCGACGCCATCTATAACTTGGCAGCCATCCTTTCCGCCAAGGCGGAGGCCAATCCTATGTTGGGTTGGAACGTGGGTGTAGGCGCCCTCATCAACTGTCTCGAAGTGGCCCGCGAGATGGGCTGTGCCGTGTTCACGCCGAGTTCCATCGGCGCCTTCGGCCCGGACACCCCGCACGATATGACACCCCAGGACACCATCCAACGCCCCAAGACGATCTACGGCGTGACCAAGGTCACGGGCGAGTTGCTCAGCGACTACTATTTCAAGCGTTTCGGCGTGGACACCCGCTCGGTGCGCTTCCCCGGCCTCATCTCCAACGTGACACTCCCTGGCGGCGGCACCACCGACTACGCCGTGGAGATCTACTACGCAGCCGTCAAGGGCGAAAAGTTCGTATGTCCCATCGCCAAGGGCACCTTTATGGATATGATGTATATGCCTGACGCCCTCAAGGCCGCTATGGACCTGATGGAAGCAGACCCGACCAAACTCGTGCACCGCAACAGCTTCAACATCACGGCGATGAGCTTCGAGCCGGAGATGATCTACAACGAGATCAAGAAGCACGTGCCCGACTTCCAGATGGAGTACCAATACGACGAGTTGCGCCAAACCATCGCCGACTCCTGGCCCAACCAGATGGACGACCACTGCGCCCGCGAGGAATGGGGCTTCAAACCCGTGTACGACTTGGCCTCTATGACCGAGGATATGCTTAAGGTGCTGGGAGAGAGATACAGGAGTGAGAGATAATAGACTTGAGATTATTGATAATTGATAAAGCGTTCGGTATTAGAATATTAAAATAAACCCAATATGATTTACTTAGACAATTCAGCGACATCATTTCCAAAACCTGTCGAGGTTTATGACTTTATGGACAACTTCTACCGCACTCACGGCGTGAGTCCGGGTCGTGCCGGCTATGATGCAGGCATCGAGACGGGCGAGTTGCTCACCGACACCCGCCGTATGCTGTCCAGCCTCTTCAACGGAGGTGCCAAGGTCGACGAGCGCCGACTGACCTTCAGTTACAACGCCACCGACTCCTTGAACATCCTGATTCAGGGCCTTGCCCAAAAGGGCAGTCACGTCATTACCACGATGTTGGAGCACAACTCCGTGCTTCGTCCGTTGTACTGCTTGGAGCAGGCCGGCATAATCGAGGTTACCTACCTGCCTTTCGACGAGGCGGGCTATGTGCATCCCGACGACTTCAAGAAGGCCATCAAGTCCAACACCAAAATGGTGGTCTGCACGCAGTGTTCCAACGTGATTGGCACGGTGCAACCCATCAAGGAGATCGGCAAGGTCTGCAAAGAGAACGGTCTCATCTTCGTGGTGGACGGCAGCCAAGGCGCCGGAGCCGTGGAGATGAACATGTTGGATTATGGTGTTGACGCATACGCCTTCACGGGCCACAAGTGCCTGATGGGACCCACCGGCATTGGTGGTTCCTACGTGGCCGACGGCGTGGAAGTGCGCCAAACCCGCTTCGGCGGCACGGGCGTGCGTTCCGCCGTGCGTACACACCTCGACGAGTATCCCTACCGTCTGGAAGCCGGCACGATGAATATGCTCGGCATCAGCGGTCTATACAGAGGCGTCAAGTGGATTATGGAGAAAGGCATCCAGAACATCCACGACCAGGAGATGAGGTTGTGGAAGAAACTCCGCGACGGTCTCCGCGAGATCGAAGGTGTCACCGTATATTGCGCCACCAGCGTAGAGAACCAGAACCCTGTGCTCTCCATCAACGTCAAGGGCTTCGAGGCAATGGATGTGGGCACAATGTTGGATGTTGACTACGACATCGCTTGCCGTACCGGTCTGCAGTGCGCCCCGCTGGTACACGAAGGTATCGGCACGTTGAAAGTGGACGGCACCGTGCGTCTCAGCATCGGCGCCTTCAACACCGAGGCCGAAATCGACACCTGCATCAACGCAGTCAAGGAAATCGCAGCCCTGAAAAACTAAGCTCCCTTGAACTCCCCCAACAGAAAATGGGTCGGGCACATCGCAGCCTTGGCGGTGTATGTCATCTTCGGCATCAACCCCAACTGCACCAAGGCCGTGGTCCCGCAATACATATCCCCTGAAATGTTCACCGCCGTGCGAATGCTATTTGGCACGGCGGCTTTTTGGTTATTGGACCTCATCGTTTTTGTACGTGGGCATCGCGCGGGCATATCGCGCCCGCGGGTAAGCTGGCGCGATATGGGCGTCTTCGCCTTCGGCGGTTTTATGCTCGCCGGCACGCTTATCGCCTTTTCGGAAGCATTCCGCTACACGTCGCCCAGCTATGTGTCGCTCATCTCCGCCACCAGCCCCCTGATCGTGATGTTGATGGCCGCCGTATTCCTCAAGGAGCCCATCTCCGTCCGCAAGTCGCTGGGCGTCTTCATCGGCATCGGAGGGGCCTTGATGATCGTCCTGTTTTCGTGGCGTATCGACGCGAATGCGCAGCCCCTGGGACTGTTCCTATGCTTTGTCAACATCTTGTTCTACGCAGGCTATCTCGTGCTCACGCGGGGCATCTCGCAGCGTTACGGTCCTATCACGATGATGAAGTGGATATTCCTATACGGCAGTCTCATCTGCGTGCCCGCGGGCTTGCCTTTCCTCTCGGCGGAAAGTTGTCTCCTACTCCTCGGCCACGCGCCGACCAGCGCTTATCTCAACCTCTTCACGGTGCTCATCTTCGCCACGGTGGTCTCCTATTTCCTGCTGCCCGTGAGTCTGAGGTATATCCGTCCCACCACGGTGAGTATGTACAGCAACCTGCAACCCCTGGTCACCGCCTGCGTGGCCATCGCCTTCGGACAAGACATCTTCACCTGGAACAAGCCCGTCGCCTTCGTGCTCATCGCTATAGGCGTGTACCTGGTGACGACAAGCAGAGCAAAGGGGGATGAGAGATGTTCTTAAAACGTTTATCGTAAATCGATTATCGATTATCGTTCATCGATTATCAAAAAAAGGAAGAGACCTCACGGTCTCTTCCTTTTTTCCGTGGGTCGTATTGGATTTGAACCAATGACCTCTGCCGTGTGAAAGCAGCGCTCTAAACCAACTGAGCTAACGACCCTTAATTGAGGCTGCAAAAATACACTTTTTTCATTATCCCCCGTTCAAAAAAAGTCAAAAAAAAACGGCCGCTGTACACGGCCGTTTGGATTCCATTGGTTATGAATTATTTCTTGATAAACTTGGTGGTGACGTTGACCTTGCCGTCGGAGAGACGGAGGAAGTACATTCCGGAGGTCAGGTCATTCACGTCGAGGGTAACGGCATTACTCGTCACATTCTCAGCGGCAACAACCTCACCATTGACGTTGAAGACGAAGATGTGGTTCATCTGGAACTTGTCATTGGTCACGTTAATGCGGACATAATCCTCGGCGGGATTCGGGGTGACGGTCACATCGGCGGCGGAGACATAGTTCTCGATGCCGGTGGTGAAGTCGTTCATGCTCCGGGGCACGAGGTAGTAGCGGAAGCCCCAAGCGGCATCTTGGCTGCCGATTCTAGAAGATGCGTAGCTGAAGCCCGTGATGTTCACCTCGCCGGTCGGGATATCGGCACCCACGACATTGGCGTCGCGGAAATAGGTTTGGACGGCAGGAGAGGTGACGCCATTCTGCGTAATCTCGTAAGCTTGCGGGGTAGTGAAAGTACCAGTTGCGGCAAACGTGACGTTATGCAACTTGATGAGTTCGGATTGATGCTGGATCATAAAGTCGGGATCGTCCAGCTGGGCAAGCGTGATGTTCAAGGGGGTGATAATGTTGAACGGCGAAACGAAAGTCCCTGGTTGAGTGGGCTGAAATTCGAGAAGTCCGTAATAGTTGGTAAGCTTACCATAGAGGTCCTTGATGTTGTCGCCGACGTCCAAAGCGCCGATCACGTTGCCCGGGTCATAGATGAGGATGGCGCCCGTGGCGTCTTGGATGATTTTTTGGTTGTTATAAGCGGCTGTGGCGGTCACGGTAACCTCACCGGTAAGTTTGTATTCCACCATGCTGGTATCGTAAACAAGGTCCACGCAAGAGAGTTTGCTTCTCAACTCAGCGATGTTTGCCACCTGGAATTCAGGGCTCACGCCATAGGTGAAGGCGAACGTGTCAGCCACGATGACATTGCCGGCGGTATCGGCCACATTGTTGACGACAAGCGTGTAGTCAAGGCCTTCCGTCATGGCAGGAGACAGGGTCAGGGTGACCTCACTACCATTGAGGGCGGCGGCGGTAACGTTGATATTGTTGTCAAGCGAATAGTTGGCGGCTGTCTGAGCGGAGGTGGCGTCCAACAGTTCGTTGAAGGTCACCGCCAATATGTTGGCGTTAGGATTCACGGCAGTCACGAACGGAGCAATGGTGTCGGGGCCAGCGGCCTGGGAGATGACGACAACATTGTCAATGAAGAAACGAGCGTTGCCTGCCTGCACAGCTTCAAACTTGATGGTGGTGGTTGAAGTGCCGCCGTTAAGTTCGAGACTATAGTGCTCAAAGACGCCGTTTTCACTGTTCGGCATATTGGTCACCGTATATTGCACATCGTTGACGAACACGTTGAGACTGGACTGGTCGTTTTTCCAACGCATAGCATCGAAGTTGAGAATGAACTGGCCACCATTGTCGGAGAGGTCGAGGACGGGAGTCTTCAGCCAACCTTTTACGGAAGAAGTACCCAATTTGACTTTGCCATTTGCCGGATATGCTTTTTCATAAGTCCAGCCAGGCATGGAAGTAACTGAGTCCATACCGCCTGTAGCATATGCGTAACCAGTACTGTCCGTAATAGCGGAAAAGTCCTCGCTAAGGATCACGGTTTGTGCGGAGAGTCCCATAACAGCGCACAAAACCAAGCTTAAGAAGAAAAATTTTTTCATTGTTGTGTGGATTTATAATTAACTTATGATTGTTAACAAATGAGGTTGCGAAAATACAAAAAATTCAATTAGTTTATCCTTAAAATTATTTAATGAAAAGAATGCAATATTCATTATTTTTGCACGTTTTAAAAGTCTAAAATTGTCTGTATGAGAAAATACTTATACTTAGTGCTATCATGCATAATTTTCTTGTTTTCTTCATGTAAAGAGCCCGACCTTAGGGCAGCATATTTGCAAATCGACTTGGAAGACGTCAACAACTGCGTGGACGTGACCGATTTCAACGAGACACATGCCTTGAATTACGATGCCGAGCAGCTGGCTTCTTTGCAGCAGCATAATTTCACGCACGTTAACCTGTACGTGAACGGCCGCAACTTGGGTTGTTGGCAACTCCCCTGCAAAGTACCCATCCTTGGCACCTCATCTACCGACTCAACGGACGTAGTTATTTTACCCTGTTTCCGCAAGACGGGTATGGCCAATACAGTACAAGGATATCCCTTCTTCAATGTCTTGCAGAAAAGACTTCCTTTGCGTCCCGGCGAGACCTACGACCTCAGCCAGAACCCCTTGGTGTATGTATATAGTCCAATCGCCCACTTCCCGTACCTTGAGACATTCAACAACAGTTCCTCATTTACGCCCAACGACAGTTCTTCCAGTTCTCTAAGCTTCCAACCGACAATAATTGACGGACGAAGTGTGGGAGCTATTACGCTGAACGATGGTAACGGGCAACATTTCATTGTTGAATCCACGCCTGTCACTCTGCCCACTCGCAACTATTTTGTTTATCTTGAGGTGACATACAAGACTGAAGCCAACATTGAAATAGGATTGAAAATCTCGACAGGCGCCCATGCCAACACGGTTCATCCTGTCGGCGGCATATATTCTTCCGATGGCGAATGGAAGACCATATATTTTGACCTGGCCTCCATCATCACTTCGTACAACTATACGGGAGCCGCCGTCACCAACGCCATCCTCGATTTGGAAGGCAGTGGCGAAAAAGGCAAAGAAACGCACTTCTACATCGACAACATCAAAATAATCTACGAACCGAGCGTATAGTACCTCATGAACAAAAAAAGACTCACTGCACTATACATACTCTTCGATGCCCTAGCTTCCATCATCACATGGATATGCTTTTATTTTTACAGAAAGCACGTGGGCGAATCCCTCGGCTTTTCCGATGTGTTGAGCAATATATCTCATGATCCTAAATTCTTTTGGGGTTTGATTTTAGCCCCAGCTTATTGGATCTTCCTCCACGCCTTTGTGGGATATTACAACAAAATTTACCGCAAGTCTCGTCTTTCTGAGTTAGGCACCACTTTTGCCGTAACTCTCGTAGGTGTGCTGCTCTTCTTTTTCTTCTTCATCCTCGATGATATCGTAACTGCTCCGAAAGACTACGTAAGGTACATGTTGTTCTTGTTTTTCTGGCAATTCATCTTAACCTACATACCTCGAGTCTGCATCACCACTCATGTCAGTCGACAAATCCACAACGGCAAGATTGGCTTCAACACAATCATCGTCGGTTGCGACGAGGAGGCTGCACAAGTATACGCCACTCTGTTAAACATGACGCCAAGTCCAGGTAATTTCCTCATCGGCTATGTTAAAGTCGAATCCGAGGAGCCCGATTCTTTAGAAGGTCAGCTTCCCTGCTTGGGCGACATTGGACGACTGGAGGACATCATCCGAGAGCACCATATTGAAGAGCTCATCATTGCTCTCCATAACGGCCAGCGCAAGTACTTGGACAAAATCGTGCTGCTCGCCCGCGACAATCGTAAGTTGACACTCAGCATGACTCCCAAGATGCAGGATTTGCTGATGGGAAAGGTCAAGACTTCCTCTGTGTTATACGAGCCGTTGATTTCCATCACCCCAGAGTATCTGCCTTCATGGCAGCGTTTCGTCAAGCGAGGTTTGGACATTCTGTTTTCTGCCATCGCGCTCATCCTGCTTTCACCTCTTTATCTATTTTTGGCTATTGGCGTCAAGCTTTCTTCGCCCGGCCCCGTATTTTATAAGCAAGAACGTATAGGATACCACGGCAAACCATTCAACATTATCAAGTTCCGTTCCATGCGCACGGACGCCGAGCTGACCGGCCCTGCCCTTTCATCCAAAGACGACCCCCGTATCACGCCCTTCGGCAAGTTCATGCGCCAATATCGTCTCGACGAAACCCCGCAGTTTTTCAATGTACTCATCGGCGACATGTCCCTTGTCGGCCCTCGTCCCGAGCGGCAGTACTACATCGACCAGATCGTAGAGCGCGCCCCCTACTACCCACTCCTGCAAGGCATCCGTCCTGGCATCACATCATGGGGCCAAGTACGCTTTGGGTACGCCGAGAATGTGGACGAGATGCTCGAGCGTCTAAAATGGGACATGCTCTATATAGAGAACATGTCCCTCCAGATGGACATCAAGATCCTTATTTATACCATTCTTATCGTACTCAAAAAAGACGGCAAATAAAAACGACTTCTTACCAAGGAATTGTAGTGTGTAAAAATTACACAAAAAAAATGTATATTTGCGCCACTTAACACACTGCTATGACGATCAAGGAAGTTACCACCCCTAAAGACTTGAAAGCGTTTGTGCGCTTTCCTAAGGAACTATACGCCGATTGTCCCTATTTCGTTCCCCCATTGGAAAAGGGGGAAATTGAGACGATGACCCAACACCCCGCCCTTTCCTTTTGCGATGCCAAGTATTGGCTCGCCTATCGCGACGGCCGCATCGTAGGCCGCATCGGCGGCGTGGTGAACCACAAATGCAATGAACTCAAGGGCCAGAAACGCGTGCGCTTCGGATGGTTCGACGTAATCGACGACCTGGAGGTGGCTCGCGCCCTTATCGACACCGTCGAGCAATGGGGACGCGAGAAGGGGATGACCGAAATCAGCGGCCCCTCCCGCTTTTCCAATATGGAAAAACAGGCCTTGCTGGTGGATGGGTTTGATAACACCCCCTCCATTGGCTCCGACTACAACTATCCCTACTACCCTACCCTTTTGGAACAACTGGGGTTCGTCAAAGAGGTGGACTACATCCAATACAAAGTGCCCGTAGGGAACAAGGTCCCCGAAAAGATCAAACGTCTTTCCGAACTGCTCTCCAAAAAATACAACATACACCTTCGTCATTTCAGCAAGAAGAAAGAGCTCAAGGAATCGGGCAAGGAGTTCTTCCACGTCTTGAACGAAAGTTACATCCATATCTACAACTTCATTCCGCTGACGGAAGAGGAAATCGACTGGGCGGTGGACCACAACTTCCAGGTGGCCAACGTGGAGTTGTCCTCGATGTTGGAAAACGGGGAGGGCCATTTGGTCGGTTTTGCCTTCAGTCTACCCTCGTTGAGCGAGGCCTACAAAAAAGCCAAAGGCAGTCTCTTCCCGTTCGGTTGGATCCACATTTTACGAGCCTTGAAGAAGAACAAGAGTGTGGACATGTACCTCACCGGGGTGTTGCCGCAGTACTACCACAGCGGCATTCACGTCATCTATCACCAGCAGTTGCACGAGGCGTTCATCAAGCACGGCTTCGAGTACGCCTACACGTCCCAGCAATTGGAAAACAACACGGCGGCGCGCATCTGGCCCAAATACGGTGGCGAAATCATCGCTCGGAAGCGTTGCTACAAGAAATCATTGACCCATGAATAAACAAATCAGCCAAGACAAGTTCCTGCGCTACGCCCTCGTAACAGGCGCGAGCCGTGGGCTGGGCAAGGCCATCGCCCTCGAACTGGCCGCGCGCGGTATCCCCACCATCCTCACGGGCACCAACGAGCACGTCAAGGAGGTGTGCGAGGAGATCCGCACGTACTACGGCACACCCAGCATCTGCTTCAAACTCGACCTCACCGACGTGGGGAACCTCAAGACCGTGGCCGACACCATCAACGCCCAATACCAGGTCTACCTTCTCGTCAACAACGCCGGCGTGGGCGGCACCAAAGACTTCGTCAACGCCTCGGACAGATATCTGGCGCATATCGTCGACCTCAACGTGCGAGGCACAGTACTCTTCACCCACCAACTGCTGCCCAACCTGCTTCGCCAAAAGAGGAGCCACATCCTGAACATCGGCAGTATGGCGGCCCTCTCACCCATTGGCTACAAGACCGTCTACCCCGCCAGCAAGAGCTTCGTGTTCGCCTTCTCGCTGGCCCTGCGCGAAGAGTTGAAACACACGCCCGTAACCGTGAGCGTGGCCTCGCCCGGCGCAATGGCCACCAACCCCGAGGTGTGCACCCGCATCCGCAAACAAGGGTTCCTCGGGCAACTGACCCTTAAGCCGATCGACACCATCGCCCGAAAATGCGTCCGCCAGACACTTAGAGGCAAACGTCATATCATCGTTAATCCGCTCAGCTACTTCGCCTCCTCCATTTTCCCCAACTGTATCAAGACACCTATCCTTACAAATATTGTAAAAAAGGAAATCAAGTACAAGTGAATATCGTTTTTCTTATTATTTTTGCCTCGATTATTTTCAAATAACCAAATTAAAAAACCAACATTATGATCGAGAACAAAGAAATCAGGGCATCCGCCCTTCGGGAACTCAAAGGTTTTTGGACGATGCCCGTGCTCGCCACGCTAGTTTACACCATCATCAGTTCCGCGTGCAGTTTTTCCATCACAACACTCAATCCAAGCCCTTTCCAGAATAGTTCCGCCATATTGGGGTCCTTTCCGCCGACATTGGTGATTATACTGTCCCTCATTTCTCTGGCCTTGAGCATATTCGTGCAAATCCCATTGTCTTACGGTTTCGAGTTGTCCTTCCTTCATTTCGTACGGGAAGACAAAGAAGACACCGTGGAAAGAATATTCGATGGGTTCAAAACCTATGGCAGAGCCCTGGCGGTGGAGCTGTTGGGTCTTCTCTTAGTTATGGTCTTCACGTTATTACTCATCATCCCGGGCATCATCAAGGCATTGGCATATTCGATGGCGGTCTTTGTGTCCAAGGACCATCCTGAGATGAGTGCGTATGAATGCCTAATGCACAGCGAGGCAATGATGTATGGCCACAAGATGCAACTGTTCCTGCTATGCTTGAGTTTCATCGGCTGGATCATACTCAGTATCTTCACGCTGGGCATCGGACTCCTATGGCTGATTCCTTATGTGCTGGTCTCGTTAGTCAAGTTCTACGAGCAGCTGAAGGATGAAATCGAGCCCTCCGACGTACCTGAAACGGAAGCCGTAACCATTCCTGGAGTGACGGAATAGCATAAATATAATCTGCGTGAATCTGCGTAATCCGCGAGCCTAAAAAACCTCCACGATTTTCTCCAGCCAGACGCGATCGGTCTCATCGAAATGGCCGAGCAACTCGCTGTCGATGTCGAGCACGGCGTGTACATGGCCATCCCGAACAATAGGGACTACAATCTCGCTTTGCGAGGCGCTGCTGCAGGCGATGTGGCCCTTGAACTGGTGCACGTCGGGCACTACAAGAGTCCGTTGCTCCTGCCACGCCGTGCCGCACACGCCTTTGCCGTACCGGATGCGCGTGCAGGCCAACGGGCCTTGGAACGGGCCGAGGACCAATTCTTCGCCAATCACCCGATAGAAGCCCGTCCACCAGAAGTGGAACGTGTCCTGGATGGCGGCGCAGATGTTGGCCATCAAGGCGATTTCATCGGTCTCGCCCTCCGCCAGGGCTTGCACCTGCCGACACAGAAGGTCGTATTTCTGTTCTTTTTCGTTCATAAAACTATTGTTTGATGATTTTATGGCAAACGGTGCCGACCTTCACCATATAGACGCCGGCGGGATAGGCACGCATATCGAGTTGCATTGGATCGTTGTCGGCAATGCCGCCCCACACCATCTGTCCGAAAGCGTTGTAGAGTGCAATGTCCGTACCCGGCGTTGTCGCACCCACATACAGAGTGTTGGTGCAAGGATTGGGATAGACGGAAATCGGGTTGGTGGCATAGTCATCCACGGCAGAGGGGGACCAGCCGTTCATCACGCACACGCCCGACAGGTCGAAGCCGCCAGTCCAATAGGGCGTCGGGTACGGGTCGTTGATGATGCGGCCGTTCTTGTCGGCGGTGCCGTACTGCGGATCGAGGGAGCCCACCACGTCCACGATACGGATATGGGTGATGTTGTCGATGTCGAGGTTGCTATAGCCGGCCAATTCTTCCAAGTCGAAAGGCGTGCCATAGCCCACGATGTACTTGCCGGCGAGATTATGCACTCCGCGAGGGTCCAAGGCACCGCCATTGCCGATTTGTTGGTCTATCTGGGTGTTCGACACGGACGGGAAACGATAGTAGTGCACGCCGTCGGAACTCACCTCCACGAAAGCCAGTTCGAGGAAGGTATGGTTCAAGGCGTTCTCGAAGACGGCGAAGTCGTAACCCTGGCCGTTCATAATGGGTACGTCGAACGTAAGCACGGCGGTACCAGCATCGCCTAGACTCACCACTCCATTGGTCGTCGAAGTGCTGCTCGGGCCGATGGCATCGCTGGCATTGCCGTAATAGGCCGTATCACCGGGGCTGGCTATGTTTTGGTAACCTCTGTTGATGACACAAGTGGTAGCCCACCCGAGGATGGCAGGGTCGTCAAAGTAGATGGCCTCGCAGCCTGCCGAACCCACCTCGCCATCAAATTGTTGGGTGGACACAGGCAGTGCCACCGGAGCCACCGGAGTGGTCCACGTATAGTTGTAGTCTTCATCCGCTATGCCGCAACTCTCGTCACCGAACTTGATAACGTCGCCATTGTGCACATATTGCGAGTTGTAGCCCCATTGCGCACTGTGACCGTTGATGTTGTACATCCACCATTGGCCGATAAGGGTAAGGTTGATGTCGCCGTCGTGGAAGTCGATCGCGTCCACCACACCGCCGGAGCCGGAGAAAGAGAAGCGGTCGTCGTAGATCTCGACGGTACGCATCAGGTCGGCCACCAAGGCGCTGTCGCCGTCGAAGCGCACGCCCCAGGCATAACAAGTGTTGGGCTGCGCCCAGTTGACGGCAAGCACGGCCCTGTTGGGGCCCTGGCCCACCCAGTAGGTCACATCGTTGATGGAGATGGTGGCATCGTCTTGGGCTGATGCGCCCAGACATACGAAAGTGATAGCAAGCAAATAGTAGAGTTTTTTCATATCGAAAGTAATTAAAACGGGTGCAAAGATACGAAAATAGTGGCAACTGTCGGTCGTTAGTAGTCGACTGCCAAAAGTTAGCGACAAACAATAAAAAATATTTTGGTTCATTGGTTCATTGGATTATTGGTTCATCAGTTTTTTGTATCTTTGGCGGCTTATAATACACTTTTCTTAACGAATTAAATATCAGTATGGAAGAAAAAGATAAAGAGGCCATTGAGCAGCCTGAGGAAATCAAATTGCCCGAAAACGCGTATCGCGAACTGAAAGAGGGTGAAGAATACAAGCCCATCCTACTGGGTCAAAAGAAATATCCTGAGCTCAATGCTTGGACAATCACATGGGGTATTATCATGGCCATCATCTTTTCGGCGGCCACAGCATATTCAGGTCTGCGGTTCGGACAGGTTTTCGAGGCGGCCATCCCAATTGCCATCATCGCCGTGGGTGTATCCACCTTGGCCAAGCGCAAGAGTCCGCTATCCGAGAATGTGCTCATCCAATCCATCGGCGCCAGCTCTGGTGTGATTGTGGCGGGTGCCATCTTCACGTTGCCAGCCATATATATCATCAAGGAGACTAACCCAGCCATCGGCGCAGAGATACAAGTCAACTTCTTCCAGATATTCTTATCTTCCTTATTGGGCGGTTTCTTAGGCATCCTATTCCTAATCCCGTTCCGCAAGTATTTTGTGTCGGACATGCATGGAAAGTATCCCTTCCCTGAAGCCACCGCCACCACGGAGATCATCGTTTCGGGCGCCAAGGGCGGCAACCAGGCCAAGCTTCTGCTCGTCAGCGGCCTCATCGGCGGTCTGTACGACTTCCTAATGACGACTTTCCACTTCTGGGCCGACACCATCTCCACACGCATGTGCGGTTGGGGTGAGCAGTTAGCCATGAATCATAAGTTTGTGTTCAAGATGAGTGCCGAGTCCATCTTGTTGGGCACGGGTTATCTTATCGGCCTTAAATATGCTGCCGTCATTTGTGCCGGTTCAGCCCTTTCTTGGTGGGTCATCGTACCTCTCCTGGGCCAATATGGTGCCATGGATGTAGATGGTGTATTGACCTCAATGAGCACGCTTGACCCTGATTTCATCTTTTCCAACTATGCCCGTTACATCGGCATCGGTGGTATCGCCATGGCTGGTCTAATCGGTGTCATCAAGTCGGCCGGCGTCATCAAGAAATCCCTCGGCGTGGCCTTCAAGGCCGGCAAGCAGAATGGGGAGGAGAATGCTGTGTTGCGCACGCAACGTGATATCTCCATGAAGATCATCCTTTTCGGCTTCCTCGCAGTGCTCGTGATGATGTTCCTGTTCTTCCTCTTCGGCGGAATGCAGATGAACCTCAAGCAGGTTCTGGTGGGCTTGGTTGTCGTCTTCGTATTCGCATTCCTCTTCACCACGGTGGCGGCTACGGCCATTGCCACAGTGGGAACCAACCCTGTATCGGGTATGACTATGATGACCTTGATATTGTCCTCCATCGTCTTGGCCGCTGTTGGTCTCAAGGGAGGCGCAGGCATTCTTACGGCCTTGGTGGTCGGCGGCATTGTCTGTTCTGCATTGGCCATGGCCGGCGGCTTCATCACCGACTTGAAAATAGGTTACTGGATCGGCACATCGCCGTTCAAGCAAGAGGCCTTCAAGTTCGTAGGGACGCTGGTATCCGCCCTCACCGTAGGCGCTGTCATCATGCTGTTGTCCAAGACTTACGGTTACACAGGCGAAGATGCCTTGGTGGCCCCGCAAGCCAACGCCATGGCCGCCATCATCCAACCCTTGATGTTCAACGGTTCTACCCCGTGGATTCTCTACATCGTCGGTGCCGTATTAGCCATCTTGCTTGATGTCATTGGTGTACCTGCCCTTGCATTTTCCTTGGGTATGTTCATCCCGTTACAGCTTAACCTGCCGTTGTTGGTCGGTGGTTTACTCGCCTGGTTTATCAAATCACGCAGCAAGGATGAAGAGCTCAACAAACTCCGTGGTGAAAAGGGCACCCTACTCGCTTCCGGTTTGCTGGCCGGCGGTGCCATCATGGGTGTGATCAGCGCCATTCTTAAATACTGTGGCGTGGAGCCCACCTTTATGGCCAACTACATCGGTTCGCCCGTCTTCAACATACTCGCCATCGTGATGTTCCTCGGACTCTGCACCTACCTCGTGCTCCACTCCCTCAACGTCAAAAAAGTCGAATAAATTATCATTCATTAACCTAAATACTTAAGAATATGCATATTGCCGTTGCCGGTAACATTGGATCCGGAAAAACAACCCTAACGGGGATGCTTGCCAAGCACTATGGCTGGGAAGCCCTTTACGAGAGCGTGGACAACAATCCCTATCTTGCAAGTTTCTACCAAGATATGCAGCGCTGGTCGTTCAACATCCAGATATATTTCCTCAACAGCCGATTCCGTCAGGTGCTAGACATCCGCAAGCGCAAGAAAGACGTCATCCAAGACCGCACCATCTACGAAGATGCCTACATCTTCGCCCCGAACCTGCACGAGATGGATTTGATGGCCACTCGCGACTTTGAGAACTACACACAGCTTTTTGAGCTAATGACGCAATTCCTTCAAGCTCCCGATTTGCTTATTTATTTAAAAGCCGACGTTGCGACCCTAGTAACTCAGATCCACAAACGCGGCCGTGCCTACGAAGACTCCATTCGTCTCTCTTATCTCGAAAACCTCAACGAGAAATACGAGAAATGGATCTCTAACTACAAAGAGGGCAAATTGCTCATCGTAGACGTTAACACCATCAAGTTTGCCGAGAAGCCTGAGGATTTCGGAGAAATCATCAACAAGATTGACGCCGAGTTGTTCGGCTTGTTCAAATAATGAAGTTCATCGGCATCATACCAGCCAGATACGCCTCCACCCGTTTCCCGGGCAAGCCTTTGGCATTGATTCACGGCAAACAGATGATACAGGTGGTGTATGAGCACGTGAGCCAGTCGGCCCTCGACGATGTGGCAGTGGCCACCGACGACGAGCGGATCGCCACCTGCGTGCAACAGTTCGGCGGAAAGGTCGTGATGACGAAGCCCACGCACCCGTCCGGCACGGACCGTTGCGGAGAAGCCGCCCTTCTGCTGCAGTTGCACGACGACGATGTCATCGTCAACATCCAAGGCGACGAACCCGGCATCAGCGCCAAGGAGATCAACCTGCTCACAAAGCAATTCGACAACCCAGATGTCAACATCGCCACTTTGGTGAAACCCTTCGACAATACCGCCGACGCCCAAAACCCCAACAAAGTCAAGGCGGTCCTTGACAGCAACCACAAAGCATTGTATTTCAGCCGATTACCTATTCCTTTTGTGCGCGAGCCGAAGGAAGCCAGTCCGACCTACTACCAACATCTTGGCATCTACGCATACCGAAACAAAACGTTGAAAGCGCTCATCCAACTGACGCCCTCCTCTCTTGAGAAGAGCGAAAAGTTAGAGCAGCTGCGTTGGCTGGAAAACGGGTACGACATCTACACAGCCGTATGCGACTACAACGGCCTTGGCATTGACACGCCCGAAGACTTGGAAAGATATAATTCAATGAAATAATCCTATTACGCATCATAACATGATCAGTTTCATCATAAAAGCCCTTCAGCATAGCGATTCCGTGTTCATTGACGACTTGGGCACATTCTGCAAGCAATACCAATCCGCCCGATTTGAAGGCGATAATTTGCTTCCGCCACAATATGCCGTCATTTTGGACACTCGTGAAGGCCAACTCGAAGAGACCAGCTTCATCGATCTCATTTGCAGAGAAAAACAATGTCGTATCACGGAAGCCGCCGCCGAATTAACCAGTTGGGTGGCAGAGTTGAAAAATGCTCTAGCCAACAATTCGAGCATTAGTTTTGACAATTTTGGCACTTTCACCCTAGACAGCAAAGGCAACATACAGTTTGTATGCGACCGCATTGACGAGCTCAATCGCGAATTCGAGGGGATGGAAGTTGTTAGAATTAGGAATGAGGAGCCTGAAACATCATTCCTTGAGAAGCCGCGAAGCGGCGAGACAGATCTTGTTCCGGACAAGGACGAAGTACGCCATCCGGAACCCACCGAGGAACCTGAAAAGGTCGAGGAGTCCTTAATAACCTCTGAACCTGCACCTGCCGAGGAACCTGCACCTGCCGAGGAACCGGTGACGGCCGAGGAAACCGAAGAGGAGCGTTTGGACCGTGAAATGCGCGAACGCATGCGGGAGGCAGAGTTAGTGGAGAACAAGGAGCTCATCGACGAACCTGTTACGAGAGAGGAGCCCGAGTCATCATTCCTTGAGAAGCCGCAAAGCGACGAGACAGATTTTGTCCCGAACGAGGACGAAGTCCGCCATCCGGAGCCAATCGAAACCTCCGACGACCAACCCAAACCCAAGCGTAAAAGACGTCTATGGTGGTTATGGTTATTGTTGTGTCTCATTGCCCTCGGCGTGCTGGCGTACCTCTTCCGCAACAATTTGGCCAATGCTTATCAGGCTGTCAAGGACAAGTTTGCCCGCCAAGAGGCTGTAACGCCCGAAGAATCGGAGCCCGTCGAAGAGACAGTCGTCTACGAAGAGCCGACTGAGGACACCACGGCCGTGGCCGAAGAGCCTCAGCCTTACACGCCAGAGGTCGTAAAGACCACCGCCGACGGCAAATACTCTTACATCAAGTTCGAGTCTGGCCACTATTACGCCATCGCAGGCAGTCTGCCTAACGAACAGAATGCAGAACTTCACATCCGCCAGCGGGGACTCGACAAATACAGTCCTACCTTATTAAAGCAGGACGGGGTCTCCAATTTGCGTGTCTGCATTGGTGTTTTTGACACTGAAGAGGAAGCTGAGACGTATGCCAAAAGCATCAATCCTAAATATTGGGTATTGAAATAGCTCATTAATACACATTATCACATCACCATCGTGAAAAAACACATACCAAACACATTAACATGCCTCAACCTGGTTTGCGGATGTCTTTCAATCATGGGAGCAATGAAAGGCAACTTGGAGGCTGCCGCTCTTTGGATCATCGCCTCTGCAGTGTTCGATTTCTGCGATGGCCTGGCTGCCCGTATGCTGAAAGTGAGCTCAGCCATTGGCAAAGAGTTAGATTCCTTGTCTGACGTAGTCTCCTTTGGTGTGGCCCCCGGAATGATTGTCTATGCTTGGTTGGTGCGCTGCACGGAAGGCATCTCGCCTTTACACCTCAACGCGCTCTATGAGTTCCTTCCATTTGTTGCGTTGCTAGTGCCGGCATTGTCAGCCGTGCGCCTCGCCCGATTCAATATTGATGAAAACCAAGCCACCTCTTTTCTTGGACTTCCCACCCCGGCAAACGCCATGTTCCTTGGATTCATTCCGTTGGCAGCAGAGAACATCATCTTTCTCAACAATTTCTGGGTAGTATGGATACTCACCATTCTTTTCTCTCTATTACTTGTTTCACGTATTTGGATGCTTTCTCTCAAGTTCAAAGACTTTAAATGGAATGGCATGAATATAGCTCGATACGCCTTGATTGCCACAGGTCTCATTCTGTTGCCCATTTTCAAATGGGGCGCTTTTCCGCTTATCATCATGGCATATATTCTAATCTCATTAATATATCACGCTTTAATAAAACTTCAGATTATATGAAATATACCAGCATTGCCTTATTCTGCGGTTCCGCCACTGGAAACAGACCCGAGTATGCACAACAAGCACGCGAGTTTGGGTTGCGTATGGCCGAGATGGGCCTAACATTATACTATGGGGGTGGCAGCATAGGACTAATGAAAATCGCCGCAGAGGCCGTTATGGAAAAGGGAGGCAAAGCCATTGGCGTAGCCCCTGACTTTTTCGCCAAAGGGCGTGTGCTGGCGGACAATATCACACAGATGATTTACGTAAAATCCATGAGCGAACGCAAACAATTGCTGGAAAAAGAGGCCGATGCCTTTGTCGCTCTGCCTGGCGGCTTCGGCACCATGGACGAATTGTTCGAGGTACTCACCGACAGCCAACTCGGCATGCACGCCAAGCCTATCATCCTTTACAACTACAATGGCTTTTACGACCCACTCATAGCGCAACTACACCTTTTTGCCGAAGAGGGTTTTCTGCGTCCATTCCACAAAGAGTTACTGTTGACTGCCACTAACTTGGACGAGTTGTTCGACTGCATTGAAAGCTACGAAAACGGGAACGACCAAGAGTGGCTCAAGAAGATCAAGCAATAAAACCATAAAACCAAACTATATGCAGTTCAAAGACGTACTTGTTTCCGACAAATTGAAAGAGCAGCTGCTGAACCAGGTGCGCGAGCACCGCATCAGTCATGCCCAGTTCTTCCTGGCACAGCCAGGAAGCCATGCTTTTGCCCTGGCGGTGGCTCTGGCGCAATATCTATGCTGCGAACATCCCTCCGACACCGACTCGTGCGGCACCTGCCCATCCTGCCAACAGTTTGCTAAATTATCACACCCTGACCTACATCTCTATTTCCCGAACTGCACTACCAAAAACGTAAAAAAAGATCCCGACTCCACTCAACTTGCCCAACAGTTCAAGGACTTTGTCATCCGCAACAACTATCACATCGATATGCAAGAATGGCTCTATGAACTGGAAGGGGAGAACAAGCAACCCTCCATCAACATTCGCGACTGCTCCAATATAATCAATCAGAATAGTATGCGCTCGTTCATGGGCGGCTATAAAACTTACATTCTGTGGAACGTGGACCGCTTGCACCATACGGCGGCACCCAAATTGCTCAAGACCTTGGAGGAGCCGGAAAGCAATTCCTTATTTATCCTCATCTCCGAACGTCCCGACCAGATTTTGAGTACCATTTTATCTAGGACTCAACTGGTTAAAATCCCTCGCCTTACAGATGAAGAGCTGCAACAAGCTTTAATGCAAGCGCTTCCAGACATAGACGAAAGCACAGCCCACGATATAGCCATCATTTCCGAAGGCAACTACAATAAAGCCATGCAAATCCATCACGACAGCGCCGAGCAACGAGAGATGCTTGACACATTCGAGGTCATGATGACAAGTCTCATGGCGTACGCCAAACAACGTCCTATCACTGAAGTCAACTACCCACATGTCCAAGAGCTTTTCGGAGACATTGTGAAACAGGGACGTGAGCAACAAAAATCATTTGTGGCACTTGCCCTGCGTATGATGCGTAACCTACTGATGACGAATACCGGCAACGCATCTTTAGCCAAAGTCACTGAACGTGAAGCGGGAATCCTTGCGGAGATGTCAAATCTCAACTTGATGCATATCACCAAAATGGCTGATGAGCTCAACAAAGCGCTCTATCATATCAGCCGTAATGGAAATACGGCAATCATTTTAACAGACTTGTACTTTAAGTTGGCTGCTTGTATCAAATAACGGCCCGTTATTTCCTTTGAATCAGGGCTCTCAGGTAATTACGATTCATCAAGACTAATACTCCTAGGTACACAACCAAAATAATGGTGTTAACCACTATGCGCACCCACATACCGGTGACGTGCAATCCTTTGTTAATCAGCACACTCAAAAAATATACGCCAACGGCCAACAGGATATAGAAGCACACCTTCTTCACGTTGTAGTCCACGTGGTAATATTTCTGGCCAAGGAGATAGGAGACCACCATCATTACAAAATAACAAACGAAGGTCGTCCACGCAGCACCCATATAGTCGAAGCGCGGGATAAGCAACATATTGAGGCCCACGGTGATAACCGCACCCAAAAGGGCGATGTAGGCTCCGTATTTGGTCTGGCCCGTCAACTTGTACCAAATGGACAAGTTGTAGAAAATACCAAGAAACAGATTGGCCAGCAACAAGATAGGCACCACAGGCAAGCCCACGCGATAGGCGGGTCCCACAAAATACTGCACAATGTCGATATAGAGCATGATGCCCACAAAAATGATGGAACAGACAAACACGAAGGCAGTCATCACCTCAGCATAAGTATCCTTGGCATCCTTATCTTTGGATTTGCTAAAAAAGAAAGGCTCCGCAGCGTATTTGAATGCCTGCACGAAGATAGTCATCATGATAGAGATCTTGTAGCAGGCGCTGTAAATGCCCACGGAGGCTTGCGGGTCTGGCTGTGTGGAGAAATACTTGAGCAGCACACGGTCCATCGTCTCGTTCACGATGCCAGCCAAACCAAGAATGAGCAACGGAAAGGCATAGCGGAACATCTTCTTCCACAAAGTCCAGTCGAAGACGTATTTCTGCTTGAAAATGCTCGGGAAGAGCATCAGCAATGTAACTACGGATGCTATCAGATTAGCGATGAAGATGTACCCAACTCCAATTTCGGGGTTGTATATCGTACGAATAAAGGATGAGTCCGGATTCTTCGTCAACAGATACGGGCAAAGCAACAAGAAGAAGAGGTTGAAGAGCACGTTAACCACGATGTTGGTGATCTTCACAGCCGCAAAACGAAACGCCTGGTTCAGATGACGCAGACGAGCGAAGAAGATGGAGGTAAGGGCGTCCACGCCGATGATAACGGAGAACCATACCACATACTCCGGATGGTCCGGGTATTTCAGCCATCCCGCTATATTGCCTTTAAAACAGTAGCAGAGCACGATGAAAAGCGTGGAGGTCACCAGCAACGAGGTCACAATGGTGGTGTATACCTTGTTCTTGATTTCTTCGTCACGGGAAAAGTTGAAGAAGGCTGTCTCCATACCATAGGTCAGGATAACGACAAAGAGACTGGTCCACGCGTACAGTTCGCCCACCACGCCGTACTGAGAGGCGTTGGCGAAGATGTATGTATGAAGCGGCACCAATAGATAGTTGAGCAAACGACTCAAGATATTCGTGGCACCATAGACTACGGTTTGTCCGGCTAACTGCTTGATTGAACTAGACATTGGAAGAATTAGGGATTAGAAATGAAAAACACAATCAATGATATCCTTTACGTGAACCAAAATCATAGGCAAGGTAAGCACAAAGGTAGAATTTTTTCGTCGGGTTATTCGCCATTTGTTGGATGAACGGGAATACCATATCAATGCTCAGGCCAACTTCAAGAGCTTGCACTTTATAGTCATCCCTGGCAAACTCAAAGTTAAAGCCCGTCTTGGCATAGAATCCTGGTCTAAAGATAGTTTGGAGGATACCCGTATAGAATGGGGCGCCACCGATCACGTTGTTGAGGTTATGCTTGGCAGGATCGAAGCGTACGATTTCTGAAAAACCAGTATTATAATTGAGCACTTCCACATAGTTGGGGATGCCCATACCGATGGCTGGGCCGGCGGAAAGAGAATACTTGACCTGTACGCCACCCCAATAGGGCTTGGTATGCAAGGTGCGTTGATAGCCATATCCCCCACGCAAGAAAAAAAGGGTGTAGAGTTGACCATAACGGCAAGGACGCACCCCTTCATACAAGACGTTTACGGAGCGTACCGACTTGGGGTGTTTGTTGTAAAGGAACTCTACCTCCCAAAAATGTTTGTTGTAAAGGTCGGGGGTGCGACCATGTTGGAAGCCGACCCCAAAGCCATTCGTTGTAAGAAAAATCTCGCCGTTCCCTTCTTTGAGTGTCACATCGTGATAAAACTCGCCGACTTCCTGTGCATGTGCGCCCAGGAAGAGGCCGGCCAAGAGCATCATCATCGCCAGCCCACGCGAACCGCTACGAGCCGATCGAAATGACATCGGCTACTCAACTGGGGTCTCGGGCGCTTGATAGTAAGTATAATGGCCGTATGCGGCACATTTGTGCTGCGTGTCACAAGCAGAGAACACGGCTATAGCACAAAAAAACATGGCTATCAATACAATAATCTTTTTCATTTTCGTTATATTTTTTTAAGCGTGCAAAGATAATTATTTTTCAAAGAGGATAATAATCAGACTATCATTTTATCAAAAAGTTGAACCTCAAAAGATTATATATCACACTTTTATGTTGTCTTTTCGTTTGCGACCTTTTCGCCCAACGGAAATCCTCCACCATTGATTCCATCTCATCTCTGTCTGATTATCCCGCTCAGGCCGAACGTATCATCCGCAACTTGGAAAACCATGGTTATCCTTTCGCCTCCGTGGCTCTCAAGACTGCCGATGTTGAAAACGGCGACATGACACCTATTATTGTCATCGATTCAAACATTTTTGTCACTTTTGACAGCATTGTGCTAAAAGGAGACGTAAAATTGTCAAAAAGATTTCTGCGCCCCTATCTTGGTTTGCGCAAGGGGATGCCCTACAACGAGCAGTTGATGCAAGCGGTGGACGCCAAGTTGGCAGAGCTGCCCTTCGCCACGGTCTTGCAGCCCTCCGGCGTTTCGTTTGTGAAAGACAAGGCCTACCTGTACGTCTATCTCGGCCAGCGACGCACCAACCAGTTTGACGGCTACGTGGGGCTCGTGCCCGTGGACGAGCGCAACGGCAAAGTGGCTGTGAGCGGCGACCTGTCGCTGGCCCTGCAGAACATTTTCCGCATTGGCGAGAGTATCGGGCTACACTGGTACAGCAGCGAACGCAAGTCGCAGCACCTCGACGTGGCCGTGCGGTTTCCGTACCTCTTCGGCACGCGCTTCGGCGCCGAAGGAACCTTCCTGCTCGACAAGAAAGACACCTCTTACCTCAACCTCAACTTCCGTGTCGGCATCCCCTACTCTTTCCTTAACAACAGCTATATAGAACCTTATTTCGACTATACCAGCTCATCAATTCTCAATCCTGCATTGCTTCAGTTTGATAGCGACTCGGGATACATCGACTTCCACAAGACCGCTTATGGGCTCAAAGTGCACTATCGCAAGCTCGACTACGTCTTCAATCCCCGACGTGGCGTTGACCTGTACGGAGATCTCTCTGCCGGTCGCCGTCGCATCCTTGCCAATCAACATGTCAATCCAGAACAATACACTGATTTGCAAATGGTTAAAACAACCTACAGCGTCATGGGTTCTGTACAAGGCTACCTTCCCATCGGGCGAAGGTTTGTCATCACTCCTCGTATCCAAGCCGGCTCACTATTGGCCGGGCCTCACTATTTCAACGAGTTGTTCAAGATTGGCGGCCCCGACCGCATCCGCGGTTTTAATCCCAACGACCTCTACGCTTCCACCTACCTGTTATATTCTGCCGAGGTTCGCTTCCTATTCGGTAAAAATTCTTTTGCCAACATCTTCTTTGACGGCGGCGTTTATGAGCAACAGATGGAGAAAATGTATCTGTTTGATACCCCTTTCGGCTTTGGTGCAGGTATTCATCTGGCGGTCAGATCCGGCATCTTCTACCTCGAGTATGCCCTCGGTCGCCAACAAAACAATCCTTTATCATTAAAAACCGGTAAGATACACTTCGGAATAAAGGTGGAGTTCTAATCATTTTTCGTACTTTTGCAGCGATAAAGTAAAATAGACTTTCTATGAATATTGTTAAACCTTCCATTCCCAAAGGAACCCGAGACTTCACGCCCACCGAGATGATGCGGCGCAACTACATATTCGACACCATTCGTTCTGTGTTTTACAAGCATGCCTACTTACCCATAGAGACCCCATCCATGGAGAACCTCTCCACCCTGATGGGCAAATACGGGGAGGAAGGCGACCGCCTGCTCTTCAAAATCTTAAACTCCGGCGACTTCACCAAAGGGGTTGACTTCAACGACAATGATATGTCCGTCAACAAGCTGGCCACCAAATTGTGTGAAAAGGGCTTGCGTTACGACTTGACCGTGCCTTTCGCCCGCTTCGTGGTGCAGCACCAGAATGAGATCACCTTCCCGTTCAAGCGCTACCAGATGCAGCCGGTATGGCGCGCCGACCGTCCTCAGAAGGGCCGTTACCGCGAGTTCTACCAGTGCGACGCCGATATCATCGGCAGCACCTCATTGCTCAATGAGGCCGAGTTGGTGGAAATCACGGACGAGATCTTCCGCAAGTTCGGCATCGCCGTGGTGATGAAAATCAACAACCGCAAGATCCTCTCCGGCATCGCCGAAGTTGTGGGAGCCTCCGACAAGGTCACCGACCTGTGTGTCTGCATGGACAAACTCGACAAGATCGGCCAGGAGGCCGTTTGCGCCGAGATGCTCGAGCGTGGCATCTGCGACGAAGCCATCGGCAAGCTCCAGCCCATCTTCAACTTCGGAGAATTGAGCAATGCCGACAAGATTGGCAAACTCAAGGATTTGTTGGCCGGAAGCGAGATCGGCATGCAAGGCGTGGAAGAGCTCGTCACCGTCCTCGACTATGTTAAGGACATGGGTCTGGCCACAGAGTTGGAAATCGACATCACATTGGCCCGCGGGTTGAACTACTACACTGGCGCCATCTTCGAGGTCAAGGCCAAGGATGCCGCCATGGGCAGCATTTCCGGTGGCGGCCGCTACGACAATCTCACTGGCATCTTCGGTTTGAAGAACATGTCGGGCGTAGGCATCTCCTATGGCGCTGAGCGCATCTACGACGTGCTCAACGAACTCAACCTGTTCCCCGCCGAGATCCTGAACCCCGTCAAGGTCTTCTTCGTCAATTTCGGTGGTGAAGATGAAAAGTACGCCTTAAATGCCTTGCGCACCATCCGTAATGCGGGCATCTCCGGCGAAATCTATCCCGACCATGCCAAGATCGGCAAGCAGATGTCCTACGCCAACGCCAAAGCCATCCCCTTCGTTGTGATGGCTGGCGAAAACGAACGCAAAAATAACACCTTCACCGTCAAAGACATGAACTCGGGGACTCAAACCGAACTCAGTCTTGACGAATTGATGGGAAAGATAAGATAACCCCTTTTTCAACCGACCACAATGGCCAACGATACTAAAAAAGGCGACATAAAGGAGAGATTCCTCCGCATTCTCAAGATTGCCTGGCGAAAAGTCAAGGAATACACCCGAATCAAAGAGGATACGGACTACGAAGCCACCGTTGACTCCATCTCCGGGAGCGTGGAGTTCAAGGGATTCAACGTATGGATCCTATTCTTCGCCATCATCGTGGCTTCTGTCGGACTCAATGTCAATTCCACAGCCGTCATCATCGGCGCCATGTTGATTTCTCCGTTGATGGGGCCTATCAATGGTATCGGTTTGGCTATCGGCATCTCCGATGAAAAGCTGCTCCAAAAGTCACTCAAGAATCTGGCCATTATGGTAGGCATCAGTTTGGTGGCCTCCACACTGTATTTCCTGTTGTCGCCCATCAACGACGCACGTTCGGAGTTGTTGGCGCGTACGCAGCCCACCATCTTTGACGTGTTCATCGGCTTTTTCGGAGGGTTGGCAGGTATTGTGGCCACCTCTCGCAAGTCGCAGTCCGTCACCGTCATCTCAGGCGTGGCCATTGCCACAGCCCTCATGCCGCCATTGTGCACCGCAGGTTTCGGCATCGCAACAGGTCAGATATGGTACTTTCTCGGCGCTTTCTACCTCTTCTTCATCAACTCCTTCTTCATCGCGCTGGCCACCTTTATCACCGTTCGGCTGCTCGGATTCCCGCAAGTCCGATATGTCGATGAAGCCCAATCCCGAAAGGTGAAACGTATAACCACCATCTTCACCATTATCGTATTGGTACCCAGCATATTCCTAGCCGCGGATGTAATCAAGGAGGCCGCCTTCAACACCCAGACCATCAAGTTCGTCAACGACATCCAAGAAAGCGAGATGTTCAAAGATACTCAACTGCTCAAGGCCGACCGCGAGTACCACCACCGAAGCCAAAATGTCACCCTCACGCTCATAGGCAAGCCGCTGGACCAAACACAAGTATTCCAACTCCAAGAACTTCTCAACAAAGAATACGGCCAAAAAACCGCCAACCTCATCGTCAAGCAGTCCTCCGGAGCCAGCATTGATGTAAAACAACAAAACGAAGTCATTGAAAACCTCATAGACAAAAAGGACGAGACCATCCGTCAACAGGATTCCATCATCCATGAGTTACAACGTCAATTGCAAGAGGTGAAAAGCAAAGAAGGAACTGAAAAAAATAACTGAAATTTATAATGATTAAGTCTCGAATTCTGGTTTTATTGCTGATTTTAGCAGGTTATCTTTCCTGTACGGCGCAGACGAATGTAGAAATACATTTTCGTGATGCTGGCAGCCAGACATTCACTGTTGATAATACTGGGAAACTCTATTTTGACAATGGCTATCTCATTGTCGATGAGGGTCATGCAGTTCCTGTTTCCTTTGCCATCCCCGACATCCAGAAAATCTTATTCTCCTCACCCACAGACATTAACGACATCTCCGCACAGGGGTGCCGCATCTACCCTAACCCCGCTTCATCATTCATCAAGATAGAAAACGAAACCGGGATCGAATCATTCTACCAACTCTTTGCCTTAGACGGCCGCCTGTTAATGTCTGGAAAATGTTCCAACAACGAATCTATAACCATCAGCGATTTACCGCAAGGCTTATACTTGCTTAGAATAAACAGTCAAACCTTCAAAATCAGCAAATTATGAAAAAGATGATGCTTTTCTTGATGGTTTTGGCTTTCACGCTTCCCATCAAGGCCCAAGAGATTTTACATTTATACAACAATGGTTCTGTGATTTTCGAGAAATCCACCGAAGACATTGACAGCATTTATTTTCGTAGCACTAACTCCTTGTTCTCTTTTGACAACGACTTGATGACCTTTTCCACCTCAACCATCGACAGTATCACTTTCAGTCAAGACAGCCTCATTGAGCCTAACGAGGAGATTCGCATCATCTGGGATGGCGATAATGTCACCATCATCAACCCCATGGCCAATCAGGGTGTTTCCATATCCAACAATGGCGGAAAGGTAACCGTAACCTCGACAGCCAATGTCCAAGATCTTGTCTATCATCTCTCCGGAAGTACTTCCAACGGCTATTTGTATTTTACCCCGAACAAAAGATTCACCCTATCCTTGGATGGCGTGTCCATCACCAACCCTTCTGGTCCGGCTATCGATATTTTAGTCGACAAGGCGGTCTCCATCACGACGAAGAGCGGCACACAGAACTACCTGAACGACGGCAGCAACAATTCCAAGAAAGCCACTTTGCAGAGTAAAGGACAGATCATTTTCCACGGCACCGGCACCTTGACACTTAACGGTAACGTCCGCAACGCCATCCATAGCGATGACTTTGTCGTGATGAACAGTGGCAATGTAGCGGTTGCTTCAGCCGTAGCCGATGGCATCCACTGCGACTATTTCATCATGAACGGTGGGCATCTCACCGTAACCTCCTCGGGAGATGGTATAGACGGTGATTCTGGTTACATCACTATCAACGATGGCACACTATCGGTCAACACTTCGGGAGCCAATGGCAAAGGTCTCAAGTGCGACAGCACCTTGATGATCAATGGTGGTGACGT
Organism: Bacteroidales bacterium; assembly: GCA_024685175.1. GTDB lineage: Bacteria > Bacteroidota > Bacteroidia > Bacteroidales > WCHB1-69 > F23-D06. Next base: position 103,092 of record JAIKWD010000033.1, read on the forward strand.
CGAAGTTGTCCATAGCGGCAACCAAAGCAAAGGGATTAAGAGCGCCCAAGCCATTTTCATCCATGGGGGCACGCTGGGGGTCACCTCATCCGGGACCACCGTGTTGGAGAGCACCGACACGGGCAACGACCCTTCCTACTGTTCTGCCATCTCGTGCAATGGTGTAGTACACATTACTGGCGGTGACATCACCATCAACCTCCCGACCAGCAATGCTGGAGGACGTGGCATCAGCGCCGACGACACCGTTAGCGTAACGGGCGGCACGCTTCACATTGAGACTCATGGCAATGGAGCCGTTTACACTGTCAGCGGCAACACTAAGGATTCATACACCTCAGCTTGTATCAAGAGCGACGTCTGCGTGAAACTTACGGGCGGCGACATCTCATGCACCAGTACGGGAACTGGAGGCAAGGGCATCAACAGCAAGGGCAGCGTTATCATCGGCGATGTCGGTGCATCTGACTCCGACGTCGTTGTCAACATAACCACTTCCGGCGCACACATCACCGTGTCATCAGGAGGCGGCTGGTGGGGCGGAGGCGAAGGCGAATATGCCAATCCTAAAGGCATCAAAGCCGATGGCGAGCTAACCATCAATGGGGGAACCGTCACCGTCAACTGCACACAAACCACCGATGGCGGTGAATGTCTCTCCAGCGCAGGTCATATCAACATCCATGGAGGGCAGGTCAGCACCATTTCCGCATACGACGACGCCATCCAGAGCAGCACACGCATCAACATTACGGGGGGCACCATCTACGCCGGCTCCAATCATAACGATGGCATTGACTGCAACGGGCGAATATATATCAGCGGTGGTTTCATCATAGCCTCGGCCACCACCACACCCGAAGAATCCTTTGACACCAACGACTCTATTTTTTCCATAACAGGCGGCACGATGATCGGCACCGCGCCTAACGGAATGTTCACGAATCCAACAGCCAGCGCTTGTACCCAACACTCTCTCAAATACACGGGCAGCAGCAACAATGCCGTGCAGATCATCCGCAACAGCGACAACACTGTGATCCTCACCTTCAAAATCCCATCCCTCAGTGGCGGCGGTGGCGGTCCCGGCGGTTGGGGCGGCAGCAGCAATGCCGCTTTATTCTTCAGCAGCCCTGAACTCATTCAAGGTTCCTATACCCTCAAATACGGCGGCACCATCAACGGCGGCACCGACTTTCACAACTATTATACAGGAGCCACATACTCCGGAGGCAGCAATAAATCTTTCACGGTTGGTTCTGGCTATTCCATAACAACAGTACAATAACGAGAAACTACAATAATCCATCTTGACATGTTCAACGGCACATTAAAAAACCAAAAAGTGAATAAGCAAAAGACGAAAGACACGTCCGAGCGTCCAAAGTGGATCAGGATTTTCTGGATCTGCTATGCTTCCTTTTTCGGATTCATCCTTCTGTTGTTCATCCTCATATCACTAGGTTGGATCGGCTACATGCCTTCTTTCACCGAGCTGGAAAACCCATCTGCCAATTTGGCCACCGAAGTCATCTCTGCCGACGGTGAACTTCTAGGCACCTATTACTTGGAAAACCGCTCCAACTGTAAATACAGCGACTTATCCCAACCCTTGAAAGACGCGTTGATTGCGACGGAAGACTCGCGTTTCTACAATCATTCCGGCGTTGACATGCGTGCATTGTTCCGGGTGGCCGGGGGCGTGCTCACCTTCCACCATAAAGGCGGTGGTAGTACGATCACCCAACAGCTGGCCAAGAACCTGTTCCCCAGAGATCGTAAAATGAACAAAATCAAGCTGGTGTTTTTCAAGTTCAAGGAATGGGTAGTGGCCACCAAACTGGAGCGGAAGTATTCCAAAGACGAAATCCTGGCCATGTACTTCAACACCGTTGATTTCGGCAATCAGGCCATGGGTATCAAGTCAGCGGCTCGAACTTATTTTGACAAGAGCCCTTCGGAAATCAACACGGAAGAGGCAGCCTTGCTGGTCGGAATGCTGAAGGCGCCCACCAAGTATAGTCCACGTCGCCACTATCAAGCCTCTATAGATCGACGCAACGTGGTCTTGGGACAGATGAAGAAGTATGGTTATCTCACCCCTAATCAATTTGACTCCATCAAGGCGCTGCCAATAGACATGACCAACTTCCGTTCGCAGGCCCATTATGCCGGCAAAGCGACCTATTTCAGAGAATATCTACGCATGTTGATGAAAGAATGGTGTGAGAACAATCCCCAAAAAGACGGGTCACACTACGATCTTTATTGTGATGGCCTGAAGATTTACACGACCATTGACTCTCGCATGCAACAACATGCCGAGGATGCTGTCAAAGAACATGTTTGCGATTACCTCCAACCTCTATTCTTCGAGCATTTCAAAGGCGTTAAAAACGCACCTTTCGTCAATTTGTCCGAAGAACAGACCCTGCGAATCCTATGGAGTGCCGCCAAACGGTCTGAACGCTACGACATAATGAAGGATGCCGGCAAGAGCGATGAACAAATCAAGGCCGCCTTTAACAAGAAGGTGCCGATGAGCGTTTTTTCATACCACGGAGTAATAGACACAGTCATGACTCCCTTTGACTCTATTCGTTATTACAAGTCATTCCTACAATGCGGACTCATGTGCATGGAAGCGCACACAGGTCATGTAAAGGCATACGTGGGAGGTACAAACTACGAATATTTCCAATTCGACCATGTCAAATTATCAAAGCGTCAGGTGGGATCCACTTTTAAACCCTACGTATACACCATTGCCATGCAGAGTGGTGAATTCGACCCATGCACGCTGGTTCCCAACGTACCCGTAACCATAGAAAGTGGTGGTGGCCCATGGACGCCCCACAACTCCGGTGGTCACCGAGAAGGCGAAATGATCCCCTTGCGCGAAGCCTTGGCATACTCACTCAACCAAGTATCCGCCTACCTCATGAAGAGATATGGCCCTGACGCCGTCATCGACCTCGTACGCAATATGGGTATGACCTCAGATATTCCCGCTGTTCCTGCCATCTGCCTCGGCGCTTGTGAGTTGACGTTGTACGAACAAGTGGGTGCAATTAACTGTTTCCCCAATCAAGGTGTTTATGTGGAACCCATTTTCATCACTCGCATCTGTGATAAAGATGGCAATGTCATCTATAACAGACTACCAAAGACGAACGATGCCATTGACCAAGTCACGGCTTTCAAGACCGTACGCTTGATGCAAGGTGTGGTTGACTTTGGCACCGGTGGTCGTTTACGTGGACAATATAAAATTGATTTCCCTGTCGCTGGCAAAACCGGCACCACCGACAACCAATCCGATGGTTGGTTTGTGGGTTATACTCCATTGCTGACTTGCGGTGTATGGGTGGGCTGCGAAGACCGCTCCGCACATTTCCGTAGTACAGCCCTTGGACAAGGTGCCCGCACGGCCATGCCCGTCTTCGGCCTCTTCATGAAAAAAGTATACTCAGATCCTCAACTACCCTACTACGGTATAACTACAGCAGCCAACAAGTCTGCCAAGAGCGGCTACTACTTTACAATCCCGACAGGATATAGCGGTGACGAATCGGGATGCAACGAGGCCACAGCCAAAGTGGACATTGACGAGAAACTTAATTTTGATTAACATATATTTGTTTCTATGAAACGTCTTGCCCTTATCTTAGCTGCTTTACTGTTCCTTCTTATGTCGGGACAGGCACAGCAACATCTCACACTTGACCTATGTCAAGGAGAGGTTTTCTATTGGCCAGGCCACAACAACGGACAACCTTATAATACGGGAGGTACTTTCATTGATGGCAATGACACGTTAACCATCCACATGCACCAACCCTATCACAAGCATATCGAAGGAGTCGTTTGCCAATACGGTACTTACACCGACCATGGGTTCTTTTTTGACGAATCGCAAACTTCAACCATTGGTATTATCGAGGACTCCCTTGTCTTAAACACCGTTTATTATTGTGACAGCGTTATTCATCTTACCCTTACCGTGCGGCCATTACCTAATGTCCACGCCTCATCCGACACGGTCATCTTCGGCAATTCCGCCACATTGAACCTACAAGTTAATGGTACAGCGCAGTATTATGTTTGGGAGCTCAATAATGGTATCACTCAGGCCAACTGCAACAACACCACTCAACGTGTTACTGTCAACCATTCCACCGAATATATTGTAACCGGCTATGTAGAAGGTAATGACCTAGTTAATAACGGCCATTTCACTTTAGGGAACACGGGATTCACCAGCAGCTACATAGGTCACAACACACCCGGCTCACAAGCTTTATGGGATGAGGGCACCTATGCTGTAGGCACCGATGCCAGCAACTGGCACGAAAACTTCCGAGGAGCTCATGACCACACCACCGGCAATGGCAACTATATGATTATTAACGGAGCAACAGGTAGCAATACAGTGGTTTGGTCTCAATCTATTGATATAGAACCCTATACTTATTACGTTTTCAACACATGGGTAACCACAGTATGCGCTGAACCATGGGCTCAGCTGCAGTTCAGTATCAATGGCGGAGTTATCGGAAACATCTTTAGCGCCCCTAACAACTACAGTGCTAATAACCAATGGCTCAATTTCTACAATCTTTGGTATAACAACTCTCCAGCACGTACCGCCACAATATCCATTGTAAACCAAAACATCACTGCAAGTGGCAACGATTTCGGATTGGACGATATTTCCTTCTGCAAGCTCACTGGATGTGGCGTGACAGACACCATACAGATTCTTTTCAACACCAATCTTGACACCACAATCTGTCGAAACAGCCTACCATTGGTGTGGAATGGCTGCACTTTTACTGCGGAGAACTACGAGACGCCTCAGTTTACCAGAATTCATCGGGAGGAAATGTTGGATAGCGCTATTACCATGCGCGTACACCTATTCCCAACCGTTCAAACCCCAGTTCTTGAAAACATTCACGAGGATGAACTACCTCACACCTATAACAATTTCGTATTCTACGAAGCCGTAACCGACTCTATCCTTGTTTTGACGGATCAAAACGGATGCGATAGCCTTATATCGTACACTTTGGAAATCCGCCACAATACATACGAGAACGATGCTGCTACCATCTGCGAGAATTATGCTCCATACCTGTGGCATGGCATGCGATTATACCATACAGGAACCTACACCGATACCATTTTCAACAACATCGTTGGCGACACTATTTACACCCTTAACCTTACCGTCATCGACACCATGTTGAATATTACCAACCTCACCGACAATTTCTGCGATGAAATGTCAGCCATCCTTTCCGTCACTTCCGCCTTTGAAAACTTCGTCTGGAGCAATGGCGAGACCTCATCCCAAATTACGGTGTTGAATCCTGGAACCTACTCGGTTACCGCCACCTCCGATCACTGCGAAATAACCCGTTCCTACAACATACCTCCCTGCCAACTTAATATTCTCCTACCTAACGCCATCACGCCGAGCAACGCCGACGGACACAATGATTATTTTTACATAGACGAATCACAGCAACGGCTGATCCAGGATTTTGAAATCTACATTTACAATCGTTGGGGCAACTTGGTGTTTTATTCCAAAGAGAAAGATTTTCGTTGGAACAATTTAGAGGAGAATGTTACTCTAGACGAAATGTATCGGCAGAGTGTATATTCCTACCTGATCAAGTGCACCGACTTAAGAGGTACGCACCACGCATATAAAGGAAGTATAGTCGTTTTATAGAGATATCACTTCCGGCAAATTTGTCTATAGTCACAATATAGACAATGACTGGAGTCACTCGTCTGCTCAAAGGACAATTCTTCGGTCAAAATGTCTTTTATGATCATCTTCAAAGATTCCTCGAATTGACCAATCACCTCATCTGTGATTGTCTGATAAATATTGCTTGCCATCAATTGACCCTTTTTTAATTGTACAGGATGCCAATACGCCGGATAATCCCTATTCTTGTTTGACTCTTTCAAAGAGACAATTCCACAACGTATAGCAGGCTTTTTTTGGGAAAACTCAGGCAGACGTGCTTTTTGTAACAACAAACAGTAGAAAAGCAGTTGCACAAATTGCTTGTACTTTACATCCGACAACGTTCCCCCAATCATTTCAGGATCAACGTGGAGGCCATCGTCCTTTACGCCTCCCGTTTTATAGTCAATCACCTCCAGAAAACCACCAAGTATTTGGTCTTCATGCAATTGCAGCCGGTCAATAGTACCGGTAAGAGCCACATCTGTATCACCCACCGTCAACTGGCCCTGCAATTTAAGCTCATTGTACAAGATACGCACCGTCCCTTCTTCCAACTCTTTTTTTGCCTTCTGCAAATAGTTGGCTACAAAATTATTCACAATTCTAGAGGCAAGATATATACGACCTCGCTCTAAATCTGACTGTCGGATTTTAAGATCCGGATCCGCCAACATCATCTGGGCGACACGTTCATCTAGACCTTTTAGATAATCCGATATAATCCCTTGAGAATCAGCAGGATTATCTTTTACCCTATTAAAGACCTCCTCCAGCAGGGCATGCACCCACGATCCGATCGTGTTACTCTCTATTCTATCCTTGAAAGTGTTGCGCGGAAGGATGCCACAGGCATACCTGAAGTAGAATTGCAATGGGCAGTTCACATAAGTAGTTATGGCTGTCGCTGAATACTTCATCGTCTTAAGGCGTTGCATCACCTCCTCGGTCTTGGGCATGGTCAACAATTCAGGCACCCCAGCCTTGAAAGAGATTCCGACTGTGGGATGAGATATGTGAATATTATCCAGCTGTCTTTCTTTTTGAATAAATTCCAGTTGCGTGATAAAACGACTCTTTTCGCTTAGCGAAGTGCTTGTGTCGTTATCATAAATCAGCACTATATCTTCAGCGCGTTGCAACAAACGGAAAAAGTGGTAAGCATAAACTTGATCCTTATACAAATAATTAGGCAACGAGTTATTGTCATACCTGATTTCGAAGGGAAGCAAAGAATTGCTGCTTATGCCGGCAGGCAACGTGCCCTCATTCACAGAAAGCATGATAACATGCTTGAAATCAAGCGTTCTGGTTTCCAAAAGCCCCATCACTTGAAGTCCGTGCAACGGGTCTCCCTTGACAGGAAGTGTCACGTTGTTAAATTGTTGCCCGAGAGCATATTTAATTGTAGGCATAGACAAGGCTACTCCGGATGACTTCAGCTGCTCAAGTACGCTTTCTGTCTTTTTCAGAATGTCGGAAAGCATACCTAACATGGCATAGTCTTGAGAGTCGCTATCGGCATGTGAAGCCAGTCCCTCCACATAGTGAATCACCCCATCTAATATATTACCGGGATTGCTATCAAATGCCGGAAACAAATCATGTGGTAAATCTTCACTAAGATATAGGGCTCGTTGATTGTCTTCCAATGCATCTGCCAAATCCTCCATCTCGGCAGGATCATCCAAAGCATATTTGTTCACCAAGGGGTTACGAACTACCGAAACCACATCGCGATGATGAAAACGCAATTGTCCGTCTCGGGCAAGACGCAGGGCATTCTGATACATCTCCAACAAGGACAACATCATCGTGTAGGCAGGTGTCTCCGTGAAGGGATATCCCATTGTAACATTCACATCATCAGCACCATACGCAGATAAAAAGGGCACAAGCAGATGTTCGTCGGCCAATACTACCGCAGTGTCGTTCAGATCACCCTGCTCCGCTTTTATCTTTTCCAGTTGATCAATACAATAATAAATCTGGTTCATCACTTTAGAGACGCCTACTACCTGAATGTTTTTTTCTCTTTCAGTGTAATCGTGTTGCCGATATTGGAGGCTCTCTATCGGTATATCCAACTCTGTGCATAACTTCTGCAGGAAGAATGCAGTAGTAAATCTTTCATCCTGATTAAAATCGCAATAGAAATCATCAATATCAAAAAAGAATTGAGCATTGAAATGCGTCTTGATATGTTTGACGATCGCTATCTCAGAAGGAGTAAACACATGAAACCCAGCAAAAACATAATGTTTGTAAGGCATCTTCGTCACATAGTCCGCAATATGATCGGCGCAGTCGCGGTATTTGAGTCCGCTATATGCTTTTCTTTGTTGCAGAAGATATTGTTGGAAGGCACCATACAATTCAGCAAGTCGAGAATAAAAGTGCATTTTCTCTTGCAGGGCCGATTGCTCGTCAGCGTGGGCCATGGCTATGACAAACTCCTTGTCGAAAGCCAACGTCCTAAACACATATTCTCCATCCTGCATTTGCATGTCAATCTCGTCAATATCGGAGAGATAAGCGGGAGCCCATGTCAACATCTGATCAAAGGTGTCGGCGACTGGCGGGGTCATCTGACGAGACGTTTCATACAGCTCGGCCACAAGCTCCAGTTTATCAACAGTTTGCAATGGCGAAAGTTGACTAACAAAACTTTCTATGGAATAGATTGCAGGCATGAAGGCCGGCAATTTCAAGTGAGTGGCCAGGTGGTTGATCAACATACGACGAGCACGCTCATTGGGTAGTACAATTACCGTCTCCTGCAATGGGACACCGGATTCCACTATACTTTGAGAGAGCTTGGCAAGAAAAGACATGGTTAGGGCTTTATAATGAGACGACTATGGTCGCCGACGGATCAGTCGAGTTTGAGAACGGCAAGGAAGGCCGACTGCGGGACTTCAACGTTGCCGATCTGACGCATACGCTTCTTTCCCCTCTTCTGCTTTTCAAGGAGTTTACGTTTACGGGTAATATCACCGCCGTAGCATTTGGCTGTTACATCTTTACGCACAGCCTTGACCGTTTCGCGAGCAATAATTTTGGAGCCAATAGCTGCTTGGATGGCAATCTCAAACTGTTGACGCGGAATCAACTCCTTTAGTTTTTCGCAGATTCGGCGACCGAAGGCATACGCATTATCGGCATGAATGAGGGTGGAGAGTGCGTCGACAGAGTCGCCGTTAAGAAGGATGTCAAGCTTGACCAAATTGGCAGGCTTGAAACCCGTGATATGGTAATCGAAAGAGGCGTAGCCTTTGGAGATGCTCTTCAGTTTATCGTAGAAGTCGAAGACAATCTCCCCAAGGGGCATGTCAAAAGTAAGCTCTATACGGTTGGCGGCCACATACATTTGGTTGACCAAAGAGCCTCGTTTGTCGATACAGAGTTTCATAATGGAGCCGATATAGTCGTCTTTCGAGATAATCTGTGCGCGGATGTAGGGTTCCTCCACATGATCGATCTCTGTTGGCGCCGGCATTCCGGAAGGATTATATACATCGAGCCACTGCTTCTTGGTCGTCAAGATCTTATACGAGACATTGGGCACGGTAGCGATAACATCTTGATCGAATTCGCGGTCAAGACGTTCTTCGATAATCTCCATGTGCAATAAGCCCAAGAAGCCACAACGGAAGCCGAAGCCCAGCGCTGCGGACGATTCGGGTTCAAAGGTCAGTGAAGCGTCATTGAGTTGCAATTTTTCCAAAGAGGCACGCAATTCCTCATATTGATCCGCCTCGGTGGGATAGATGCCGGCGAAGAGCATCGGCTTCACTTCCTGGAATCCCTCAATAGCTTCATTACAAGGGCGTGACACATGAGTGATGGTGTCGCCCACTTTCACTTCCGTACTAGTCTTGATACCCGTTATAAGATAACCCACATCACCAGCAGAAAGGGTGTCTTTGGGTACGCGATCCATTTTGAGAATGCCGATCTCGTCTGCATCGTACTCTTTCTTCGTAGAGATAAACTTAACGAGGTCGTGGGCCTTGACGGTACCGTTGAAAATGCGGAAGTAGGCTATAATACCACGGAAAGAATTGAAGATAGAATCAAAGATGAGTGCTTGCAATGGCGCATCTGGATCTCCCTTCGGGGCGGGGATACGCTCAATGATAGCTTCGAGAACCTGCTCGACGCCGAGGCCCGTCTTGCCGGAGGCTTCTATGATATCGGACTCGTCACAGCCGAGGAGGTCCACGATCTGGTCCTTTACTTCGAGGGGCATGGCGGCAGGCATGTCCATCTTGTTGAGGACGGGAATGATTTCCAGATTATTGTCGATGGCCTGGTAGAGATTGGAGATAGTCTGGGCCTGAACGCCTTGCGTAGCGTCCACAAGAAGCAAAGCCCCCTCACAAGCGGCAATGGAACGAGACACCTCGTAGGAGAAGTCCACGTGACCCGGAGTGTCAATGAGGTTGAGGATAAATTTTTCGCCTTTGTAGATATATTCCATCTGGATGGCATGGCTCTTGATGGTGATGCCACGCTCGCGTTCCAATTCCATGTCGTCAAGAACCTGATTCTGGAAATCTCGATCGTTCACGGTCTTGGTGAACTGCAAGAGTCTGTCGGCCAAAGTGCTCTTGCCATGGTCGATATGGGCGATGATGCAGAAATTACGGATATGTTTCATAAGGCGGCAAAAATACAAAAAAAGGCGCAAAATATTGCGCCTTTAGCTTGGATACTTTTAAGGTTTATTTTTTGTAAAACACGAACTTGCCGTCTTCCACAGAATCCACCATGATGGTGATGTCATGATCAATGTCCTCGGCCAGCAGGAGCTTCGACAACTCATTGAGAATCATTTTCTGGATCACTCGCTTAAGCGGTCGAGCGCCATAAAGCGGGTCGTAGCCAAGATCCAGCAACAGATCCATGGCATATTGGCTGAACTCCAACTTGATATTACGCTGTCCGAGCAATTCCTCAAGCTGATGCAACTGCAATTTGATGATTTCTTTAATCTCACGCTTGGAGAGCGGTTGGAACATGACGATTTCATCAATACGATTCAAGAACTCGGGTTTCAGTGTCTTCTTTAGCAAGTCGGTAACTTCCGCCTTGGTGCGCTCAAACACCTCCATATCAGAGAGGTTGGAGCGATCGGAGTAGTTGTCTTGGATGATATTGGACCCCAAGTTGGAAGTCATGATGATGATGGTATTCTTGAAATCGGCCACCCTACCCTTGTTGTCGGTCAGCCGACCATCGTCAAGCACCTGCAACAAAATATTGAATACATCCGGATGGGCCTTTTCTATCTCATCAAACAGGATGACGGAGTACGGTTTGCGGCGGACCTTTTCGGTAAGCTGTCCTCCTTCGTCATAACCCACATAGCCTGGGGGCGAACCGATAAGCCGGGAAACGGAGTACGACTCCTGGAACTCGCTCATATCGAAGCGGATCATGGCATCTTCTGTGTTGAACAGATACTCGGCAAGGGCCTTGGCCAACTCAGTCTTACCCACGCCCGTGGTTCCCATGAAGATGAAGGAGCCGATAGGACGTTTGGCATCCTGAAGGCCTGCGCGGCTCCGGCGGATGGCGTCTGCCACGGCACCAATAGCCTCATCTTGGCCCACTACTCTCTTGTGCAATTCCTCTTCAAGGTTCAGTAACTTAGTCTTCTCACTTTGCATCATCTTGGCCACGGGGATACCTGTCCACCGAGCCACGACCTCAGCAATGTCATCAGCGCCGACTTTTTCGTCAATCATAGCGCCATCGCCCTGCAAGGTCTCCAACTCTTTTTGCAATGTAACTATTTGATCTTCATCATTTTTTATAAGACCATAACGCAGCTCTGCCACACGGCCATAATTGCCTTGGCGCTCTTCATTTTGGGCTTCCAGCTTGTAGGTCTCGATTTCATCCTTACAATGCTGGATTTTGTCCATTATCTCCTTCTCACTACGCCATTTTGTAGAAATCTCGTTGCGTTTTTCTTGCAATTCGGCAATCTTCTTACTTAAATCGGCCACCTTCTCGGTATCGTTCTCTCTTTTGATGGCTTCGCGCTCGATTTCCAACTGACTGATCTTATGTTCCACCTCATCCAGCTCTTCGGGCACAGAGTTGATCTCAAGTTTCAGCTTTGCGGCAGCCTCGTCAATAAGGTCTATGGCCTTGTCAGGCAAGAAACGGTCGCCGATGTAACGCTGCGACAGTTCCACAGCAGCAATGATCGCTTCATCCAAAATTTTCACTTTGTGATGATTTTCGTAGCGTTCTTTTAGGCCACGGAGGATGGAGATGGCGGAATATTTGTCGGGTTCCTCAATTTTGACGGGTTGGAAACGACGTTCTAGGGCCTTGTCTTTTTCAAAGTATTTCTGATACTCATCAAGTGTGGTAGCACCGATAGAGCGGAGCTCGCCACGCGCCAACGCCGGTTTCAGGATATTGGCGGCATCCATGGCTCCTTCGCCAGACGCACCGGCACCCACTAACGTATGGATTTCATCTATGAAAAGTATAATCTCGCCGTTAGACTGGATCACCTCGTTGATGACGCCTTTCAATCTCTCCTCAAATTCTCCTTTGAACTTCGCACCAGCGATCAGCGCACCCATGTCAAGAGAAAAGACCTTCTTTGTCTTCAGATTCTCTGGGATATCGCCACTGACAAGACGTTGGGCCAGACCTTCCACGATAGCCGTCTTGCCGACACCTGCCTCACCGATGAGGATAGGATTGTTTTTGGTGCGGCGCGACAGGATTTGCAGAACACGGCGGATCTCCTCATCACGGCCGATGACAGGGTCGAGTTTGCCTTGGCGGGCCATGTCGTTGAGATTGCGGGCATACTTGTTCAGTGCATTGTAGGTCTCTTCATTGGTGGCACTGGTCACCTTGCTGCCTTGATGCAGCTCTTGGATGGCGCTCCGGAGGCCCTTTTCGGTCATGCCGGCGTCCTTGAGGATTTGTGAGCTCTTGTCGTTGGCCATGAAGACGCCAAAGAGTAAATGCTCCAATGAGACAAACTCGTCGCCGGAGTCCTGACAGAAAATGATGGCTTTCTGCAAAGCCGTTTGGGCACTGCCTGCCAAATAGGTGTCACCACCCGTAACTTTCGGCAATCTTGCAATCTCACGATCTACTATGGTCAAGATAGTCTTTGGATTACAATCCTGTTTCTTTAACAGGAAAGGTATTACATTATCGTCCACTTCTAGCATGGACTTCAATAGGTGGAGGGTCTCTATCTGCGGATTCTGATTGCGCATAGCAGTCATCTGGGCATTGGAGATCACCTCTTGTGATTTGATGGTTAAATTATTAGGGTTCATATCGTTTTTTAGTTTATTGTTACGCAATGACAACACACTAGGTCATTGCAATCTATTTTATCCATTGTCGTCACAAACGACAAATGTCTTTTATCAATTATTTTGCCAAACGTTCTTTCCTGCCATTCTGTCATGGTGGGCGGCAAGGCCTACCGGCATTGTGAGGGATGGGTGAAAAAAAGCATTTGGGCAAAAGCTATGGGCCAAAAGCTAATTGCTATCGGCTATTTTTTGTATCTTTGCACCCTATAAATCAAAACAACACTACTATGTCATTAGAACAACGCATCAACGATGATATAAAGGCTGCCATGTTAGCCCGTGAAAAAGACAAACTAAACGCTTTACGTGCCATAAAATCAGCCATTCTTTTGGCCAAAACCCAAAAAGGCGCTATCGAAGAGATCAGCGAAGAGGGTGAGATCAAGATTCTCAAGCAGTTGGTCAAACAACGCCAAGACTCTGCCGAGATGTACAAACAGCAGAACCGTGACGACCTCTATCAAGAGGAAAAATACCAACTTGACATCATCGCCACTTACCTGCCGCAGATGATGTCCGTCGATGAGATCGAGGCCACTGTCAAGCAAATCATTGCCGACAATGGTTTCGCTGGCATGAAGGACATGGGCAAGGTCATGGGACTGGCCACCAAAACATTTGCCGGGAAGGCTGACAACAAGACCGTATCCGATATCGTAAAGAAACTCTTGGCCTAATTGCAGCAAAGACAACGCACGCGTTATCTCAACAGTAAAACAAGCACTATGAAATACTACATCATTGCCGGCGAAGCCTCAGGCGACCTTCATGCTTCAAATCTGATGAAAGCATTACGCGAGCGTGATCCGCAAGCAGACTTTCGGTGCTGGGGCGGCGACTTGATGGAAGCTGCCGGCGGCGATATGGTAAAGCACTATAAAGAACTCGCCTTCATGGGCTTCTGGGAGGTGTTCACTCACCTCAACACCATTACCAGAAACCTCAGAATCTGTCAAGTCGACTTACTCCTTTACGAGCCAGATGTCGTCATTCTCGTAGACTATCCCGGTTTCAACTTGCGCATAGCGCGTTTCGCCAAAGAAAACGGGTACAAGGTCGTCTATTACATCTCGCCCCAGATTTGGGCCTGGAAGAAGGGTCGTATCAAGAAGATCAAGAAGTATGTGGACGAAATGATGGTCATCTTGCCCTTTGAAAAGGACTTCTACGCTAAGAACGGCATGGAAGTTCATTACGTGGGGCATCCCTTGTTGGATGCTGTGGACAAGGACTTGCACCAGCGTGAAGATGTCTTGAATTTCCGTGAGGTCAACGCATTGGACGAGCGCGAGATTATCGCCTTGCTGCCCGGAAGCCGAAAGCAGGAAGTCACGGCCATCTTGCCCCAAATGCTGAAGATGGTGCCTTTATTCCCACAGTTTCAATTCGTGGTTTCAACCGTGGATTGGCAACCTAAAGAGTTATATGACAAATACTTGAAAAAATGTCCGATAAAGACCGTGAGTGGAAGTGCATATCCCCTGTTGGCCAACGCCAAGGCCGCCATCGTAGCCTCGGGCACTGCAACCTTAGAGACTGCCATGATCGGCACGCCGCAAGTGGTCTGTTATGCCGGTAGCGAGATCTCTTACCTCATCGCCAAGCAGCTGGTTCACGGCATCCGTTTCATATCCCTTGTCAATCTCATCATGGACGAGAAAGTGGTGACGGAACTTATCCAGCACGACTATGACACACCGCACTTACGTGAGGAGTTGTGCCTAATCACTGAGGACGAAGCTAACATCGCCACGATGCGCGAGCGCTACAAAACCTTGCACACCCTGCTCGGCGACGGCTCTGCCTCAGCCAAAGCAGCCGATGTGGTAATACAAACCCTAAACAATTAATCTTCATCTTTTATTACATTTCTTGCAACACAACAAAGAATTCTTCGTTATATCTTTTGTCTAAATAAATAACAATGAAAAAGTTTATCCTTTTAGCCCTCCTGATCGCTCCTTTTGTTTGGTGTCAAGCATCCGTAATATCCACTAATACGGATGCCACTATTGCAGTTAGCGACACTGTGCCATTCTTTGTCCCTAACGCATTTACGCCTAACAGCGACGGCTTCAACGAACGTTTTACCATCAAATATGAGAAGACCCCCGAAGAGACCTTCGAGACTTTCTTCATGATGATTTGCGACCGTTACGGCAACGTGCTATTCAAGACCTATAATCCTACGGCATTTTGGGATGGCAAGGACAAAAACGGGACCCTTTGTCCTGCAGGCGTATACTCCTACGTCATCAAATACAAACTAAGGAACAACACTAAAGCAGAAGGCTCAAGCAAAGAAGCCATGGAGGTAAAAACCGGCAACGTAGTGCTGATTCGATAACTCATTTTAGTACAAAAGATGAAAAAAATCGCATTATTTATAGGCACTATTTTAGGATTTTGTCTGCCCCTGGCCAATGCCCAGGATGGTGATATTATCATGAACAACTCGGGTGCTCTGGAGAGTATCACAGAAGACCCTCGATATTTTTACGATCCGGGCGGAAATGCCACGGCCACCGATTCAGGCTTTTTCGGCTTGAACATCCATGACACGCTCGTCATGTACAACGGCATGAGAGACCCTGGCCAAATCTATGTTATCTTCGAGGACTTCGCCATAGGCTACGGCGACACATTATACATCTACGAAGGAAGAAACGACGAAATGACTTTGATAGGTTTCTACAATTCTGTGTATTCCCCGGAAGAGATTAGGACTTCGAACGAATATCTGACTTTCATTTTCGTTTCTGACAACATTGACGACTACGGCATCTTGAAACAGGGCTGGAAGGCCCAAGCTTACGCGGTACCCGACCAGAGCGCCCAATACTGGATGACGCCGGATTTCGTGCCAGGTGCAAGCTATGAGTCGGGGGATGCCTTCACCATGATGTCCTGCAACACCAAATTCTACGACAGCGGCGGTCCGACTGGCAACATGACCCAAACCAGCGGTACGGTTACCTGCGAATTCACATCACCCGCTTCTCACGTAAAGATGGCGTTCCAATCGTTCAACGTAAACGGTGTGATGAAGATTTACGACGGCAGTCTTAACGATAATGACCGTCGGCTTATCGGCATATTTCACAGCAGCACCGTCATCGGATATCCTGGCAACAGACCACCCACACTTTTCTCCACCGGAAGCACACTGAGTGTGGAATACACTTCCGCGGCCGGCGATGCCGGTAAAGCGGGTTGGGAAGCCACCATAACTTGCGTGCCGGAATTGTTCAAGATGAATACTGCCTCTGCTTGTCCCCAAGTAATGGCCGAAGATAATGATGGCAATGAACTTCCACGCACCATCAATCACCAATGCGGCATTCCTACCGTAATCAACGCCAATGTAACGGCTTCCGGACAATTCACTAACGACTATACGATCACTTCAATTCCCTTTAGTTGGTCACCCTTGCCTTTATCCGCAGGTCAAGCAATTCCTGCGGACAGAGACGACCAATGGAGAAGTTCGTTAACCATCCCTTTCACTTTCTATTTCTTTGGAGAGCCCTATACCACCCTACAACCTAGCACCAACGGGCATATATGCTTCAACACCGGGAAGCCCATACCATCAGACAGTTACACTTTAAACTGCGCTTATAAATACCAGGGACCGACATTGAATCCCGCAGGGAGCCAGTTCTTATATGCTGATGACAATTGTTCAGGAACATCCGGATTTATTAATGAATCCACCGACGGAACACAAGACCGTCACACACCTTATGCGTACAAGAATTGTATCTACCTCGTTTGTGAGGATCTGGACCCAAGATATGGCGGTAATATTCGATATGGTACTGTTGACGAAAACAGTCTTAATTGCAAAAAATTCGTGTTCAACATTGACAATGTCCCAACCTATGGTAATCACAGCAATAAATGTTCCGCCCAAGCTGTTTTGTACGAAGGCACCAACATCATCGACATTTTCATCAAAAAACGCCAATGTTGTGCATCAACCAATGACGACGAAGGCATCATCGGCTTGCAAAACAAGACCAATGCCCAGATACTAATTGCACCCGGCAGAGGAATGGGAGGATGGTCGGTTCAGGAATCCCAAAGCGAGGGATGGCGATTCACTCCTGTTACACCACTATTTGAAAATGCCGTTTACTCCTGGTATGAACTTGTCGGAACGGACACAAACCTGATAGGTCACACAAAAAAGCTGGTTGTAGACCCCCAACAGACAACAGATTACATTATTCAATACCATTTCGAAAACTCAGGTGGAGCACCTTACGATCTTTACGATACCGTCACTGTTATTGTAGACGTACCCTCTATTGAGATAGACTCCGCTACCGTTTGCCCGGGCAAAACCATCCAACTGACTCCTCGTTTCGGCGACACTACAAACATTCACCCGTTATCATACAGCTGGACCAATGGCGACACCACCCAAACAGCAAACGTCACAGTCCTCACGACCCAGAAGCAAACGCTTTCTGTTTTGTTCAGCAATAATTGCCGCCGCACCGTGTCTACCACCATCTACGTCGACACCATGGACGTGCCTACCATCACGGGCGATAGTGCTATATGCGCAGGCGAATCGACCTCTTTGGTGGCACATGTAGACAACCCGACCTACCTCTACCGCTGGAACAACGGGCACACATCCCCCACCTTGGTGGTTCACCCCATGGACACCTCCACTTACGTGGTACGCACCTTCCTACCCACCGACGCGGAATGTTTCACCACCGACACCTTCACCGTTAACGTGAAGCCTCTGCCTGAGCTTTCCTTTACTTATTCTCCCGATCAAGTGGTCATGGAACATGGCATGGGAACCCTCTATTGCAACACCAACTGCGATCCTAACTACACCATCGTTTGGAACTTCAACGACCGCTACGACCCCGACCACTCCATCATTCAAGATCAGCACAGTGTATCTCATGACTTTACGCACGTTGGTTCCTATGACATCACTCTAACCGGCACAAACGAGTACGACTGCACTGACTCAGTGACCGAACACGTACGCGTATACGTTCCCGTTTCTTTCATAGTCCCCAACGCCTTCAGTCCCAACGATGATGGCCTCAACGACTACTTCATACCCGTCTATGAAGGTATCGAGATTCAGAAATATCTGATGCTCATCTATGACCGTCAAGGCCGGTTGGTATTCAGATCCAACAATCTGGAGCATGGTTGGGACGGCAAAGATTCCAACGGACTACCCTGCCCTATCGGCGTTTACACCTACTACATCCACCATTGGACCCAAATGGACAATTTGGAAGGCAGCGGCCAACCCGCCATCTCGGGCGGCGTGACCCTCATAAGATAACATGTCGGCCATTTCAAGATATATCGTCCTCTTTGCGGAAATCCTCATCGTGTGGTTGCTGCCAAGCGGTTGCAAGTCCCAAGCGGTGGTCGACACATCCAACTACCCATCCGATACCACATTAACCGCCACGGATACCGAGAAGGTCGTCCAAGACGCTGTTATGCTGGACACCGTGCCTCCATTGGCCAACGGGTACCAATGGGTTTCCTATCGCGGGAAAGCCGACATTATGGATACAGGCGGCACCAGAACGTGCAACTACTATATTGTCAACCGGGTGGACAGTATCATCTATGTCAACATCAGCGCCTATAGCATTGAAGTGATGCGGGCCGCTTTCACCCCGGACAGCATTGTTTACGTCAACAAGCTCAACAACACCTACTATAGGGGCACCTATGGTCCCTTGCGCATGCTTGCCCACATACCCATTGACTTCAACCTGATTCAAGACGTGGTGCAAGGACATGGAGACGAACGTCTTGCACACACTCGCTACAATTGCGAATACCACGATTTTGCCACTATAGATTCCACAAAATCCTTTTTCAACCAACTAATCCTCAAAGATCTGGATCACCTTGTTGAGATCAATGCCCGCATCAAAGTCCTGCGGTTTAACGTCCCCGGCCCGACAACCGTACGCGTGCCGGAGGGGTTTAGGGGGATAGCAGATAGCAGATAGCTAAAAATATATTATTAACCATTAAAACAAATTAATTATGAATGTTGTAAAAAGCTACAAAGATTTAAAAGTGTGGCAAAAGTCTATGGAAATGGTCAAGGATGCGTATTTGTTATCCAAGAGATTGCCAAAGGATGAAACGTACGCATTAAGGGATCAAATCAGACGATCGGCAGTCTCTATCCCATCCAATATAGCTGATGGGCAAGGACGGGAGTCGGATAAAGAATTCTTTCGTTTTCTTTCTATAGCAAAAGGTTCAATTTGCGAATTAGTAACTCAAATACAATTGTGCGTTTTAGTAGGGTATCTGGAAAATTCTGACATTTCCCAAACAGAGCTACTTGCTTCTGAAGTCAGTAAAATGATAACGTCTTAAAAAACAAAAATTTCAAACGATATTAAGAACAAACGGTTGAATTAGCCAACCGCTATCTGCTAACTGCTATCTGCTAACTGCTATTATGCTCAACACCAAACTAATCAAGGAAAAAGCCAAAAGTCTCGGTTTCGCCTCCGTTGGCATCGCTCCGGCGCATAAGTTGGAGGAGGCGGAAGAACGCTTCGGGGCGGCGTTGGAGGAGGGCAGAAATGCCGACCTCCACTTCTTGGAAAGGGATGTGGACAAACGATTTGACCCCGAGGAACTGCTGCCGGACTGCAAAAGCGTGCTGGTGGTGGCCCTGGACTATCGTATCAATGACAAACCGGCCAGCACGCGCTACCGCACCGCGCGCTATACCTGGGTGGAGGACTATCACGTACTCGTAAAACAGATGCTCGCGCAAGTGGTCGAAGCCATCCAGCAACAAGAGCCCAACGCCCATTGCCGTATCACCGTCGACAGTTCCTGCATCTCCGAAAAGAACTGGGCCATCGAGGCCGGAGTGGGGTGTATCGGCAAGAATAGTCTCATCCACAACGAGAACGGCTCCTTCTTCGTACTCGGTACCATCTTGATAGA
The DNA here is from genome assembly GCA_024685175.1 of Bacteroidales bacterium. GTDB lineage: Bacteria > Bacteroidota > Bacteroidia > Bacteroidales > WCHB1-69 > F23-D06. The sequence goes on from JAIKWD010000033.1 coordinate 123,207, forward strand.
TTGCGCCTTCGACGCGTACGATTCTCCGAAAATGTCCGATTGCGGCAACTGTACCATGTGTATCGACAGTTGCCCCGCACACGCCTTGACGCCCTATAAACTGGATGCCCGAAAGTGCTATTCATATCATACGGTCGAAAATAAAAATCCTGATATACAAGTTCTTACAGACAGTCCTTTTGTCTTTGGATGCGACATCTGCCAAGAGGTATGTCCCAAAAACAAAAAAAATATCCAGAATCATCCGTCCGTATTGAAAAGTTCATTATTTTTGCGGCTCCAAAACGAGGAGATGGAGAACCTCACGCAAGAGGACTTCAAAACCAACTTTGGAGACACTGCCATAGCACGACGCAAACTGGAACGGTTCAGTCGGGCTATCAAGGCGAAAAAAACTGGAAGTTCAAGAAAAGAATCGTAGATTTGAACGAAAAGGAAAGCATAATCAAGTACGCCGCACAGGTCTTGAAAGAGGAGGCGGAAGCCGTACAGAACCTCGTACAGTATCTGAATGGCGATTTTGAGAAAGCGGTTGAGACGATTCTTCATTCCAGAGGTCGGGTGATAGTGACGGGTATCGGCAAGAGTGCCATCATAGGGCAAAAGATTGTCGCCACCCTGAACTCCACCGGAACACCGGCGGTCTTTATGCACGCGGCAGACGCGATACACGGAGACTTAGGTATGATTCAACCCGACGATGTGGTTCTTTGCATATCCAAGAGCGGCAACACACCTGAGATATCTTTGTTGACGCCCTTTCTGAAGAAAAACGGCAACATCCTGATTGCGATGGTCGGCAACGTGGACTCTCATCTGGCCCACGAAGCGCACTACGTGCTCAACTGCACGGTGGCCCGCGAGGCAAGTCCCAACAACTTGGCCCCCACCAGCAGTTCCACGGCACAATTGGCCTTGGGCGACGCGCTCGCCTCCGCACTCATCAAGTTGAGAGGTTTCACCTCTGAGGACTTTGCCAAACTGCACCCTGGCGGCATCCTGGGGAAACGCCTCTATATGAAAGTCAAGGACTTGTACAAGTACAACGACGTTCCTATGGTCGCCCCCGACGCCCCGATGCAAACTGTAATCCTCGAAATCTCAGGCAAATGCCTCGGCGTGACCGCTGTGGTGGCCAACAATAAGGTGATCGGTGCCATAACAGACGGAGACCTCCGCAGAATGCTCGAGAAGAATTCCGACTACAGCCAACTGACCGCCCAGGATGTAATGACCAAACAACCCAAAGCCGTCCATGAAGAAACCCTCGTCGTGGATGCGCTCGAAGTGATGAAAAACAAGAACATCACAAACCTCTTCGTCTTGGACGACGAAGATCGATATCTTGGCGTGATTCATCTCCACGATATCATCAAAGAGGGTATATACTAACTTTGCCCGGGTGGCGGAATTGGTAGACGCGTACGTTTCAGGTGCGTATACCGTAAGGTGTGCAGGTTCAAGTCCTGTTCCGGGCACCAAAAAGGAGGCAAATCGATGATTTGACCTCCTTTTTTTGTAATAAGCAATCACGATATGCCTTGTAGAGGCACACGATTGTGCGCCTCCACAAAAATATAAATTGCAAATTGTTATGAAATTATACCTCGTTCCGACCCCCATCGGCAATTTGGAAGACATCACGCTGCGCGCGCTTAACGTGCTGCAGATGGTGGACCTTGTGCTTTGCGAGGACACCCGCACGACGCGCAACCTGCTCAATCACTATGAGATAGACAAGCGTTGTGTGGCGTATCACATCTTCAACGAGCACGAGCGCATGGACAGCTTCATCGCACAGATACAAGCCAACGAGAGTGTAGCCCTTGTAAGTGACGCCGGCACCCCGGGGATCTCCGATCCTGGTTTCCTGCTCGTGCGCGAGTGCGTCGCCCGTGGCATCGAGGTGGAGTGCCTGCCCGGCGCCACAGCCCTTGTGCCAGCCCTCGTGCAGTCCGGACTGCCGTGCGACCGCTTCTTCTTCTATGGCTTCCTTCCTCACAAGAAAGGCAAGGAGACGCTGTTGCGCCGTTTTGCCGAGATGGAGGAGACGGTGGCGTTCTACGAGTCGCCGCACCGTCTGGTGAAGTCGCTGGAAAAGATGGTGGAGATTATGGGCCCTGACCGTCAAATTGCGATTTCAAAGGAGATAAGCAAGATACACGCCTTCACGTTTCGGGGCACGTTGGCCGAAGCCGTGGCGTATTTCAGCCAAGGCGAAGTCAAGGGCGAGTTCGTGCTAGTATTAGCTGGCAAGCAAGACTAGCATCAATTCCAATTTCCGACTTAAGAGGGCTGTTATCGCCTCAGACAAAAAAAAAGGACCGCCTAGGCGGTCCCTTATTTCAAGATAGATGTGTCTGTGATTAGCCGTTAAACACTTTGTCAAGGCCAACTCCACGAACTTGGGCCACGGTGTAAGCATCGCGCATCTTGGAGAGAGCGTCGATAGTAGCTTTCACCACGCTGTGGGGGTTAGAGGAGCCTTTAGACTTGGCAAGCACGTTCTTCACGCCAACACTCTCAAGGACGGCACGCATAGCACCACCGGCGATAACACCGGTACCAGGGGCTGCGGGTTTCATGAACACGGTAGCACCGCTGTACTTGCCTTCTTGCGCGTGAGGGATGGTACCCTTAAGGATGGGCACTTGGATGAGGTTTTTCTTAGCGTCTTCGGTACCTTTGGCGATAGCGGTGGAGACTTCCTTTGCCTTACCGAGGCCGTAGCCGACGATGCCGTTTTCATTTCCAACCACCATAATGGCTGCGAAACTGAAGATTCGACCACCCTTGGTGACTTTCGTGACTCTGTTCACTGCCACCATTCTTTCCTTAAGTTCGATGTCAGTAGCTTTTACTTTCTTAATATTTACGTTAGCCATAAGTCTTGATGTTTAAAATTTGAGACCACCTTCTCTGGCTGCTTCGGCCAAAGACTTGATTCTACCATGATACAAATAACCGTTGCGGTCGAAGACGACTTCGTTGATGCCGGCCTCGATGGCGCGTTGGGCGATTTCCTTGCCGACAAGGGCGGATTTTTCGCACTTGGTGATTTTCTGCTCGGCGATGGCGGGCAGCTTAGAGGAAGCGGACACGAGGGTCACGCCGGCCACGTCGTCAATGAGCTGAACATAGATGTCACGGTTACTTCTGAACACGGACAATCTGGGGCGATTAGGAGTACCGCTGACGATCTTACGCACGCGGTTTTTGATCCTTTTTCTTCTATATTCTTTCTTATTGTAAGCCATAATAACAAATTTACACGATTATTTTTCTGCTGATTTACCAGCTTTCTTTCTAACATATTCGCCTTCGAAGCGGATACCTTTACCTTTGTAAGGTTCAGGTTTACGATAGGAGCGAATCTTGTTGGCGACCTGGCCGAGGAGTTGTTTGTCGATGCAGCTCAGGATAATGATAGGGCTCTTACCTTTCTCATTGATGGTCTGCACGGAGATTTCCTGCGGGAAGTCGAAAAGGATATTATGGGAATAGCCGAGACCCATATCGAGTTGGTGTTCACCCTTGGCTTCTGCCTTGTAACCAACACCGATGACTTCCATTTTAATTTGGAAACCTTGAGACACGCCAGTTACCATGTTGTTGATAAGGGCTCTATAGAGGCCGTGCATGGATTTGTCGCGTTTGGAGTCGGTGGGGCGAGTCAGATGAAGGTGACCGTCCTCGATATTCATCTCAATGCGGGGATCAACATATTGTTGGAGTTCGCCCTTGGGTCCCTTGACGGTAACCACGTTGGACTTCTCGTCTCTTTTTATTTCAACACCGCTAGGGATAGCGATTTGTAATTTACCTATTCTTGACATATCAATTCCTCCTATTAACTAATGTAACAAACTACTTCACCACCAACATTCTGGGCCTTGGCTTCCTTGTCGGTCATCATGCCGCGGGAAGTGGAGATGATGGCGATGCCGAGACCGTTGAGTACGGAAGGCAGTTCATCAACACCGGCGTATTTACGCAAACCGGGACGGCTGGCGCGTTGCAGCGTCGTGATGGCGGATTGTTTCGTTGTGGGATGATACTTCAAGGCGATCTTGATCATCTTGGGGTGCACATCGTCCACAAACTTATAATTGAGAATATAACCTTTTTCGAAGAGTATCTTAGTGATAGCTCTTTTCTCGTTAGAGGCGGGGATTTCCACCACTTTATGATTGGCGCGGATAGCGTTTCTCAAACGAGTCAAATAATCTGATATTGGATCGGTATTCATAATCTAAACTTCTAATTTAATTTTACCAACTAGCTTTTTTCACGCCGGGGAGTAATCCAGCCATGGCCATTTCTCTGAAATTGATACGAGAGAGTCCGAATTGGCGAATATAGCCTTTGGGACGACCGGTCAGCTTGCAACGATTGTGCATTCTGATAGGATTGGAGTTAGGGGGTAACTTCTGGAGAGCGATGTCGGCGGCGCGTTTTGCGTCATAGTCGTCACTCTTCATGATTTTCTTGAGTTCTGCGCGTTTAGCACTATATTTGGCAACTAATTTTGCTCTTTTTACTTCTTTTGCTTTTAAAGATTCTTTAGCCATTATTTCTGATTTTTAAAGGGTAAGCCAAATTCTTTTAATAATGCAAGGCATTCCTTGTCATTTTGGGCCGTGGTCACGAACGTGATGTCCATACCGTTGATTTTGGCCACCTTGTCGATATCGATTTCCGGGAAAATAATTTGCTCAGGGATACCGAGTGTATAGTTTCCTCTGCCGTCGAAGCCCTTGTCGCTGATACCGCGGAAGTCACGGATACGAGGGATGGAGACGGACACGAGTCTGTCGAGGAATTCATACATACGGTCGCCGTGCAGGGTCACGCGAACGCCGATGGGCATGCCTTTTCTCAACTTGAAATTGGAGATATCCTTCTTGGACTTAGTAGCCACTGCCTTTTGGCCAGCGATCATAGTCATTTCCTGTACGCCTGCGTCGATGAGTTTCTTGTCGGCGATGCCGAACTTACCCAGACCTTGGTTAAGACATATTTTGGTAATGCGGGGAACGCGCATGACGGATTTGAATCCGAATTGTTCCTTAAGTGCGGGAAGCACTTCTTTCTGGTATTTCTCTTTATATCTCGGTGTATACATTATTTGATCTCCTCTCCAGATTTTTTAGAATATCTAACTAATTTACCTTTGTCGTTCAAACGTCTGCCCACGCGGGTAGCGTTTCCTTTTGCGTCAACAACCATAAGGTTGGAAATGTGGATCGGGGCTTCTTTCTTGATAATGCCACCGTTGGGGGTCTTGGCGTTGGGTTTGGTGCTCTTGGAGACCATGTTGCAACCTTCCACCAGGGCCTTCTGATCACTCGGCAATACTTCAAGGACCTTGCCTTGAGTACCTTTATACTCACCGGTGATGACTTTTACGATGTCGCCTTTCTTGATTTTCAGTTTCATTGTTCTTTTAGGGTTTTAATGTTTGCCAATTGGTCTTTGTCAATTGTATCTTAAAAAATTATTCTTTACAACACTTCGGGAGCCAAAGACACGATCTTCATGAACTGCTTTTCGCGCAACTCACGGGCGACAGGTCCGAAAATACGGGTGCCGCGAAGCTCGTCGGTCGGGGTAAGCAGAACCACGGCATTGTCATCAAACTTGATGTATGAACCGTCGTTACGACGCACATGTCTCTTCGTGCGCACGATCACTGCCTTGGATACGGTACCGGCCTTGACTTGGCCAGAAGGGATGGCACTCTTGATGGCGACAACGATCTTGTCACCTACGCCAGCATAGCGCTTCTTGGTACCTCCCAACACACGGATACAGAGGACTTCCTTTGCACCGCTGTTGTCTGCTACTGCTAATCTTGATTCTTGTTGTATCATAACTATTTAGCTCTTTCTAAAATTTCTACTAATCGCCAGCACTTGTTCTTGCTCAAGGGTCTGGTTTCCATAATTTTCACTCTATCACCGATATGGCAGTCGTTGTTCTCATCGTGTGCCATGAATTTGGTGGAACGTTTCAAAAACTTACCATAGATGGGGTGTTTCATCTTACGTTCAACCTTGACGACGATGGACTTTTGCATCTTATCGCTGACCACGATGCCTTCTCTCACTTTTCTATTGTTTCTTTCCATAATTGTCGAGTGTTATTTGTTATCGTTTAATTCACGTTTACGCAACTCCGTGTACAATCTTGCGATGGTTCTGCGTTGTTCCTTGATCAGTTGGGGATTTTCCAACGGGGAAATGGCGTGGTTCAGTCTCATCTTGACCAATTGGTCTTTCTCTACGTCGAGTCTCTCTTTCACTTCGGGAGTGGTGAGCTCATTTATAACTTTCTGTTTCATATCGCCTTCTTATTAAATTTCTGGTGAATAATCTCTTCTAACGATGAACTTGGTATGAACGGGCAGTTTCTGGGCTCCGAGTCTCATAGCTTCCTTGGCGACTTCCAATGGAATACCATCAGCTTCGAAGAGGATGCGGCCTGGACTAACGCGGGCAGCCCATGATTCGGGGGTACCCTTACCTTTACCCATACGAACACCCAAACCCTTAGCGGTAACGGGACGATCGGGGAAAATGCGAATCCACAATTGGCCTTCACGTTTCATCTCACGTGTGATAGCTTGACGAGCGGCCTCGATTTGACGAGCACTGATCCAAAATGCATCCAGGGTTTTCAGTGCGAATGAGCCGAAGGAAATCTCGGCACCACGCTTGGTGATGGATTTCATTCTGCCTTTCTGCGGCCTTCTGTATCTGGTCTTTTTAGGTTGTAACATTTTTTTATTTTTTTAAAGTTATTGATGAACCGGCATCTTGGCGTCGGTATTACTTGTTATTTCTATTGTTGGTTCTGGGAGCACCGGCGTTCTTGCGAGGTCCACGGAACGGACGCTTAGCAGGACTCTTAGCTTCCTTGCTGTCCATATTCTGAGCAAACAGATCGCGTTTGCCGTATACGATACCGCGGCAGATCCAAACCTTGATGCCAATGCAACCATAGGTCGTGTGTGCCTCGACGGGAGCGTAGTCTATATCAGCACGAAGCGTGTGCAAGGGGATACGACCCTCTTTGAAATGCTCGGAACGAGCCATTTCAGCACCACCCAAACGACCAGCAGCGGTAACTTTTATACCCTCTGCATTGGCACGCATGGTAGAAGAGATGGCAGTCTTGATGGCCTTCTTGTATGCCACACGACCCTCGATCTGCTTCGCGATGTTTTGTGCCACCAACTGCGCATCCAAATCAGGACGCTTCACCTCAACGATGTTGATCTGAATCTCCTTGTTGGTGATAACTTTCAATTCTTCTTTTACTTTGTCAACTTCTTGACCACCCTTGCCGATGATCAGGCCCGGACGGGCAGTGCTGATGGTCACGGTGACCAGTTTCAAAGTTCTTTCAATGTAAATTTTTGAGATACCGGCTTTGGAGAACTTAGCGTTCAAATATTTTCTAATCTTGTCGTCTTCGACAATCTTACCGGCGAAATTTTTGCCGCCGTACCAATTAGAATCCCAGCCTCTTACAATACCAAGGCGTAAGCCTACCGGATTTACTTTTTGACCCATACTTAATTAATTATTATTTTTATTCTTCAGTTTTAATATTTTCTGTCGTATTGTTATTCTCGGCGTTTCTGTCAGCGATGATCAACGTGACATGGTTGGAACGCTTGCGAATACGGTTGGCACGACCTTGGGGAGCAGTACGGATGCGCTTCAGCATTCTGCCACCGTCCACCATGATGGTCTTCACATACAAGTCCGCATTTTCCAATCTGGCACCTTCATTCTTGACTTGCCAGTTAGCGATAGCGGATTTCAAAAGTTTCAATAATTTCTCAGATGATTCTCTATGGCTGTATTTCAATACATTCATGGCGTAATCCACATTCTTTCCACGGATCACGTTTGCCATAATTCTCGTCTTGCGCGGGGAGGTCGGATTATCCACTAATCGGGCCATATAGATAGTCTTGTTGGCTTCTTTACGCGCATCTGCTGCTAATTTTTTGCTTGCACTCATTTCGTTTTTTAACCTTTATTTATTTTTAAATATCTTATAATCAGCTATATACACACCGATTGCCCACCCTTTTACCTTTTCCTATCAATCGGGCGGCAAAAATAGAAAAAAAATTTATATAAACAATTGTCTATAAATATTTTTTTCAACACATAAAGTTATTAATCCTGTTTGATGTGCACATCAACCTGGTTGAACGGGATGGAAATCCCTTCGCGATGGAAGGTCTCATAGATCTCTTCATTAAGGGAAAACAACACATCCCAGTACCGATCGGGAGTGGTCCAGACGAACATGATCAGATTGACGGAACTATCTCCAAGACTGTCCACAAACACCTTTGGCGGCTTCGGCGACTGCAGCACCTCTTCGTGCGCATTGATCACGTTCAGAGCAACTTCGCGAGCTTTCTCTACAGACTGCCCGTAAGCAATACCTACTTTTATGGTCACTCTACGTGCAGGTAAATTAAAATGATTCACCAACGATTTGGTCGCCAACTCCGTATTGGGCACCACAATGTTTCTATTATCGTACGTGCGCAAGGTGGTATTGAATATCTGAATGCTTTCGACAAATCCTTCATAGGAGCCTTGCTCCACATAGTCTCCAACCCGAAAAGGTCTTAGCAACAATATGATAACACCACCTGCAAAGTTTTGCAACGTGCCTTGCAAGCCCATACCTATCGCGACACCCGCCGCCCCCAACAAAGCCATGAATGAGGTGGTCTTAATTCCCATAATGCCAATCGCCGTGAAGACTAACAACACTTTCAACGTGATGTCAATGAGCGAGTGCAGGAATTGCTGTAGCGAGCGATCCACTTGATGACTCTCGTACTTTTTCTTCAAGAACTTATTGAGCAGGTTAATAAGTTTCCAACCCACATAAAGTACCACCAAGGCCAAAATAAGCTTGGGCACACTTTTAAAGAGCACGTCCGTAAAGAAAGTCTTGGCGGCAGCTATGATCTGTTCCATATCTATGTGTTTTTTAATACGTTAAGAAAGAAAAATCAATCAAACAGGACCTATCATTGAAATTTATAGGTCATACCTATATATAATATATGTCTGGGGTTAGCGACTTGCACCTCGTTTTTGGAACGGATGAAAAAGTCAAGGGTATTATGGATATTCACTTCATATTCCACGCCGATCGTGGTACGAAGGGCATCTATAATATTATTGTCGGGGTGGTATAGCCTCCACCAAAACTCCTCTGAGGCATAGAGTTTGACAGGCTTACCTGCGAACTTATAACTGAATGCCAACCTATTTCGCATATAAGTCTTGGGGTTGAATCGATAATCTCCGCGATTCCCATTGCGAAAAGTACTTTGGAACATGGCTCGATACGACAATTTGACCGGTCCAAACTTTTCGGCCACGGTCAGCGCGCCATGCACACGATGCCGACTTTCATAGAAGTCCTCTTGATGATAATTGAGATAATCATACCCCACCCCCACCTTAAGGCGTTTGTGCCAAAAAGCATAGTCAGTACCTACACCGGCTTTGAATCGGTCCAAGTGGGTGAAGTTGTTGTCAAAACGTGCTTCCGCCTCCACGCCCCAGTGCCAACCCTTGAGAATCTTCATCTCATAGCCCGCACCTAACAACGCGCCTGTCTCAAAAGACTGCGCAGAAATGGCTAATGGCCAAGCTATCAACACCGCGAAAAGGACTTTCGGAATTTTCATGCCTCGAAATAATTATCCGATTTCACCTTAGTAAGATTATTGATCGTGTTATGTTCTCCGTTCTTAGGTTTATAATATACCTTAATATAAGCAGTGTCTTTCAAAAAGTTAATGTGTCCTACTTCCACCTTATTGATGTCCAATCCCGTACGGTCCTTAAGGTCGGCCATAAGCTCTTGCTCGCGTCCGGCTTTTACTAATTCTATTTTTTCATACAAGATAATCTTATACTCCTCACGATGTTTCCAACGGACACTCTCAAACAACCAAACAGCCAATAAGAAGAGCAAGTTAGTGACACTCAATTCGGCATAGCTCACCGTCATGGCAAGACCGTTGATGACGGAAAGGCCAATAACGATAAAAAGATAGGTCATCTCACGAATAGGTATGGACTCCGTCCGATATCGTATCATGCCGAAAATGGCGAACAGTCCCAATGCAAATCCTATTTGCACCTTAACATTGTCCATCAAAAAGATGAGGAAGAAGATGGTAATGCTGAACATCATAAACGTAAAGTAATAGTCACGGCGCCTACTCTTCCGGTAGTAGAAACAGCCGATGATAATCCAGCAAAATATCAAGTTGATGGCGAAACGGAAAAGCATTTGCCACAAAGACGGCCCGTCAAATAATGGGATACCGAACAACTGTCCGGCACCGTCCATGGTTTCCACGCCAAACTCCCGCATAATGTCGGGATCGTAATCTGGGAATGAACTTTGAATCATTGGGGTAGGATTTAGGAATTGGAGGGTATGTTGTTTTGGATTTTGAATTTTATTCTTCGACCTAAGGCGCCAGTTTATTGGTTCATTGGTTCATCGAACTGGGTATAGTTAGCGTTCTCCCTATCAGCTTGCTCACGTAGCGTATTTTGTCCTTGAAGCGGTTATACTTGATAGTTTCATCGGTAAGAAGGAGGCCAAGGCAATACTTACTGAGACCTCTTTGCTGAACGCGAGCATCTCGAAGCAACAGCTTGAAATCGGATTCCCGGTTGCCATCCTGTTTCACCTCAATGATGACGAACTCCGGCACTTCTGCCTCTTTGTCATTACGCATGTTGTGGAAGCGGATATCGCTATCGATGGTTATACGTTCCGTTCGGGTCTTATTAACCAGGGTTATACGCTTAAATTGGTTTTGAAGCATTGGGGACATGGGTTGTTTAGTGACCCATACTTTTTCTTCCAGAAACCGTGCCATCTCGGGAAAGTCGTATAGTCTCCCCCACTCCGAACGTGGAATTACAATACGCTTCTTCTTGGTACGACCGTTATTCTTTTTATTCTTGATTTCACAAAACACAGCGCCTGTGTCCACATATTCGCGTTGACGGACTTTCTGGCGAGTCAAGTGTTGGTCATGATGGATCCGATAGGTCAGTACATCCTCGGTATCGAAGTAAAGTGTCTTGTAGTTTGCCACACGATTCCCGTCAATTTCTTGCACCATGAACGAGGAGTTCCAATTATTGGCGAGTTGGTCCAGTATCTTTTTGTTAAGCAAATACTTGGTATCAATACGGTTCATCAACTTCACCGTACTCATCTCCTCAAGGGAGATAGAATCCATCTTTTGCAGGACACTATCTAACATATTCGAACTCTTTCACCGACTGCAACTTGCCGTTCGGAGCATAGTTGTATTGTTTTTTCTTGGTTCCATCGGTGTTGTATTCGAATTTGCGGATGCGCACGGCCTTGTTGTTCTCGTTGTAGACCACCTCACGTGAAACTTTTCCGTTGCTTCCATATTCATACGTCACCTTGGCTTTCATAAAGCCGGAAGAGGTATATTCTGTCTCTTCCACTTTCTTACCGTTTTCATCATACTTGGTAACATGATCGAGAAATCGGGCTCCTTTGCCGGCATCACCGCGATTCCACTCTTTAACAATCAAATTCTTTCGGTTCTCTTTTTTCGAATTCTGCGCGTAGCATGCCGTTCCAACAAGGCAGATAATAAGTATAGCTGCTATCTTTTTCATTGCGATGAGTTTTAAGAACAACGGTTAAGGTCTAATGGTCACCTCGAAAGGCTCAGCGATCTCGACAATAGTTTCAGGATCCGTCACTGTGACATTTTTTTGAACGATATAAGGAATCTCGTCCTCATCATATACTGAAGTGGTGAAAACCACATAGTCGCCAGGTTCTATTTTCTGGAACATAAAGACACCGTCAATGCCGGCTCGAACGTCGTCAAAGGGGAATGGTTCTCCCAAGCGCTGTATATACATACGTTGTTCGTATGCAGGACCAGTACCGGTCACATTTCCATTCTTATCGATATAGGTAGCATTGACAACGCCTTTGACGATAGATTTGCCATAAGCCTTGCCTTCATGGACATATATAGTAGGCACAGTCACGACTTCGCCACGCTCCACATTAACAGTTTGCGTCACGGCCACACGCTGTCCGGAAGGAAGCGTAGAATACGCGTAGACGGTATAAGTGCCGGGGCGAAGATACTTAAAGCGATAAAAGCCTGTATTATCAGTCTCTATATCATCCCCGTAAAAGGTCTCGTTGCCATAAACAAGGAAAACATCCGCTTTTGCTGCGGGCACAGTGTCCGTAACCAGTGTATAGTTATCATCGGGATGTTGTACTACGAAAACGGTTCCTTCAAGGGTAGCTGTACCCCCTGTACCAGGACCATTATTGCAGGAATTAAAGGTCAGCGTCGCAATTACGGCTAGACAAAAGATCAGAATTTTCTTCATAGATATCTTATTAAAGGCCGCAAATATACAAAAAATGAGACTTATACCGTCTTATCGGTCATCTCTTCGGCGTTCCAGACAAAGGCACGCAGGCCTTGTTGTTCAGCGGAAACATCCAGGTCGTGAATGTCCTTCAGCAAGGGTTCCACCTTTTCATCGGGCACAAACGTCAAGATGGCCGAATTGAGCGTCGGCCAGGCGTGCGTGCCGTAATGCGGTTCTCCATTGTCGGAGCCACGACCCTGGACTTCGTTCCAGAAGGTAAACCCTCTAATTTCGTTCTTGTCCAAGACTTCCATAATTTCATCATAGAATGCTTGGTATAGGGATATGAAAACTGCTTTCACTTCTTTGATTATTATATTACGATTCTAGATTATTATTCTTTTTGTGAAATACGACATTGCGTTCCACGGATGCTATCGGCTAACGACTATCCGCTAATCGCTACACCTCGTTCACACCCAATTCCTTGTTGCGTTCACGACGGGCACGGCGACGGGATTGGCCTTTCTCGGACCATTCGGCGAACTTGCTGTACAGGATGGGAATCAAAATCAAGGTAACCAACGTGGAGACGGAAAGACCCCAAGCGACCACCATACCCATAGAGTTCCACATCTCGGCGCCTTCGCCACGGTCGAGGGCCAACGGTATCATACCCAAGACGGTGGTCAACGTGGTCATCAAGATAGGACGCAGACGGGAACGGCCGCCGGCGACCACGGCTTCCTTGATGCTCATACCACGTTCGCGACACAGACTGGTATAGTCCACCAACACAATACCGTTCTTCACCACAATACCAATCAACATCATAGCACCGATCAAGGCCATAATGCCCAACGCAGTGTTGGTGATAGCCAAACCGATAAACACACCCGTGAAGGCGAACGGGATGGAGAACATAATGACGAACGGATAGGTAAACGACTCGAATTGGGCCGCCATCACCACGTACACGAGGATGACGATGAGCGCCATCAACATAAACATATCGCCGAAGGCTTCTTGTTGGTCTTCCCATGTACCGCCAATCTTATAGTCAAGCGTGGAAGGGATATCCATTTGCTGGAGTTCGTTCTCGGCAGCGGCCACCAATTCGCTCAATGCGGCGTCCTTGGCCACCACGCACGACACCTTGACCATACGTTCACGGTCCTTGCGCACAATGGTGGGCGGAGTGAAGGTCTCTTCGACGTGTCCCACGTCACCGACACGCACGCCTTTACCCATATTATTGTATATCAATATGGTTTCAACAGCGTGGATATCGTCGCGGAACTCCGGTGCATAACGTACACGGATATTGTACTCGTCACCGTCCTCGCGGAATTGCGAGGCCGTGTATCCGTTGAAACGGTTGCGCACGTAACTGGCCGCCGTGGTGGAGTTGAGACCGTTCTCGGCCAACTTGCGCCGGTCAAACACAACTTCCAGCTCGGGAATGTATTCGTCACGGCTGATGACCACCTCGGAGCAGCCCTCCACCTGTCGCATACGCGCAGCCAAGTCAGCGGCGAACTGGTCGGTGGTGTTGAAGTCGTAGCAATACAACTCTATATCGACAGTGGACTGTCCACCCATACTACCTTGGCCGGTAGAGACCGTATAAGTGTTGATTTCGATGTGTGGACGCAAAATGTCACGAATGCCATCCGAAATCTCAGTGATGGACTTCTTACGCTCCGTCTTCTTCACCAATCGCACGTTGAATGACAGCAAATGCGTTCCGTTGTCGCGCATCAAGCTGAACGTATTGTCCTCGTCAGGCATACCCACGGAATAGTTGATGGTCTTGACCTCATCGGGATATTTTGCCTTGATCTCGTTCACCAACTGGTCGCCCAACGCCTTGGTGGTCTCCACACGCGTACCTTGCGGCAACTTGACGGTAATGCTCAAACGAGCGTTGTCCTGCGTAGGGAAGAACTCGGTGGGGATGACGAACAGCAGCAGCAGGCTGGCGACGAAGGCGGTGAAGGCAATCGTCACCACCGTCTTACGATGATTGACGCACCAGTTCAACAAGCGGGCATAACCATTGTCCAAACGCTCAAGGAAGCGCTCGATAGGACCATATATAGCCATAAACCACTTGCTTCTCTTAGGATTCTTCTTCAAGAGCAGAGAGCTCAACATAGGCGTCAACGACATTGAGGCGATCAAGGATACGGCAATGACGATAGTCACAATCCATCCCAACTGCTTGAACAGCACGCCGGACATACCGGTAAGGAACGTCAGCGGCAAGAACACAGCGATGATGACCAACGTGGACGCGATGATGGAAAGAGAGACCTCGCTGGTGGCGAACACGGCCGCCGCCTTGGGTTTGGAGCCCCGTTCAATATGCGTCGTGATATTCTCCAGCACCACGATGGAGTCGTCAACAACCATACCGATGGCAATGGAGATGGACGACAGAGATATGATGTTCAACGTATTACCTGTTGCCAAAAGGTAGATGAAGGCAGCAATGAGTGAAATAGGCACCACAATGGCAATGATGAGCGTGGCCCTCCATCGGCCGAGGAAGAAGAGCACGACCACCACGACCAGCAACAAGATGATGAGGATGGTCTCCTCCAAACTGTCGATGGTGTTGGTGATGTTTTCGGAGTTGTCCACTAAGACGTTGAGTTCTACGTCAGCGGGCAGCGACTTGCGGATATCCGGAAGCTGTTTCAGCACTTCGCGACAGATCTTCACCGTGTTGGCGCCGGTCTGTTTTTGGATGATGACCATAGCACCGCGCTGGCCGTCGGTATAGGACTCCTGCATACGTTCCTGTAGTGTGTCGCGCACGGAAGCCACATCGCGCAGATAGACATTGCGGTTGTTGTAACTTCCCACCACAACGTCTTCCATCTCTTCAGCGCTATCAAACTCGCCGTCCACGCGCATAGAGTAGGTCTTGGAACCCACGTCAATGATACCGAGGGACACGTTGCGGTTCTCGGCGCCCAGCACGGATGCGATACTCTCGATGGTCAGGTTGTAGCTCTCCAATTTGTATGGGTCGCAATAGACCTGGATCTCGCGCTGCGGAGCACCGGCAATGGACACAGCACCCACGCCGCCGACACGACTCAACGGAGAGGAGACCTTGTCGTCCAAGATCTTGTACAAGGCCTGCGTGCTTTGACCGGATTTCACCGACAACATCATAATCGGCATATCGTCGGCGCTGAACTTGAACAAGTAGGGCGTGTTGGCTCCGTCGGGCAGGGCCGACTTGACCATATCCAACTTGTCTCGGACATCATTGGTCTTCTGGTCGATGTCCACGCCGTACTCGAATTCGAGATAGACAATGGAATAGTTCTCTTTGGAGTTGGAAGTGATATGTTTAAGGTCACTCAACGTATTGAGCACATTCTCGATGGGCTTGGACACGTTGTCTTCGATGTCTTCCGCGCTGGCGCCGCCATATACGGTGAGCACCATAATGGTGTTGCCGTCCATATGCGGGAAGAGATCCACGGGCAACTTCGTCATAGAGAAAATACCGATGATGACGACGGCGATATAGATAAGGCCGGTCATGATCGGACGATGGACTGAATTGGAATATAGACTCATAAATCGTTCGGGTTAAGGGTACGTCAAGCAAGTGGTTATTCGGCTACTTTCACTTCCATACCGTCTTTGAGACGGGCGAGTCCGGTCACGGCGAGATAGTCGCCATCCTCAGCGCCGGAGAGCAGTTCGTAGGTATCGTCAATATGGCGACCAATCTGCACTTGGCTGAACTTGACCTTGCCATCCTTGTAAATATACACGTAGCGGTTGCCGGAGCCTTGCTGACGGAAGATGGCCTGATCGGGCACGACCACATGTCTGGAGGTGCCGAAGTTGACGGTCACGCGGGCGTACATACCCGGACGAACACGACTGTCGGAGTTGGCCAACTGCACCTCCACGGGGAAGGTGTGCGTTGCGCCGTCGATGGTCGGATAGATGAGACTCACCTTGCCCTTGAACTCTTCATCGCCGTATGCATCCACCTTGATGGTCACGGGCATACCCACCTTCACCTGCTTGAACAGGGCTTCCGACAGGTTGATATTCATCTTCACGGGATTGATTTGCTCCACAGTTACCACAGGGAGGCCGCCATAAAGGTCGCCGCTATCATAATTACGAGCACTCACCACGCCAGAGATGGGGCTGACAAGCTGCGTATTCTCCAAAAGATTGTTGTAGGCGGTCTGAGCCACGTCCAAAGCGGTCTTCTGGGCATCCCAATCCGACTTGGAGCATCCGCCCACCTTGTAGAGTTCATCAATACGGTTGAAGGTCTTCTGGAGATTGTCAAGTTGGGCCTTCTGTTGTTTGAGACTATTCTCGTTCATCTGGACCAAAAGTTTGCCCTTGTGAACGCGATCGCCCACCTCAACATAGATCTTGTCGATGCGGCCGCCTGTAAGCGGAGCAATGTTATTGACCGCATACGCTTCCACGGTAGCAGAATATTCGTAGATCTGCTCCACATCCTGTGCCTTCACTTGCTGGGTACGGATGGTGAATTCCTGCGTGGCCGCTGTAGTCGCTTTCTTGTCCTTGCAACCTGTAAATCCCACTAACGCCACAGCGAGCAGGATAATGATATTGACTCTATTCTTCATTGTATGATGTTATTTATATTTCTAGTAAATATTTAATATTCAATAATTTAATTACCAATCTATTCATTTCCCAACGTAGCATCCAAAGAAGATTTGGCGGAGATATAGTTGAATATGGATTGACAGTAGGTAAGTTGCGTGCTAATGAGGGTAAGTTCAGCTGTATTGAGGTCGAGCCAAGTGTTCATTCCCACCTCGTATTGTTTCTTGGCGATGTCATAGGCCTTCTGGGCTTGCATCATCGTCTCGCGGTCGGCGGCGATGTCTTCAATGGCTTGCTGCATATCGTTCAGATAGTTCTGCACACCGATACGGAGATTGCGTTCGGCATCAAGACGCTGGTCTTTCATATTCTCGATATTCAGATCGGCCTGCTTGAGTTTGTAGGAGGTGCCCACCCAAGAGATGATGGGAACCTGGAGAGACAGGGCCACGTATGAGTACGGATAGTTGGCAAACTTGCCACCATCGTCACCCATGCCGGAATACTGGAAGTTGCTGGCCAAAGCCAGAGACGGGCAAGTGGAGCCAATAATGATCTTCTTGGATTGCTCCAACTCCTTGATACCGAGGTCCAACTGGCGCAAAGCGGAGTTGTAGGCCAACTGGATGTCGTTTTCGCTGGGCATTGTGGCATTGAGCACACCCTGTTCGTAATCCGAGAGGGAGCCGTCGAAGATAACCGGTTCATTGACTTCCATTCCAAGCAACACCTTGAGGCGCATAGCGGCAAGACGCATCGCCTTGGCGGCGGAAGTAACCGTAGGACGTTGGTTCTGCAAGGCCACATCGGAACGCAACTTCTCGAACTCAGAGACCAGGCCTTGGTTGAAGGAGTTGGTCACCAACTGGTTGCTGGCCTCCATATTGGCATAACTGCTTTGCAACACGGAGTGTGACTGCTTGGCCAGCAGATAGGCATAGTAAGCTTGCTTCACCTGGTTGACCAATTCCAACTTGGATGAACGAGCGGCTTCCATCGCCAACTCGATGTCCATATTGGAGAGTTTCAGATTGGACCACAGGGCCGGCATAATCAGCGGGAGGGTCAGGTTGGCGCCCATCGAGTAGGTATTGTCACGACCCACCTTGATGTTCATCGTCTGGCCGCCCATATCCATTGACATCTGTTGTTTGAGCAAGGTACGGTTGTAGTTGCCCGCAAGCGACACGTCGGGGAAGAGCGAGGCGATTTGCTCTTTCTTGTAGTACTTCTTGACCTGCACGTCGCGGTCGGCGATACGCATCGTGGGCGTCTCGGACAGGGCGATCTCGATGGCCTTATTCAGATCCACGTGCACGGAGTCCTGCGACTGGGCAAGGAGTTGGCTGCTGCAAAACAGGACCGACAATCCTATCAACAGTATGGTATGGTAAAATTTTCTCATTTTCATTCTAAAAAAATCAGCGTTATTTTTTATCTATTCTTTTTATAAAAAACTCTACATCAACACCTTACAAAGCAAATCAAGGCATTGTATCAAAGGCGGCAAAGATAGTAAAAAAACGGCCACTTGTGTAAATTTTACACACTTTTATTTAAAAATATTATTTTTGCGTTCTAAATCTCATTTTGAAGAAATGGAAGAGGCGAAATTCAGATACAAATATTGGCGGCCTGCCGTCACCGTAGACAACGTGGTGTTCAGTTTTGATGGTACGCATTTGAACACGTTGCTGATTAAGCGGAAAAACGAGCCATACAAGGATTGCTGGGCATTCCCGGGCGGTTTCTTGGAGGAGAAGGAGACGTTGGAAGAAGCGGCGCGGCGCGAATTGAAGGAAGAGACGGGCCTGGCGCCAAAATATATGTCAGAGATCGGCAGCTTCAGCGCATTGGACCGTGACCCACGCGGGCGCACCATCAGCGTGGCTTTCGCTTCGGTGGTCAGACCTTCCCAAACGGCCGCTGTGGCGGGCGACGACGCCATAGACGCGCGCTGGTTTCCCATCAACGAGATGCCGATGCTGGCCTTCGACCACGAGCACATCTACCGCAAAGCCCTGTGGCTGCTGCGACTGGGCTTCATGAACGCCCCTATCGCATTCGTGTTGTTGGGCGATCTCTTCACCCTGCCGGAGATGCAACGGCTTTATACCGACGTGTTCAGTCGCACCTTCGACAGACGCAATTTCCAGAAAAAGTTCCTGTCCTCAGGCATCCTCACTCCTGTGGCGCAAGACGAAGAGGAAAAGAAGAACCCCCACGCGCCCATCTACTACCGATTCAACGAGGCGGGATACAAACAGTTCAGGGAAAAAATAATGAAGATATAAAAAAAGCACCTGCCATGGCAGGTGCTTTTTTAATGGAGTGATCTGTACAAGATTTGAACTTGTGACCTCTTGCCTGTCAAGCAAGCGCTCTAAACCAACTGAGCTAACAGATCGTGGTTTTGCGGAGAGACTGGGATTCGAACCCAGGAACCGCTTTTGGCGGTTACACGCTCTCCAGGCGTGCGCCTTCGACCACTCGGCCATCTCTCCTCCTTTCGAGGGCGCAAAGATACATTTTTTTTCAAAAGAACGCTATTTTAAAAATTCAATGGGCTCTTTTTCCTCCAATTCTCTTATAACATCCTGAATATGAGCCACTAATTTTTTTGACAACTCCTTCACCCGCTCTCTCCATGTCTCTATGTCAACATCCAAATTGTCTGAAACTATCTTATAGGAGACGTATTTTTTGCCATATTCTTGCGCAAAATTGATCAACACTGAAGATTCCATATCGAAACAATCGACCTGCGATTTAATATCCTCCAGATAATATTCGTTATACACTTCCGTGGAGACAAAACAATCGGACGAATAGAGTACCGACTTCTCCACATTCTCATCCACCGCCAACTCAAAATAGTCAGGGATCATCGGCTCATCGTAGAATCTAGCTCCTGCAGACAATATTTCTCGAATGCTCAACACTGTCCCCACGCGCCGATCGTGCGAGCCTACAGTACCTATGTTCAACATTATAAAATCCTCATCCTTATGCTTGGACATAAATTCAAGCATCGCCCGCGTAGCATTCTCTCTACCAATACCAGTAAAGTTCACTCTGTCGGCAAAATCCCCAACCTCATCGGGCACCGCTGCAAAAAGGGCGATTTTCATAATAAAATCAAAATTCAGAATTTAAAATTCAAAGTTCATCATAATAATTTGCAAAAATACAAAAAATACAAAAGAAGATTTGAAAAAATCGCTGCAACAGCGTAACCTTTTGTTATTTTTGCGTCATAATATAATTCACATCGCAAATGGACAAGGCGAAGTTCTGGGAACGGCAATATAACAAGCACATTCAGAAGATAATCGGAGTGTGCTACCGGTATGTTAACGATAGGCTGACAGCCGAGGATTTGGCGCATGATGCATTTCTGAAGGCAATCGAAAAGGCAGACACATACCAAGCGTTTGGGCGGTTCGAATCCTGGCTAACACGCATCGCCGTCAACCAATCCATTGACTATCTGCGGAAAAGGACGGACAGTGTCCCCATAAATGAAGAAGCGGTCAGCGATGCGATGTGTGAAAATGAGGACGACTCATGGCTGGCTGGAGCCGAGTTCACGCAATCCGAATTGGTGGAGATTATCGGAAAACTGCCCGAGCGGCAGCGCACCGTGTTTGAGTTGTATGCCATCGACTCCCGGCCACACACCGAGATCGCGCAAATGCTCGGCATCACGCCCAACAACTCCAAGGCGCTGCTTTTCCGAGCGCGACAGAACCTCAAAAAACTTCTCCACGCCAAAGTCCACGAAAAAGAAAAACGCAAAAAGGGAATCCTTATGATTTTAATGATTTTCACCTTGACTTCCGCTCGTCCTGCGGGCATTGACAGACTTTTCCGCAAGGGGCTTGGCGGCTTGCGAATGCCGCCAAGCGCACCCCTACCCGCCAGTACCATCCGGCAGGCGGCCGCCACCTCGCCCTCCGGCGCAGGCGTGACACTCGCAGCACACAAAACCGCCATTGCACTTGCGGCGGCCGCCGGGCTCGCGGGAGGCGCGTGCGCATGGCAAATCGCGCGCACCCAGCCGTCACAATCCTCCCCGACCCCACCCGCCCCGGCAACGGCAACTTGCCCCGACACGGCACGGACCTGCACCAAAGAGACTGAACCGGCAACAGCCAATAGCGTGCGCCGGAGCACGAAAAACAAGCCCATAACGGTTACCCAAGAGGTTGAGGTTCGGGAAACGGTTATTGTCCGCGACACCGACTTTGTGAAAGACACCATCTATCTGTTCGGCAAACCATGAACCATCACATCCGCATATTGGCTCTGCTCCTGGTGCTCGTTCTCGCCTTGCAGGCACGCGCCCAGCACACCGACACCCTTTACGAAGTGCGCCGGCAGGTGGTCTATGACACTATTAAGGTGCGCGATACCGTGCGCATCCACGACACGCTCTATCTGGCCGACTACATCCACAACCGTAAATTGGAGGAACTGTTCTACAAACTGAAGGGCTCGGATGCCGCCTCCGCCCCCGACTCGCTGCGCAAAATGTGGGAACAGACCGTAACCTTTTTGGAAAAATGCGTCCTAATGGATGAAACCACAAATTCCGCCACTATGGACAGCATCCGAAAATACGGGGTCGCAGGCTTGCTCATCCTGGGACTAAACGCCCTGAGCACAGCACAAACCGACAGCACTCTGACCTCGCACCACGACAACAACCCACACACCACCACAGCGCCAGTTGACCATCCCTTCGATGGATTCCATTTCGGCTACACCCTACAATTGGATGTGATGCATCCTATCACCACTCAAAATCTGACAACCCAAGAACTCGGAAGGAAATATCCTTTACCTTCTTTCCATGCCGGGCTGGAGTTCTCTTACAATTTTGCCGACTACTTTGGGGTGTCCGCCGCACTGAACTATGGAACATTAGGAGGCGTGAATCTGAAAAAATACGGTTTTTCCCTTCCGCTGAAATTTGAGTTTCACTATCCTGTCACTCCA
>JAIKWD010000004.1 GCA_024685175.1 Bacteroidales bacterium
ATGGAAAATCCTCTGCCCTACTACCAAAAGGAATCCGAAAAAGTGTTGTCCAGACTCCTGATCTGGAACCACCGGAAATTCTCGAAGCAATCAGACTCCGAAATTATCCGAAAAAATCATGATTTGGCGGGATTGGAGGAGATTTTGCATGACGAAAATCGGCAATTTGGCGGGATTGGAACGGATTTTTTGGAAGAAAATTCGGATGAAAGTTCAGGTTGCGAACAGCTGGGGGAAGTGGCGCATTATATCCGTCTGCATCCGGGATGCAAGATTTCCGACATTTCGACGGGAACCGGATTGAAGTTCAGAACCGTGGAAAGGCTGGTCCACGACCTGAAAACGGACGGACACATCTGCTACAAAGGTTCGAAGCGCTACGGCGGCTACGAGGCTGTGGAAGAGGGGGGGGATAGACGTGAGATGTGAGACGTGAGACGTGAGACTTGAGGGCAATATCTACATTTCACGTCCAATGTAAATGCCTAATCACCAAAGCCCAACCGATTAGCGTCCGCCAGCGGCTTTCACGATGCCGTTTTCCTGGAAATACTCCACCAGTTCGCGGTAGAACTCGTTTTTGCTTAAGGTTTCGCAGTTGCCGACCACGATGAGTTTCCGTTTGGCGCGGGTGATGGCCACATTCATGCGGCGGATGTCTTTGAGAAATCCGATGCTGCCCTGCTCGTTGTCGCGCACCATGCTGATAAGGATGATGTCGCGCTCCTGCCCCTGGAAACCGTCCACGGTGTTGACACTGATGTTGTGACGGATGGGGGGCGAGCGTGTGGCTCTTGTTCACCAGTTGTTTCAGGACGCTGATTTGTGCCTTCGTAGCGCAAGATGAAGCAGCTGTCGGGCAGGAGCGTGACCCGCTGGTCGCGCTCGTCCTCCCGATAGAAGAAACTTACCGTTTTGCCCGGTTCGAACTCGCAGTCCGGACTCACCGCGTATTTGCCCGTGTATTCCACTTCCACCACCAGCTGGTTCACGGCATTGTAATAGTCGCCTCCTATCGCCACCGGATACTAGCAGTTGGTGTTATTGTAATTGTTGTGCAACGCAGTTTGGACCGCATTCTCGAAGCTTTTGCGGTCGTAGTCGCGCTCAAGACGGAGGAGGGAAAGAAGGACCTTGGGGTTCAGGGGTTATATACTATCCGCTACCTCTACAGCGAGTCCCTTCAGATACTCTCCTTCGGGGTGATAGATGCTGACGGGGTGGTCGAGGGCGTGTTGCATCTGGTGTACGACACGAGCGTTTTTGTGTTCAATAGCGGCGGCGGAGAAGGCAATGGTTCGGAAGTCTTCCTTGCTTATGGCTTGCGAACAGGAGAAGGTGAACAGGAAACCGCCCGGGCGGAGCTTGGCCATCGCTTTGCGGTTGATATTGCGGTATCCCTTGATGCCCTGCTCCTTCACCCGATGGTGTTTGGCAAAGGCGGGCGGGTCCAGTACGATGAGGTCATAAGTCTGGTCGGGCATGTCGTCGAGAAAACGGAACACATCCTCGCAGTAGGCGGTGTGCCGACTGACGGCGTCAGGGCCGAGCATTGCGATGTTTTGTTCGGTCAGCTCGATGGCCTTGCGGGAGATGTCCACGGAGTCCACATGCGCGGCGCCCCCGCGAAGCGCGTAGGTGGAGAAACCACCCGAATAGCAGAACATGTTGAGCACGGTGCGCCCTTTGGCCAATTGGCCAACCAGGTCGCGATTGTCCCGTTGGTCGAGGAAAAAACCCGTCTTCTGTCCGCCTCGGACATCTATGTGGAACGAGATGCCGTTCTCTTTGCAGACGATATCGCCCAACTCACCGTACAACAGGCCGTCATAGTCGTCGCCTGCCGTTTCGGTCAGCGTGAGGGTGCTCTTGTTGTAGATGGAATGGATGTCGGGGAAAAGCTCACGGAGAATCTTCACGAAGGTGTCCTTGAGCAGATACATGCCTTGGGAGTGGAACTGCAGGACGGCATTGCCGTCGTACCAGTCGATGATAAGACCGGGCAGACCGTCGCCCTCGCCGTTGACCAATCGATACATTGTGGTGTCGGGATTGTCTACGAATTGCAGGGCCTTGCGGAACCGAAAGGCGTTCTCGACTTTGCTCTTCCAGAAATCGTACGTGACGGGCCCGGGCTCGAACTTGAAGACGCGAACGGCGATGGTACTTTCGTGATAATGCCCGGTGGCGAGATAGTTGCCTTGGCTGTCGCATACATCCACGATGTCGCCATCTTGGATGTCCTTGTCGGCTTTGGAAATGGCGCCGGAAAAGACCCAAGGATGAAAACGCAACAGCGATTTCTCTTTTCCTCTTTGAAGGAAGATTCTCTTCATGTCCATTATTTCTTCTTGATGGGTTCGCAAGTGAGGCCTATGCCGAGTTTCTTGAAAATCTTATGGTCTACTTCGCTCATCATCACGGTGGCGTGTGCTTGGCAGCCTTCGAGTTGCGGCAGGCATTCAAGGGCCTTGGCGCAGTTCTCGTCGTTCAAACTTAACATTGAGAGTGCTACGAGCACCTCGTCGGTGTGCAAGCGCGGGTTGTGCCCGTGCAGGAAGGTGACCTTAGTCTTCTGGATAGGCTCGATCATCTCTTGTGGGATGAGTTTCACCTCGTGGTCTATGCCGGCCAAGTGCTTGGTGGCGTTGAGCAACAATGCGGCACTCGGTCCGAGCAGCGGACTGGTCTTGGCGGTGATGATGGTGCCGTCGTCCAACTCGATGGCGGCAGTGGCCACGCCCGTCTCTTCCTTGCGCTTGCGCGCCGCCACGATGGACTTGCGACTGTCCGTGGTGATCTGGGCCCGCTTAATCAACAGCGAGATCTTGTTGACCTCGTGCTCGGTCGACTTGCCGTCCAACACGTTGCACAAGGCGGTGAAGTAACGACGGATAATCTCGTCTTTGGATGCCTCGCAGCATACGTCGTCGTCGGAGATGCAATAGCCGGCCATATTGACGCCCATATCGGTGGGCGACTTGTAGGGATTCTCGCCGTAGATGCCTTCGAAGATGGCATTCAGGACGGGGAATATCTCAATGTCCCGGTTGTAGTTGACGGCCATTTTGCCGTAGGCCTCCAGATGGAATGGGTCGATCATATTGACGTCTTCGAGATCGGCGGTAGCGGCCTCATAGGCGATGTTGACGGGATGCTTCAACGAAAGGTTCCAGATGGGGAAGGTCTCGAACTTGGCGTAGCCGGCCTTGATGCCACGTTTGTTCTCCTGGTAGAGTTGGCTCAGACAAACGGCCATCTTGCCGCTGCCCGGCCCCGGCGCGGTGACCACGACAAGCGGACGGCTCGTCTCTACATAGTCGTTCTTGCCGAAGCCATCCTCGGAGTCGATGAGCTCTACGTTGGTCGGATAGCCTTCGATGATGTAGTGATAGTAGACCTTGATGCCCAAGCGCTCCAGACGCTCGCGATACGCGATGGCACTTGCTTGGCCGTTGTAGTGGGTGATGACCACGGAACTAACCAGGAACCCCCGGCTGAGGAACACGTCGCGCAAGCGCAACACGTCTTCGTCATAGGTGATGCCCAAGTCGCCACGCACCTTGTTCTTTTCGATGTCCACTGCGCTGATGACGATGACGATTTCCGCATCGTCCTGCAACTGCGTGAGCATCCGTAATTTGCTGTCGGGCTGGAATCCAGGCAAAACACGACTCGCGTGGAAGTCGTCAAACAACTTCCCACCGAATTCCATATAAAGCTTGTCGCCGAATTGAGCAATACGCTCTTTGATGTGCTCTGATTGAATCTTCAGATACTTCCCGTTGTCAAAACCGATCTTCATAGTAGTTGATTTTAATACGGGATGCAAAAATAGGTTTTTTTTTGGAATAAAAAGTTAACGGCGAAAATTTTGATGAACCGAAGGGGTGGAGAGATGAGAGATTATAGATGATAGATTGTTATTCACCACACCTGTACTGGTTCATTGTTTTATTGGTTCATTTTTTAGAACAACGGTAGGCCTAACAGGGTGGCGAACAACGAACCCAGATAAGTGCCGAGGGCGTAGCCTACCAGACCGATGGCGATACCGCTGATGAGCACCTTCTTGTTGCCCAATGCTTCCACGACGGGCGGAACGAATGGCGGGGAACACAACAAACTGATGTGTCCTACGGAGAACAGGTCGCCGCTGACTTTGGCGGCACGGCAGAACAACAGATGCAGGACGATGGAAGTGACCATCACAAACAGGATGTACCACATAATCGTCAACGACGAGCTATCGATCTTGGTCAGGTCGAACATAGAGGCTACCACGACACTGAAGATCAGGATGAAGAACATACCCAACTCAAACGTCTTGGGCAACTCCCTGACTTTCTTGCTGAAAGAGGCGATGATGGCCAATGTGGTGATGGTGAGGATGACGACCAACTCGTTGATTTTGCCTACGATGAGGATGGAGAGACCGACGCCCACGCCCAGCATTGCAATGGAAAGCAACAAACCGAGCATCATCTTGCCGAAGGTCTTGGCCTTGAGCATTCCGCGGTAGTTCTCGAATGTGCCTTCGGAAATGGCTTTTGGGTCCACGTCATCGTCTACGGAAGTCTCGTCCTTAAAAGGCAGGAACTTGCGAAACAGCTTGTAGCCGCCAGCGAGGATGAAGATGATGAAGGGTAGGGTAACGATCTCCTCGAAAGCCAATGTGATGCTGATAGTGTTGGGGTCTGCGTGCACCATCTCGCCTAGGGCGGCGAAGTTCAACGTGCCGCCCGTGTATATGCCCGTCATCATTACGGCCACCTTCTTGAACTCTTCGGCACTTTCGAAATCTTTGGTTCGGAAGATGTAATACCCGGCTACCAAGGCAATGGCCACGGACAAGACACCGCCGATCAACACGGCCAACGTCTTGGGCAGCGACTTGGTCCACAATTTGAAGTCGGAGTTGAACAACATCAACGGGATGGCCAACGGCACGCACACGCTCATCAAGTTTTTCTGGACACTCGTGAGCAACTCAGCCCCACCTTCGCCGGCGGAGGGAAGAAACCCGAAAGCCGTGTTCAACAGGGCGATGATGATACCTACTGCGTATGCCAAGATGACCGTTCCGATCTTCTGAGCCCATTTGTATTTGTTGAATAATAAAATGATAAGCACTGGGAAAATGAAATATCCGGCTATCATTAAATATGTACTGACCATAATGCTATGTGTTAATAATTGTTAATTCTATTGAGAGGCACAAAGATACAATTTTTTAACAATGAACCAATGAACTAATCATTCCTAATTCCAAATTCTTAACTGCTTTTTTTGTATCTTTGCCAGCCTAAAAAACTAAACCTATGGATACTGTACCTGTTTTTTGTGTTACTCTTAACAAAATGATGGATGTCCCCTATGGTATGTCGTTGGGGGAAATGGCAGCACAGAACCACATCAAACTTACCGATGACATCTTGGGCGCTTTGGTGAACAACAAGGTGCGTGATTTGACCTATCGGGTGCACAAACCTGCCATTATAGATTTTTTCGACTATATGTCTACCTACGGCCACGATATGTATGTGCGTTCGTTGTATTTCCTTTTGTGCAAAGCAGTCGACGATCTGTTGCCCCGCAAGGTAAAATTGCATATCAAGCATTCCATTTCGGGAGGGCGTTACTGTACGATAACTAATATGGACGAAACCTTAGACGAGGATCTGGTGAATAGACTGTATAAACAGATGCGTCTGGTCGTGGAGAAAAACATACCCTTTGAACGCGTCGGTATGATTACGCCCGATGCCATCAAGATGTTCCAAGACCATGGTTTGGAGGATAAATTTGCCTTGTTCAAGAACCGTGATCGAATTTTTACCTCCGTGTATTGTCTGGAGGATACCGTCAACTATTATTATGGCTTTATGGTGCCTTCTACAGGATATCTCAAGATGTTCGGATTGGAGAAGTACGAAAGCGGTATGTTGTTGAAGGTTCCCTCTGCCAAGAATATCAACGCCATTCCCAAGACTCGGCAGTTTCCGAAATTGTTCGCCGTGTACAAACAAAACAAGGAGTGGGCCGAACAGATGGGTGTGCCCCACGTGAGCGATATGAACCAGTTGGTGGAAGACGGAAAGGCGCAGGACACGATCCTGATGGCCGAGGCCTTCCAGGAAAAGCGCATCGCTTCAGTGGCCGAGGAGATCAAGAACCGTGGCAACGTGAAGATGGTGCTTATTAGCGGTCCGTCCAGCTCGGGCAAGACCACCACCTGCAAGCGACTCTCCGTGCAATTGGGCGTGCTTGGCTATCATCCCGTGCAGATCTCCGTGGATGACTTCTTCGTGGAACGCGAAGAGACTCCAAAGGACAAGGACGGCAAGTACGACTTCGAAGCGCTGGAAGCCGTCGACCTGAAACTGTTCAACAAAACGCTCTCGGAACTCATTCAAGGAAAGTGCGTTGAACTCCCGACTTTTGATTTTGCCAATGGAACCAAACGATGGACGGGCAAGTCCATTCAACTGGACGAAAAATCCATTATGGTCATTGAAGGCATACACTGTCTGAATCCGCGCCTCACCGAGATGGTGCCCGACGACATCAAGTTCAAGATTTTTGTGTCCGCTTTGACCTCCATCTCCATTGACCGTCAGAATCCCATCCCCACCACGGACAACCGGCTTATCCGTCGTATTGTGCGCGACTACAACTACCGTGGATACTCGGCGATGGACACGTTGCGGCGTTGGCGCAGTGTGCGCAATGGCGAAGAGAAGAACATCTTCCCGTTCCAAGAGAATGCGGACGAGATGATCAACACCTCGCTCATCTTCGAGTTGGGGGTGCTCAAACCCTATGCCATCGCCATTCTGCGCGAAGTGCCGGAGACCGCTGTGGAGTTTGCCGAGGCCACGCGCCTGCTCAAGTTTCTATCCTTCTTCAAGACCATTCCGGAGAAGGCCATCCCTGAAACCTCCATCCTGCGCGAGTTTGTGGGCGGAAGCAAATTCTCCTACTGATGATAGCATTGATTGGTTCTGGTAATGTGGCCACCTGGATAGCGGGCAGGTTGCGCGATTCCGACGAGTTTCGCATCGGACAGGTCTATAGCCGCCATCTCGACAATGCCAAGAAGTTGGCGGATTCGCTGGGCGCCAAAGCCATCGACGACCTGAAAATGTTGGATCCCGCTTGCGATATCTTCCTGTTTGCCCTTCGCGACGACGCCTATCCCGAGATCTTGAACGAGATTCCGTTCAAAATGTCCATTGCCCTGCACACCGCTGGCTCAGTCTCTCAGCATATCTTCAAAGATCACGCCGAGTTGTATGGCGTGCTCTATCCTTTGCAGTCCTTTTCCAAACAGACCGATATGTCCGCCTTGGAAGTCCCCTTGTTCGTGGAAGGCGACAGACTTGGCAAGGCCAAGGACATTGTTATGCGATTGGCGGCTATGCTTTCGAACAAGAGCGGAGAGATGACGGAGGAGCAGCGCAAGGTGGTGCACTTGGCCGCCGTTTTCGCCTGCAATTTCAGCAACGCGATGTGCGGCATCGCCGACGATATCCTCCGCGACCACGATATGAGTCTGGAAGTCTTGATGCCCTTGTTGCAGCACTCGCTGGATAAACTCAAGACGATGTCGCCGAAACAGGCGCAGACCGGTCCCGCAGCACGAGGCGACACGGTAGTGATGGGGCAGCAACTCTTTGCCCTGAAAGACGAGCGCCTCCAGGCTATTTATCGGGAGTTGTCCGATTACATTTTATCCCAATACGAAGAAAAAGCGTGATTTTGACAACTCCATCCTATTAACATTGTATGTGAATTACTTTTTTCTAGGGGTAGTTGCAGATTATGAAAAAAACGTTACCTTTGCGCCGCTTTCGATAGAAATAGGAAGCAATTCTGTATAATTTTAAAAATCAAATCAATATGCAAAAAAAAGGTAATAAATACGGTACGCACCGTGTGATTGAACCGAAAGGTGTTCTCCCACAACCCGCCAACAAGATTGATAACAATATGGACGAGATCTACGACAACGAGATCCTCATTGATGTCCAGACCCTGAATATAGATTCCGCTTCTTTTACGGATATTCACAACTATGCCAAGCAACAGGCTGGCGAAGGTGCCACTGAAGAGCAAGTTATGGAAGAAGTAAAGAAAGAGATGCTCCTCAATGTCGAATTGCAAGGCAAACACCGTAACCGTAGAACCGGCTCCGGCGGTATGCTCCTCGGTAAGGTTGAGAAGATCGGCGACGCCCTCAAGGGCAAGATCGACCTCAAGGAAGGCGACCGTATCGCTACGCTCGTCAGCCTCAGCCTCACCCCGCTCCGCATCGACGAGATCTTGGAAATCCGTCCCGATGTGGACCAGGTGGACATCAAGGGCAAAGCCATTCTCTTCGAAAGCGGCATCTATGCCAAGATCCCGAGCGACCTGCCCGAGAAACTCGCTTTGTCTGCCCTTGACGTGGCCGGCGCACCTGCCCAAACGGCCAAGTTGTGCCAATATGGCCAGACTGTCGTCATCCTCGGCGCAGGCGGCAAGAGCGGTATGCTCTGCTGCTACGAGGCCAAGAAACGTGTCGGTGTCACCGGTAAGGTCATCGGCATTGCCAACAGCCCGAAGAGTACCCAACGCATCAAGGACCTCGGCTTCTGCGATATCGTGGAGTCTGCCGCAGGTATGACCCCTGTTCAAGTGTACGAGCTTGTCGAAAGACTCACCAACGGCAAAATGGCCGACGTCACGATCAACTGTGTCAACGTCCCCGATCAGGAGATGACTGCCGTGCTTTGCACAAAGGATGATGGCATCGTCTATTTCTTCTCAATGGCCACCAGCTTCACGAAAGCCAGTCTCGGTGCCGAAGGCATCGGAAGCGATGTGAATATGATCATGGGTAATGGCTATACGAAGGGACATGCCGAGTTTACGTTGCAAGAACTTCGCGAGTGCAAGGCACTCCGCGACATCTTCACGGAACTCTATGCATAACCTCACACCATATAGTAATAATTTTGACGATGAAAGCGGGGCCGAGAACCCCGCTTTTTTATTATCTTTGCAACTCAAAAATAACCCTATGCAAAAGATTGTCTGTCTGCTGACTCTCCTGTTGTCGTTTTCGATGTTCACGGCTACGGCCCAGAACCATGAATTGGTCATCTTGCACACCAACGATACCCATAGCCAAATAGAACCATACACCTACAAGGCCGACACCAACGTGGGCGGGTTCCTGCGCCGCGAGGCCTATATCCGCGAGGTGCGCAGTATACACCCCAACGTGCTGCTTTTCGATGCTGGCGACTTCTCGCAAGGGACACCCTATTTCAACTTTTTTAAAGGATACACCGAAGTCTATTTGATGAATGCAATGGGCTACGATGCCGTGACGCTCGGCAACCACGAGTTCGACAACGGATGCCAAGCCCTCGGCAAACGCCTCCGCAAAGCCGATTTCCAAGTGCTCTGCGCCAATTATGTGTTCAAGAACAAAGCCCTCGCCAAAGTGGTTAAACCTTACACTATCATCGAGAAGGATGGTCTTAAAATCGGTGTCTTCGGCCTCACCGTAGATTTGCACGCCCTCATCGCCCCGTCTATATCCAAGGACTTGACCTATCTCGATCCCATAAAGACCGCGAAACAGATGGTCGCTGAACTCAAGAGCAAGGGCTGCGACCTCATTATCTGCCTGTCGCATCTCGGGGTGGAGAAAAACCAGATTGGCGACTATGACGTCGCCAGAGACGTGCCCGGCATAGACATCATCATCGGCGGGCATTCCCACGAAGAAATGAAAGAACCGAAACTGGTAGGCGACACTCGTATCTACCAGATGACCAATAAGGGCAAATGCATCGGTGAAATAACCATTAACTACTAGATTATGAAAAAGAAAATTCTCGTCACCGGTGGCTGTGGCTATATCGGCTCGCACACGCTGATCGAATTGATCGAAAGCGGCCGCTACGATGTGCTCTGTGTGGACAGCTGCGTGAGAAGCACCCCCGAGACGCTCGATCGAGTCAAGAACATTACGGGCGTGGAGGTGAAGAATTATAAGGTTGATATCTGCGATAAAGACGCCTTTTTCAAGGTCTTTGAGGAGAATGACGATATCGCGGGTATTATCCACTTTGCCGCATACAAGGCCGTCGGCGAGTCGGTGGAACAACCGCTGATGTACTACCGCAATAATTTGGGCGCCTTGGCCAATGTGCTGGAGGCGTGCCAAAAATACCATATATCCCATTTGCTATTCTCGTCGTCTTGCTCGGTGTACGGAGACGTGAAGACCCTCCCCGTCAACGAAGAGACTCCGATGGGAGAGGCGTTCTGTCCTTATGCCCATACCAAACAGATTGGCGAGGCGATGATTCGCAGTATGCAGGTGCCTAATCCTGGCACCACATCGCTCATCCTCCGATATTTCAACCCCGTAGGGGCGCACCCCTCCGGAATGAACGGAGAACTTTCGCCCGACAAACCCAACAATCTGATACCCATTATTATGCACGTGGCCAGCGGCGTGCTGCCGCAAATGACCGTTTTCGGCACGGATTACGACACCCGTGACGGCTCGTGCATCCGCGACTACCTGCATGTGTCCGACATCGCCGACGCTCACGTCAAGGCGATGGACTATCTCGTGGAGCATCGCAACACGGATGGATGCGAGGTGTTCAACCTCGGCAGCGGTAACGGCGTTACCGTTCTCGAAATGCTCGATGCGGCTGAAAAAGTGGTGGGCCATAGACTCAACTATGTGCTCGGCGACCGTCGGCCCGGCGATATTCCCGCCATCTATGGGGATAGCAGCAAGGCCGAACAACTGCTCCATTGGCACTGCCGTTACAATGTGGACGATATGATCGCTTCCGCTTGGAAATGGGAAAACTATCTGAAAGAAAACGTGAAATAGACTGACCTGACCCAATGGCTGAAAATCTGAAACTTGTATCCGACCTTGCCCTGATCCTCATCTCCGCTGGCGTGATGACGATTGTCTTCAAGCTGCTCAAGCAACCCTTGGTGCTGGGATACATCGTGGCCGGTTTCCTCGTCGGGCCTCATCTGAATATATTCCCGACCGTTACGGACACGACCAATATTGAAGTTTGGTCTGAAATCGGTATCATCTTCTTGCTCTTTGGCTTGGGACTGGAGTTTAGTTTCAAGAAACTGTTCTCCGTGGGTAGCAAGGCTTTCGTTACGGCCTTTCTTGAGATCTTGGCTATGATCGCCGTGGGTATGCTGCTGGGCTTCGTTATGGGGTGGAGCGTTATGGAGAGCATTTTCCTTGGCGGTATGCTGGCGATGTCTTCGACCACCATCATTATCAAGGCATTCGATGATATGAACCTCAAAGACGAGCCGTTCGTGGATTTAACCTTGGTGGTGCTCATTATCCAGGATGTCGTGGCCGTGGTGATGATGGTCTTGATGTCCACTACCGCCGCAAGCAAACAAGCCTCGGGCGCTGGAATGGAGATGCTGATGAGTGTCGTAAAACTTGTGTTTTTCTTGATTTTGTGGTTCGTGGTCGGTATCTATGTGATTCCTACCTTCTTCAAGAAAGCCAAGAAATACATCAATGACGAAACGCTGCTCATCATCTCCATCGGACTCTGTTTCGGTATGGTCATCATCGCCAACAATGTGGGATTTTCATCCGCTCTCGGTGCGTTCGTGATTGGCTCCATCTTGTCGGAAACTATTGAAAGTGAACGGATTATTAGACTTACTGGAAGCATAAAGGATCTTTTCGGGGCTATTTTCTTCGTCTCTGTAGGTATGATGATTGACCCACAGATTATTGTGCAGTATTGGAAACTGATTTTGTCGTTGGTGATCATCACTTTGGTTATCAAGGCATTGGTCTCTTCAGCATCAGCCTTGGTCGCCGGAGCCTCACTGGAAGACTCTTTGAAGACGGGCTTCACGTTGTCTCAAGTGGGTGAGTTTGCCTTCATCATTGCTTCCGTGGGCGTCACCCAAGGGGTGTTGCCTAAGCATATTTACCCTGTCATTATTGCGACTTCCGTGATTTCAACATTTACTACACCATATTGGATCAAGGCCGCATCCCCGTTCTATCGTTTCCTAAACCGTGTGCTGCCTGATAATGTTAAAGCTCGCATGGATGAATATAGCTTGTTGGGTAGGAAAACAGGCAATAAAAATTGGCGTACCGTCATAGTTAGTACTTTACCACGCGTGCTGGTGTTTTTTGTGCTTTGCTTTGCTATGCTGGTCTTGCTTTTCGACCACCTGTGGCCATTTGTGAAACAACTTGAAATAGGAAAGTTCTTGCCCCAGTGGCTGTATAATACCATTTTGGCCTTGCTCTCGCTCTTGCTCATAATGCCTTTCTTATTTGGATTGGTGCACAATAAACAGAAAGTCAGACAGATGTATATCGATATGATACAAGAGAATAAAGCCAATACCATCGCAGTGGTGGTTTGGACGCTTATTCGATTTGTGTTGGCAGGATTCTTTGTCTTTTCTATTCTTATTAATTTCTTTAAATACACCAAATGGGTAATTGTCCTCATTACAATAGCGATTATTCTCTTTATGATGTTCTCCGGACGCACACTCAGACAATTTTCATTTCTTGAGAATAAGTTTATGGAGAACCTTAATGCCAAAGAAAGAACCCCTCAAAAAAAAGAAATTGAGAAAAAATAGTTAAAACTGTTTTTAACAAATATTTCTTAAGATATTCTATAAATTATTCTTTATAAGTATCTTGTGGAATAATGCTTTTTTGGTATAAGTTAATTTATACTAAAAATAATGTTATAATACTTTTGTTTGTTCGTTTGGATGTATCTTTGTCGTTGAAAACAAAACGCACGACTATGAAAAGAAGATACATCCTATTTCT
Organism: Bacteroidales bacterium; assembly: GCA_024685175.1. GTDB lineage: Bacteria > Bacteroidota > Bacteroidia > Bacteroidales > WCHB1-69 > F23-D06. The sequence goes on from JAIKWD010000004.1 coordinate 12,881, forward strand.
ATTATTATTTGTAGGGTTTGAGGCTCTTTCTGCCCAGGTCGCCTTAATTCGTCCAAGTTCCATTGAATTCTCGCGGTCAAAGGAACACTATTTAATAATGAAACCCTATTTTGAGGCGGCATACCAAACTTATCCAGCTGTCCCACGTGGAATATTGGAAGCGATGTCCTTCAACTATACTCGTTTCACGCCACAAATATGGCCAGACACAGTAGAAGATGACTTAAAGATGCCACGTACGTATACTGTGATGGGCTTAACGTTGCACGGCAAAAACTATTTTCGGGAAAATGTTCGCCGGGTGTCAAATTTGTCAGGTATATCTGTCCAGGATATTCTGGAAAAGGACGAAACGGCGATAATGGCCTATGCGGCGGCTGTTGACAGTCTGCAAAGGAAGTTTGGCTGCAAGCAGGGTAGTGTAGAAGATTGTTTCCCCATTTTAGTTGATTTGTCCGAGATTCCCGCGAGTTGTGAATTTGCTTTGAATAGTTCAATGTATGTTATTTATTTGTTTCTTGCCGACAGCTCGGTGATGCAGTGTGGCATACCTCGTCGTAATATTGATTTTGATAAGCTGTTTGGGAATATGTTACCGATATTGCAACAACACGAGGTGAATATTGATGCAACGCAGGGTGTGCAAGATGTTGAATCCAGGGATTATGGCGCAGCAATTTGGGTGCCTGCGGCTAGCTGTAATTACTCTTCGCGAAACGGAATGTCTGTGTCCAATGTCGCCATACATTATACGGAAGGTACTTATGCCGGCGCCATCGCTTGGTTCCAGAATTGTGCGGCCAAGGCATCAGCACACTATGTGATCCGTTCGGTTGATGGGCAAATTACACAAATGGTTCGTGAAAACGACAAAGCCTGGCATGTGGGTGTGGCTAATAGCTATACCATTGGCATTGAGCACGAAGCCTATGGCGATGTATCCTCCTTCTTTACTATGGCAATGTACGTGTCCTCCGCTACCTTGGTGCGCAATATTTGTGCTAGGTACCCTGTGATAAAACCCCATCACACATTCTACCGCGATACGCTGGACGACGGGACCGCGTTGAATAGTGGTCAACATCCCTTGGGGGGCTCTTCGTCCTGCACTCAAATTAGAGGCCATCAGCATTTCCCCAATCAAACGCACACGGACCCCGGCCCCTACTGGGACTGGAATTTTTACTATCAATTGGTTAATCCTGTGGTGGAATTGGACTCTTCAAATGCAGAAACAGGACTATTTACGGATTCTGGGGGCTCGGCGGGTGGCTACGGCAACGATGAGCGTCGCGCGTTCCTTATTCGTGTGCCGGGAGCTGACAGCATTGTGCTGCAGTTCAGCACTTTTGAACTTGAACCAAATTATGACTTCCTTTGGATCTATGCAGGCGACTCGCCTTTCGCTCACAAACTGGGCCGCTGGAACACGCAGAATCCTGGTAGGGTAGTGGCACCGGGTGATTGTATGTTTATAGAGTTCCGATCGGATTGCCAAACCACGGCTGCCGGCTGGCAAGCACAGTGGACGGCTTGTTCCCATCAACAAGATATTATGCCACCGACGACTCAAATATTACTTGATGAGCATCAATGGATAACGCAAGATTTTGTGGCGCACTTCGCCGATTACGACGACGTAAGGGTAAAATACCGCTTCTATCAGATTACGGAACACACCTCTGCAGGTTGGACGGCTAATGCAAAATGCGGTTTTCTATGCGACAATTTTGATGCTCCATCACCGGCATCACCATGGACCCATGATGGCTTGTGGCAGGTTGTCGACCAAGAACTCGTCAATACCTCACATGAGTCCCGTTCGTGGATTACTTTCCCCTTCAACGACCAAACCCACGATGCATTCCTGTTTGATTTTTATTTGGCAATAAATGATACAGGGCGCGTTTCGTTCTGTTTTCATGTGGACGGATCATTAGTTAATCCTGAAACGGATTGTTATGGCATCACTTTTGACAAGACTGCACATTCGCTGACGATTTGGCAGATGAAAAATGGAATGAAGGTTTTTTTTGCCAGTCGCTCGGATATCTACTATGCGACAGGTCAGCCATTCTTGTGTCGAGTGGTTTGGGATATGCGTTCGCGGCGTGTTATGGTCTTTAGGCATACAGCATTGCTGGCCGACGTACAGGTGGATCTGTTGCCTGGACCTGGGGGTGCAGTTGGCTTCGAGCTTGAAAACGCCATCGTGTCGATTGATAACCTCCGAGCTTACGGCTCACGGGCAGATACCGTAAATATAACCGTAGGCTCCCATCCCAATGCTATGATTGCTTCGCAAGCAGATAATGGCAACTCCACAAGCAAACTCAAATCCGTGGTGATGGATGCTACAGGAAAGTTTTCTCCATCTGGAGAGATGTCTTTGTTGGTGGACTATACAAGCCCACCTCCTGTGAGTTTTGTCCGTTGCGGGTATTTAGCCACAGTTAGTGGAAGCGCGCAGTTCGTAGGCAACATCATAGCTTACTGGAACTCGGTGCAGGACCCACACTCGGGAGTTAAATCTTATCATTATTTGCTTGACTTGGAAAATAATCGTGATTGGTTACGCCAGTCATGGGTGAACAACGAATTGCAAACGGACTGTATCCGATCGGTCAGACTGCCTTTTGGCTCATTTTTTCGTCTAGTTGTGAAGGTGGAGAACGGAGCGGGACTTTGTTCGCCTAAGACTTGCTCTCAACGTTATACCCTTACGCAATGAAATCAAAAAAGGCTGCCGAACGGCAGCCTTTTTCTATGCAGTGTATGGAATGATCTATTAGTACATACCGCCCATGCCAGGGTTCATACCGCCGGCGGGCATAGCGGGAGTCTCTTCCTTGATCTCGGCGAGTACGCACTCGGTGGTGAGCAGCATGCCGGCGATGGAAGCGGCGTTCTCGAGAGCAACACGGGCCACCTTGGTCGGGTCGATGACACCGGCGTCGATCATATTGACGAATTGGTCGGTACGAGCGTTGTAACCGTAGTCGCCTTTGCCCTTCATCACGGCGTTGACGATGACAGAACCCTCTTTGCCGGCGTTGGCGGCGATTTGACGAAGTGGTTCTTCCAGAGCTCTGCGCACGATGTCGATACCGATCTTTTGGTCTTCGTTCTCGCCCTTGAGGCCCTTCAGACTGCTGATGGCACGGATGTAGGCTACACCACCGCCAGGGATGATGCCCTCTTCGATGGCTGCGCGTGTTGCGTGCAAAGCGTCGTCGTAACGGTCTTTCTTCTCCTTCATCTCAACCTCGGAAGCGGCACCCACGTAGATGACGGCAACGCCACCAGCCAACTTGGCCAAACGCTCTTGCAACTTCTCGCGATCGTAGTCGGAGTTGGTCTTCTCAATCTGGGCCTTGATCATAGCGATACGTCCGGCAATGGCTTCCTTGTCGCCTTTGCCGCTCACAATCGTGGTGTTCTCCTTGTCGACCGTGATCTTCTCGGCAGTGCCCAGCATCTCAAGACTGGCGTCTTCCAACTTGAAGCCTTTTTCTTCGGAGATGACGGTGCCACCCGTCAGGATGGCGATGTCTTCCAACATCTCTTTTCTTCTGTCGCCGAAGCCCGGAGCCTTCACGGCCACGATCTTTAAGCCACCACGCAGTCTGTTGACAACCAACGTGGCCAATGCCTCGCTGTCAACATCCTCGGAGATGACCAACATGGGACGGCCGCTTTGGACCACCTTTTCCAGAATCGGAAGGAATTCCTTCATATTGCTGATTTTCTTGTCGTAAATCAGGATGTAAGGATTGTCGTAGACGGCTTCCATCTTCTCAGTGTCGGTGACGAAATAAGGAGAGATGTAACCTCTGTCGAACTGCATACCTTCCACGATCTTGACGGTCGTGTCCGTGCCCTTGGCCTCTTCAATGGTGATGACACCCTCTTTCTTGACCTTCTGCATTGCCTCGGCAATGACCTTGCCCACGGCGCCATCGTTGTTGGCGGAGATGGTGGCCACTTGCTCGATTTTCTCGTGACTGTCGTTGATCTCGACAGACTGGCCTTTCAAGTTCTCCACGATGGTGGAAACGGCCTTGTCAATGCCGCGCTTCAACTCCATAGGGTTGGCGCCGGCGGTCACGTTCTTCAAACCTGTGTTGAAAATGGCCTGTGCCAAAACGGTAGCGGTGGTGGTACCATCGCCGGCTTGGTCGTTGGTCTTGGATGCAACTTCCTTCACCATCTGGGCACCCATATTTTCGATGGCCTCTTGCAACTCGATTTCCTTGGCGACGGTTACGCCGTCCTTCGTAATTTGCGGAGCGCCGAACTTCTTGTCAATGATAACGTTACGACCCTTGGGGCCAAGTGTGACTTTAACGGCGTTGGCCAATGCGTCAACACCTTTTTTCAAACCCTCACGGGCTTCCCAGTTATATTTGATATCTTTTGCCATAATTATTGTTGTTTATTTGTTGATTTGTTTAATTGTTGATTTGTTCCGCAGCTGGTTAGCAGATAGCGTAAATGTCGCTCTCTTTCATAATGAGGAAGGTCTCGCCATCCAGTTGGATTTCCGTGCCGGAATATTTGCCGTAGAGAACGGTGTCGTTCACCTTGACGGTCATAGGTTCGTCCTTTTTGCCAGGACCTACGGCTATAACGGTGCCCTTTTGGGGTTTTTCTTTTGCGGTGTCGGGGATGATGATGCCGCCGGCAGTCTTCTGCTCAGCTTCGGCAGGCTTTACCAAAACTCTGTCTGCCAATGGTTTAATGTTACACTTCATAGTAATTGTTTTTAATGTTTATAATTATTTTTGTTGTTTACTAAAAAACGCGATTAATGTTTTACAAAATCTGTGCCAAAAAACACCAATGCGTTTTTTCTGACAATAATAATATGCAAACTGACAAACTGTCAGATGTAGGATATTGGATATTGGAAGTAGGTGATAATAGTTAGTATGAAAATCTTAAATCTCACGTCTCAAATCTCAAATCTCAAATCTAAATCTCTCACCTCACGTTTCATTATTCTCTGTTTTTTGTATATTTGCCACCCTCAAGAATATTAACTTAAAAATTTACAGATATGAATGAAGAAATGTTAAATCTCAAACCTGCTAAGGTTTTCTATTATTTCAATGAGATTACAAAGATTCCGCGTCCTTCCAAGAAAGAGGAACGCATATCCGCTTGGCTCGAGCAAACAGGCAAAAATCTAGGTCTTGCGACCTATCGTGACAAAGTCGGCAATGTCGTGATTTCCAAACCTGCCACTCCAGGCAAGGAGAATGTCACACCCGTTATCTTCCAAGCCCACATGGATATGGTGTGCGAGAAGAACAACGACACGAACTTCGACTTTGAGAAGGATGCCATCCAGACATACGTGGACGGTGAGTGGCTCAAGGCCAAGGGTACCACGCTTGGCGCCGATGACGGCATTGGCGTGGCTATTGCGTTGGCTATCCTCGACGACAAGGAACTCCAACACGGCCCCATCGAATGTCTCTTCACCATTGACGAGGAAACCGGTCTGTCTGGCGCAAAAGCCTTGGAAGGCGGAGTCCTCAAAGGCAAGATGCTCATCAACCTCGACTCTGAAGATGAAGGCCAGTTCTTCATCGGCTGCGCCGGCGGCAAGGACACGGTGGCTACTCTTGAGTGCGACTATGAGAAGGTCAAGGAACTCGAAGACGACGAGTTCAACTTCTACAAGATTACCGTCAAGGGCTTGCAAGGCGGTCACTCCGGCGACGACATCAACAAGGGCCGCGGCAATGCCGTCAAGTTGCTCACCCGCGTGCTGTGGAACGCTTACTGTGATTACAGTGCCCGCATCGTAGACATCCAGGCTGGTAACTTGCGCAACGCCATCGCCCGCGAGGGTGTCGCCATTGTTGCGGTTCCCTCCGTCAACGCAGAATCCATCGAGGCTTACATCAAAGAGATGGACGAAACCTACAAGAGCGAGTTCCATACTACGGATCCCGGCGTGACCGTGACAATGGAGCCGGCTGATCCTGCCGAGAAAGTGCTGGAAGAGACCTTCCAGATCGATGTGCTGAACGCTTTGCTCGTGTGTCCTCACGGCGTACAGGCAATGTCGCAGGACATCTCAGGTTTTGTGGAGACCTCTACCAACTTGGCTTCCGTCAAGAAAGACGGCGACAAGATCATCATCACGACGAGCCAACGCAGTTCCGTGGAATCGCGCAAGCAGGCCATCGTGGACAAAGTCTCCACCACATTCTGGATGGTGGGCGCCGACGTGGTCTCCGGCGACGGCTATCCCGGCTGGAACCCCAATCCGGATTCCAAGGTGCTCAATGTGCTCGTGGATGCTTACAAGAACCTCTTCCACAAGGATCCCCAAGTGCTGGCTATCCACGCCGGCCTCGAGTGCGGCCTCTTCTCCGAGAAGTACCCCTACCTCGATATGGTCTCCATCGGACCGACCTTGCGTGGCGTGCACTCTCCTGACGAAAAACTCGAAATCAAGACCGTACAGATGTGCTGGGATCTCTTGGTCGAGTTCTTCAGACTGCTGAAATAAAAAAGTAAAGGGGTTTACCTACTTTGTATAGGCATCGGGTTCCCGATGCCTATTTTTTTGCAAAGCCTAAGGTGTTCAGGATGTTGTCGTCCTTGTAATAGATGTCCTCACGATATTGAATGCGATCCTGAGCGTCAGGGTAACAGGTGTAATATTCGATGAAGAGGGGCATCCGTTTCTTGAGAAATACGGAGGTGGGGCGTAACTTGCGATAGAAGGGCTTTTCCGCGTCAGGCAATTTCTCGTAATATTCGGTCTCTTTTTCCTCCATCTTCTCCAGGTATTTCTTGCCCTTTTCTGTTGTAGGCTTATTGCCGACCAGCAACCCCAGACGTTCCACTTCCCACTCGTCGTATTCATTGTACTGGTAAAGCAGATCTACAAGGTCGAAGGGGTTCTCGACGCGTACGCAACCGTGACTGAAGGTGCGTACACGACGCTTGAAGGCACCCTTGTTGTTGGTGTCGTGCAAATAGACGGATTCCGTGTTTGAAAAGTCGAATTTGACCTGTCCCAGAGCATTGTATCGTCCGGAACTTTGGATGAGTCGGTAGGGGATGTTGTTGCGGTTGACGTTGTTCCAATCAATGGATTCGGGCGCCACAAATTTGCCGTTGCGCGCATCTTTGATGTACAGGTGCTCGCGGTTGATGACGGCAGTGTTGCTCTTGCAGAGTTTGTGGTAGTATTCGTTCTTGATGATGTCATAAGGAATGTTCCACTCCGGATTCAGCACAAGACGACGGATTTCGCTATGCAGGAGGGGCGTCTCGGCCTTGTAGGCCCGCGTGATGCCATTGCGTGTGCGCCCAGGAGAGTTTTGAGGGTTCTGCGTCTTTCCACAACAAATGCGCGTCTTGAAGGCGCATTCGTTTTTTACAAAGGCTTGCAGCGTAAAGTCGGGGATGTTGACGGCAATATAGTCCTCGCCTTTGGTGGCCTCGGTGCGCCAGCGCAACCGCTCCAAATTGGCGCTGATCCTTCTGCAATAGTAGTCGATGGGACGGTTCAACTTTTCAATGGTCTCTTTGCCCAAAGAGTCGGCAGCGGGGATGTTATTGTGCGCACGGAACAGATTTATGCCGTCCAGCACTTGCTTGGTAAGCATATTGGTGTCTGGATAGTTGGCGGCCAGCTCTCCCGTAACACGCAATCGTTGACAGACTAAAGGGATAATGTCGCTGTTTTGACCTGCCGTGATCGTCTTGACGGGAATCTCTTTTAATACCGTGTCTTTGATAGGATATAGACGTTGCAACTCTTTTTGCAGTCTGACATAGGTCGCACTTTTGGGCTGGTAGTTATCTAATGTGTTTGATAGGGCGGCAAGTCCGTCTAAGGCTTGCTTGTGGAAGTTGCTGTCGGGTTGCACCATCTTGTACAGCCATTTACCGCCATTGACGATTTTGGGGTCGGTGGCACCGTATTGCAGGGCATGCGCGTATTTGAGATATGCATCACTTAAAAGACACTCCAAGTTAAAGAGCGCATCATAAAGGTTGTCATCGTTGGCAACCTTATGGCTTTGTAATTCGGTTAGGCTGCTTCTGATAGAGTCGTACCCGAAGAAATTGGCTGGAATACCATGCTCCGGAGCTCGTGACAAATAGTCCATCAGAACACCCACTTTGTGCTCTTGACAACCGTTTATCGTCCAAATGGGCGATTGCTCGGCAATATAATATTGCTTGAGATAGTCTGGCATGGAATGTGCCGAATCAGAATCAAGTTTTTCAATCCTTTGCAGGAAGTAGACTTGATAGTCGTTGTTGCTAAATGTGCTATAATACTTGAACCAATGGGGCTTTGACTCCACTTTGCCGCGTAATTTGCTGCAGCTGATGGTGCACAAAATCCCTATGCACAGAAGGATAGCACGCTTGATGAGGGCGGGTCGCTTTATGCCTTGGGAGTGACTGAGGTGGCTCGTGGGTTTCATAAGGGGTTGTATCGAATAAAGGTTTTGTTGCTGAATGAGGCACCGTTGTCAAGAATGGCGGATACGCTCACAGTGTGTCTCTTCGTACCTTTGCGCCAAAGTACTGTGATGGTGTTGTCCTTGCTTTCTGTGATGAATCCGCCCTCTACCTTCCAACTTGCGCTTTGCACATTAGGGTTGGACAGCGAGAAAATGCTCGGATTATCCTTGTCGTATTGTATGGTTCTGTCGCCGCAGAGTTCGCGATAGAAGAAATCCTGCGTCTTGTCTTGGATATAGTAGAAATATTGGGTCAGCTTGCCCGATTTGTCTTGGAATGGCGAGTGCTCTGCGCCTTCGAGAGGGTGGAATTCGTTGCGAATGTGCAACTCATCGAGCCGACGGTGAATGGACTTGGAACCATACATTTTGTCGAAGAGTTTCTCGCCCAATTCTCCTTTTATGAAGCCGAATGGCGCTCCTTCGTCGTATGGCACGATATTATCCTCAGTGCCGTGGAAGGAAACCACGGACACTGGATGGTTGCTGAGGACTTTAAGGTCGTGTACGGCTCCCCACATGTTGGATACACCCTTGATAGTGAACTTGTTGTGCAAATTGTTTCCGGAGGATTCTATTTTTCCCAATTTCGCATCAAGGTTATGCTCTTGTATGAAGGGTGGTCTTGTACTATTGGTCATAAAGGCCACGTTGAGGGCGGTGATGGATCCTGCGCTGGCGCCGGCCAGGAAAATGGCGCTCGTGTCAATGCCGTATTCGTCGGCGTGGGCGACGAGATATCGCACGGCAGCGTGCGCGTCCTGTATGGCTTGGTAACCGCACTGCAGGATGGAAGTCTTGGTGAACTTGAACCCCAATCGGTAGTTGATGGAAGCTGCCACGTAGCCTGCCTTGGCGAAATGGCTGCAGAATGTGGCCATCGGCAACGCGCCCTTGTCACCGAAATAATACGCACCACCATGGATGAACACGATGAGCGGATGACGCTCAAGCGTGTCGTCGTCCGGATAGTAGAGATCGAAATCCAAGTTTAGATCCTTGGCTTTCGCTGTCTTGGAAATCGTCTTGGTGAACATCTTCAAATACTTGGAATCGTTCATGGCATAAGATGTCCAATAACCTTTGGCGCTGCCATACTTTATGTTTTTCTTTGTCTTGGTGGAAAAAACGCTTTTGCGGTAGCGAGGCGAGTCGTATTGGGTGTATGCGGGTTCGCGATGGCGCTCGAAATAGATGGAACGCTTGTCGAGCCGTGAGTGCACGGGCGTGAACTCGCCCGTGATGCAGGCAGTATCAATAGTGACGGAGAATCGTATCTCTCGTTCCGTCTCCTTCGTCTTGAAATAGTAGTCGTCATCCCGACGGACAATGCTGAAGGGCACCTCTTCGAGCCAGACGGATTTGCCTACGGGATAAAAATGCCCTTCAAGACCGTCTTTGGAGACTTCGTCTATCTTGAAATAGAGGCAACTGTCTTGCACTACGCCATAGTAATAGTATGCGGTGTCGAAAATGCTGAAGTCGAATGCTTCTTTTTGGGTGATGGTTACGGCCTCTTTGGAATGTTTTACATTCTTGCGATGTCTGGTCGCGGCATCTTCTTGTTTGCGGCACGACGCGAGCAACAGTATGGTCATGCCGAGTAGTAGAAAGAGAATGCTATGGGCAGTGCAGTATCTCATAGGTTTTTATTGTGCGTTGGCTTCGCCGTTGTCAACACTGAGCAATTCAATGTCGAATACAAGCGGAGAGTATGGCGGAATGCCGTAGTTGCCACGCTCACCATAGGCAAAGTCGGAGGGGATGATAACGGTGGCCTTCTCGCCTACATGCATTTTCGAGATGGCAACCTCCCAACCAGGAATCACTTGGCGATCACCTAAGGTGAAAGAGAACGGCTCGTTGCGATCTGCTGAACTGTCAAAGACGGTGCCGTCTAAGAACTTGCCAGTGTAGTTTACTGTTACATGTTGCATCTCTTTGGGCTGCTCCCCAGTGCCTTTTTTCTTGGTGATAATGTAGATGCCTTCCTCGGTCGGTTTTACTGTGATATGGTTCTTGGCCACATATTCACTGATGTTTTTGGACTCTTCGGCTTTTTTCTCCTCCATGGCCTTCTCATACTCGGCTCTCATCTGTTCGAATTGCGCTTTGGGCATCTGACCATAAAGTTTTACATCGAAATAGAGCGGATCTTTGCCGAACGGGTAGACCGTGTCTTGCATGAAATGTCTGAAGAACTCAGGACCATCGAGTATAAAAGAGGCAGAGTCGCCCACATGCATCATACGTATGGCAGAAAAGATGTCTCCATTGTACAAGGAGTCCATGAGCATCTCGTTGGGGGTCATCGGGATGAGCACGGAGTCGCCAGCGCGGAGGGAGAATAAGATACCCACCAAGTCGCCAGTCTTTGGCATCGCGGCGGTGTCGTGGATGTCACCAAAAAATTGGTAATACAGACCGGTGGCACGGTCTTTCTTGTATCCCTTGTGCTTGTTGAAAACTCCAGAGAAGTATAGGGCAGCGGCTATGCCAGCCAGTACGGCAATAATAATGAGACTGATGATTAATGGCTTCTTGCTGCCGGTTGGCATGGCAGGCTCATTATCTTCCATCTTTACTTCTTCGGCTTGAGGCTCTTCGGCGATAGGCTCATTGTTGATCTCGTTTTCGATCAGTTCATTTCTGTCCATCGTGTTTTTCTCTTCGTTAATGTCTTCCATAATTTACTAGTTTAATATTTAATGTTTAATTCTTAATTTTTTACTCATTCTAATACTTCTAAAGTCATGGCAATGGGCATACGGCCGCGAACTCGATCGCCGTCGCCGCTCACCCCGTAAGCGAGGTAGGATGGGATTACCAACCGGGCTCGACTGCCATGTCGTAGCATGGGCGCTACTTCGTGCAAAGCCTCGAGCTCCTCGGAACGGGCCACCTTGAAAGTCTTGATGCCATCGTGGGTGGAGTCGTATAGTGGCTCGCCGTTGAGCATGGTGATCTGGTATTTGAGCGATACCTCGTCGCCTTCTTGGAAGGTGTCGCCGTGCCCTGGCGCGAGAATCTGTACGTAGAGGCCAGTGCCCGTTCGCTCCATATCCCATTCGTATCGTTTGATGAATAGGCTCATCTCCTCGTCCTCCCAACGCATGATAGCCTTGTTGCCCTCGATGTATGGGGCTTCCTTGTCCTCTACGGGAGCCTTGTCGGTAGTGACTACCTTGCCAGTGCTCTTATTGCGGTTGCAAGCGGACAAAAGCGTTGCAACGCATAACAGGGTTATGAGGATGATATGTGAACGGCACAAAACCATACGGATGGACTATTTCTTGTTCTTGGCTGGTTTGACTTCTTGCTTGACGACTTTCTCAAAATGCTTGATTGCCTCCTCAATGGTTCCATTGAAGAAAGCCCCGGCAGCATTGTGATGCCCCCCGCCATTAAAGTGTTTGCGAGCAAAGATGTTAACATCGAAATCTCCCTTCGAACGGAAAGACACACGCACCCGGTTCTCGCGATCGATGAAAAAAGCGGTAAACTGAACCACATCAATGGAGAGTCCATAGTTGACAAAGCCTTCCGTGTCACCAATTTTGAAGTCGTTTTCTTTTAAATCCTTTTTGGTAAGATACATATATGAAGCGCCATACTTGGGCATGACGGTGAGGCGTTGCGATAGGGCAAGCCCTAACAACTTCATGCGGCTAGTAGTGTAGTTGTCATACACTTTGCGGTGGATGGCTTCTCCGTTGATGCCCGAGGCGATGAGCTTGCGGAGTACGTCGTAGGTGCTGGGATGGTCACAAGCGTACGTCACAGAACCCGTATCCGTGATGATGCCTACGTAAAGAGCTTCGGCAATGGAACGTGTGAACTTGCGCTTGGGCGTGAGCTTGCGATAGAGGAAGTTGTACACCAACTCGCTGGCGGAACTTGTCTGGGGCGTGGAGTACATGACATCACACTCAATGTCAGGCTGTACATGATGGTCGATGAGAATGCGAAATCCCTTGAACTTGGCGATTTGGTTCTGCAAATCCTGCCCGGCCCGATGAGGAGCGTTCATGTCCACAATAAATAACATCTCAGCTTCCTTGATGGCCTTGCGGGCCTTGACAAGTTCATGTTGCGCAACGATGATGTCCTCACTGCCTTGCATCCAGTGCAAAAAATCCGGAAATGCATTGGGGGAGACCACGGACACATCATATCCGTCGTCTTTAAAATAATGATAGAGTGCCAACGCACTACCCACGGCGTCCCCGTCAGGGTTGAAATGGAATACGATGGCGATTTTCTTTACTTTATCAAGGGCCTCTCTGACCTTTTGAATATCTTGCCGTTTCAATTCATATTAAATTTTAGAGCCGACAAAAATACAAAAAAAACACACCTAATAAGTAATAATTATTTTGATAAAGTATGCTATGCGGGGAGTGTTTGTAATGAATGGAGACTTGCTGCATGATGTGGCTCGCCCAAAACTTAGGCATTAATATCCTCGAGTTCCCCTTTGCCCTCACGGATAACGTCTATCTCGCCTGTTGTGCAGTCTAGCACGGTAGAAGGCGTGTTGTCGCCGTAACCGCCGTCAATGACAATATCCACCAGGTTGCCGTATTTCTCATGGATGAGTTCGGGGTCAGTGGTGTACTCAATCACCTCATCGTCGTCCTTGACAGAGGTGGAGAGGATAGGATGGCCCAGTTGGCGAACCACCTCGCGGATGATGTTGTTATCGGGCACGCGGATGCCGACAGTCTTCTTGTTGCTCTGCAATAGTTTGGGAACGTTGTTGTTTGCTTCCAAAATAAAGGTGAAGGGCCCGGGCAATGCCTTCTTCATGGTCTTGAAGATGTTGTTGGGGATGGGCTTGGTGAAATCTGACAGACTGCTCAGGTCCGAACAGATGAACGTCATGGCGTTTTTCTTCTTTCGGTCTCCTAAAATCTCCGTGATGCGCTCAATGCTTTTGGAACGGAAGATGTCGCACCCCATTCCATAAATGGTGTCAGTGGGATAAATGATGATGCCGCCGTCCTGTAAACACTTGACCACTTGGTCGATGGCTCGCTGGCTTGGATTTTCCGGATAGATTTTGATCAACATGATGTTATGGCGTGAATGATTGACGGCTACATAAAAAAAAGGGTAAGCTACTTGCATCGCATCGCTACAACCGACGTACCCTTGCTGTATTCCTACCCTGGGGGAGTTAGAAGGGAGCAGATCGTACAAGACTTACCCGCCGCAAAAATAGGAAAATTTTCGTTTTGCGGCCTAGTAGCCTAAAATTTTCAGCATTGACTTGTAACTCTGCTCTTTAGCGAAAAGCTTAGTGCAGATTTCGTCATCTTCGTCGCGGTAGATGATGATGTGTTTCGGAGCTGGTGTCATGCAATGTTGTATGCCGCCATAACCGCCGAGTGCCTCTTGGTAGGCACCGGTGTTGAACAATCCGATGTATTGAATGTCTTCGCTGTTTTCGGTCGGATAGGCCTCCGACGCGATCTGGGGCAAGAACACGGCGTTCAGGTGCGCCTCCGAGTTGTAGTAGTCGTGACTGTCACACGTTAATCCACCCAAGAAAACACGCTCATAACCTTGATCCCAATGGTTGATGGCCAGGATGATGAACTGCTGGTTGATGGCCCATGTGTCAGGCAAGGTGGTCATGAACGAGCTGTCGATCATGTTCCACAACTCACGGTCGTTCTGACGCTTCTGCTGCAAAACGGAGAAAAGGACCGCACTGGCTTCACCTACGGTGTAGGAACCGAACTCGGTGAATATGTCTGGCTCCTCTACGCCTTCACGATTACATATTGTCTTGATCTGCGATACAATCTCTTCCGCCATGTACTCGTAGTCGTAATCGAAGGAGAGTGAACTCTTGATGGGGAAACCACCGCCGATGTTCAAGGAATCCAATTCGGGCGAGATCTTCTTGAGTTCACAATACATATTTACACACTTGGTGAGCTCGTTCCAGTAGTATGCAGTGTCGTGAATACCGGTATTGATGAAGAAATGCAACATCTTCAACTCAAACTTCGGATTGTTTTTGATCTTCTCTTGGTAGAAAGGAATGATGTCATTGTATCGGATGCCAAGGCGAGAGGTGTAGAACTCGAACTGAGGCTCTTCCTCTGTGGCAATTCGTATGCCTACCTTACATTTGTTGTTGATGTTCTTGTCCAGCATGTCAAACTCTTTCTTGCTGTCCAACACGGGTATCGTGTTTGTAAAGCCCTTTTCCAACATCATTGAAATGTTGTCAATATAGGGCTGACGCTTGAATCCGTTGCAGATGATGTAGTTGTCTTTCTGGAATTGTCCGTTTTCGGCCAACGTCTCTATAAGGTTTAGGTCGAATGCAGAGGAGGTCTCCAAATGTACATCGTTCTTCAGTACTTCCGAAAGGACAAACTCAAAATGAGAACTCTTGGTGCAATAACAATAGTGATAACTACTCTTGTAGTCCGACTTGGCAATAGCTACATTGAACCAACGTTTCGCCTTCTGGATGTTCTGGGATATCTTGGGTAGATAGGTTATCTTAAGCGGCGTCCCATACTGCTTGATGATGTCCATTAATGGTACTCCGTTGAATAACAATTCGTTGCCTTCAACGGTAAACTCTTCCTGCGGAAACTCGTAGGTCTGTGAAATGAGGTCGATGTACTTGGTTTTCATTTTCGGATCCGATTAATTTATTATGTCGACAAAAATAATAAATTAACTTACGTGGATTACGAAAAAATGTTACATCCGAGTGACTTGGATTGAAAATTTTTTAACAATCCAATTTAGTTGTGATCACGTCGATTTTCACACTCGCAAATATCGGTGAAAAGTATTTCTGTGTATGGTAAAAGCTCTTTCATGGCTAAATATTCTGTTTTTGTTAGCGGAATTTGACGTAAATCCAGCGTATTTAAGCTGCTTTGTAGAGATTTTATCGTTTCAGGAAGAATATACAAAGGATTGTCCCATGCATCAATGTATGCGAGCTGCGTTAGATTGGATATTGCATCTGGTAGCGTCTCGACCATGTTTCTGCTAATGCATAGAAAACGTAGGTTTTTTAACTTTCCTATAGTTTCGGGCAACCTAACGAGCTTGTTCTTGTCCAGATTGAGGTATTGCAAACATTCTAATTTCTCTATGTTTTGATTGATACTATTAAGCTTGCATCCTTTGACTGTAAGCTCCCGAAGTTCTGTTAATTGGAATAATTCCTCAGGCAATGAGTCACGCAATGGAAGCTTCGTAAGCTTGAGGCGATATACTGGCGTGGGAGCATTTAGTGCTTCTTGTATTGTGGTGTATGTTCTACCATCATCGTCTTTTCCGTAGCGCGTGTCAGGTTCGCCCTGTGCATTAGCAAGGGATGTTTGACAAACTATTAAGAATGCTAAACAGACAAATTTTAATATGTTCATTCTAAATATGTACCCTGTGCCCAGATGCAACGGATGACTGTGGCGTTCTCGAAGAAGTCGGGACAGCGCCCGTCACCATACCCCGTAATGCCACCAAAAACCGCCATCAATACGCCGCCGGAAGAGTATAGATAGTCGCAGTTATCCGCGATGTCGGTCCTCCCACAGAAGAAGTATACGACCTGGCCGTGATATTGGCATTCGTCAACGCGGTCGATCGTGTTCGATTGTTGGGAAATAAGCTGTCGGATGGCAGCAGGCACACTGCTTGGCGTGCTGCAACCCACAAGCAACAGACAGGCTGCTATGACGATGAAGGAGAATGCTTTTTTCATAATGGTGTGGTTTTAAAATGCAAAGATAATAAAAAAGCGGCTAGCGCACGGTCTTTTTCTAGTTGCTTCGACAAGGCGTCGCGATTCGCAAAATGCTGTTCGTTACGAAGTTTGGAGACGATGACAAAGGAGATCTCCTGGCCATATAAATCACCGGTAAAATCAAAGAGGTTGATTTCATACGTTAATTCTGTGAGGCCCAAAGTCGGTCGCGTACCCACATACATCATTCCTCCGAACCGCCTGCCGTCCACATAGGCCCACACTGCGTATGCGCCTTTGGCAATAGCCGCATTCCCGGATAGTTGTACATTGGCGGTGGGAAATCCCAGC
This sequence comes from Bacteroidales bacterium, assembly GCA_024685175.1. Lineage (GTDB taxonomy): Bacteria > Bacteroidota > Bacteroidia > Bacteroidales > WCHB1-69 > F23-D06. The sequence goes on from JAIKWD010000004.1 coordinate 29,462, forward strand.
CCTTCGCCGTTGTGCAAACCGTGTACCACCGTGCCGAAATACGGGCCGGCGGGTAGGGAAGTGATGCTGTCTTTTTGGGGTTCCATAATACTTATGACATGCTAGATCAACCGACACTGCCCGCCAGACTGATGCTGAGCAGTTTCTGGGCTTCCACAGCGAACTCCATCGGCAGTTTGCTGAGCACCTCCTTGGCGTAGCCGTTGACAATCAAGCTGATGGCGCTTTCCTTGTCGATGCCGCGTTGCTGGCAGTAGAAGAGTTGGTCGTCGGAGATCTTGGAGGTGGTGGCTTCGTGTTCCATCACGGATGAAGCGTTGGCGCATTGGATGTCGGGCCAGGTGTGTGCGCCGCACTTGTCGCCCATCAGGAGCGAGTCGCACTGCGAGAAGTTGTGCGCGTTCTCGGCGTTCTTGCCCACCTTCACCAGTCCGCGGTAGCTGTTCTGGCTATGGCCGGCGGAGATGCCCTTGGAGACGACCAGACTGCGGGTGTTGCGGCCCAGATGGATCATCTTGGTGCCTGTGTCAGCCTGCTGGAAGTTGTTGGTGACGGCCACGGAGTAGAACTCGCCCACGGAGTTGTCTCCCTTGAGTACGCAGCCCGGATACTTCCACGTGATGGCAGAGCCGGTCTCCACCTGGGTCCATGAGATCTTGGAATTGGCGCCTTTGCAAAGGCCGCGCTTTGTCACCAGATTGTAGATGCCGCCGTTGCCGTCCTTGTCGCCCGGATACCAGTTCTGGACGGTAGAATATTTGATCTCGGCGTCTTTCATCGCGATGAGTTCCACCACGGCGGCGTGCAATTGGTTCTCGTCGCGTTGCGGAGCGGTGCAGCCCTCCATATAGCTCACGTACGCGCCCTCGTCGGCGATGAGCAACGTGCGCTCGAACTGGCCCGTCTTCGCCGCGTTGATGCGGAAATAGGTGGAGAGCTCGATTGGACAGCGTACGCCCTTGGGGATGTAGCAGAACGAACCCTCACTGAAGACCGCCGAATTGAGGGCGGCGTAGAAGTTGTCGGTGTACGGCACCACCGAACCCAGATACTGACGAACCAGATCGGGGTACTGCTTGATGGCCTCACCGAAGGAACAGAAGATGATGCCCTCCTTCTTCAATGTTTCCGAAAAGGTGGTCTTCACGGAGACGGAGTCCATCACGGCATCCACGGCAACGCCCGCCAAGACCTTCTGCTCGTCGAGTGAGATGCCCAACTTGTTGAAGGTGTCCACCAACTCGGGATCCACCTCGTCCATCGAAGCTAATTGCTTCTTGGGCTTAGGGATGGCCAGATAGGTAATATCCTGATAATCTGGACGTTTGAATTGCAGATGTCCCCACGTGGGCTCTTTAAGAGTGGTCCAGTGGCGATAGGCCTTGAGGCGGAACTCAAGCAGCCACTCGGGCTCCTGTTTGCGGGCGGAGATCATCCGCACGATGTCCTCGTTGAGTCCCTTGGGGAACTCTTCCACATCTATGTCGGAGACAAAACCGTACTTGTAGTCCTGTTCGGTGATGTCTTTCAATAATTCTTGGTCTTGTTCTTCGTCTTTCATCTTTTTTTATTGCTGTTGAGACAACGCATGCGTTATCTGTACTATAGGGGGTGCTCCATAAGAAATCGCGATGCCTCGATGCCGGCGATGGCGCCGGATGCTGCGGCCACGATGGCTTGACGGTAGTGCGGGTCTTGCACGTCGCCTGCGGCGAAAACGCCCTCCACGCTGGTGTGGCCGTTGCCCGGGGTGGTGACGATGTAGCCCTGCTCGTTGAGCTCCAGTTGGCCCTTGAACAGTTCAGATGCAGGGGTCACGCCTATGGCTTCGAAGACGCCATCCACGGCGATGGTCTGCTCTTCGTTGGTCTTGACGTTGCGCACTTGCAATCCCGTCACCTTCTTTATGAAACCCTGTTGCTCGCCCATGATGTCGACGGGCACGGTGTCCCAGAGTACTTCAATGTTCTCGGCTTTCAACACTTGAGTCTGCAAAGACTTGGTCCCGCGGAACTCGTCGCGGCGGTGCACGATGTAGACCTTGTTGCAGAGGGTCGACAGGTACAGGGCGTCTTCCAGGGCGGTGTCGCCGCCGCCGATGACGACAGTAGTCTTCTTGCGGAAGAAGTTGCCGTCGCAAGTGGCACATGTGGAGACACCATAGCCGCGATACTTCTGCTCGCTGGGCATTCCCAACCATCGGGCGTTGGCACCGGTGGCCACGACCACAGTGTCGGCGATGATTTCCGTGCCGTTGTCCAACTGACAATGGAACGGGCGACTGGAGAAGTCGACCTTCGTGACGGTGGCGGCACGCATCTCGGTGCCCACGCGGAGCGCCTGCTGACGGATATCCTCCATAATGACGGGACCGGTGGAACCGTCGGGATAGCCGGGAAAGTTCTCCACTTCGTTGGTGATGGTGAGCTGGCCGCCGGGCTGTATGCCCTCAATCAACAAGGGCTTTAACTCGGCTCTGGAAAGGTAGATGCCTGCCGTGTAACCTGCAGGACCTGAACCAATTATAAGGGCTTTTACGTGTTCTGACATATCGTTTGTGGTTTAAGGGTGCAAAGATACAAAAAATGCAGCTTAGTGAGGAGTTAGGAGTGAAGGGTGACTTTATCTCTATCATCTCTCATCTCAAGTCTTAAATCTCTATTCTCAAATCCCAAATCATTCCCGCCCCCAGACTATCGGTTCATTGAATTATTGGTTCATTGGATTATTGTTTTTTTTCTTTTGCTCTGAAAAACAAAACCGTATACTATTGTTAATCAATACGATATGTAAATTTTAAAGTGTTGTCACGCCAAAAGAAAAAAAACTTCAAGATATAAGTTGTTAATAATCAAAAAAAATGTATTTTTGCAGCCTCAAAAAATAAGCGTAAAAATTTAAAAGAGATATAGAGATGAAACAAGAATTGATTCAGTACGTAGAGGACAATTTCATTACAAAACAAGAATTTCCGAAATTTAAGGCTGGTGACACTGTCACTGTTTCCTATAGAATCGTGGAAGGCTCCAAGGAGCGTATCCAGCAATTCCAAGGCGTGGTATTGCAAATTAACGGTTCTGGCGCTACCAAGACTTTCACCGTTAGAAAGATTTCCAGCGGTATCGGCGTTGAGAGAATTTTCCCGTTCACAACTCCGATGATTGCCGGTCTGACCGTCAACAAACGCGGTGTTGTAAGACGCGCTCGTATTTACTACTTCCGTGATCTTACTGGCAAGAAAGCCCGTATCAAAGAACGCAGAGGCCAATAGTCTTGGTAAACGCAAAACAAAAAAGAGGATGGACATTGTTCATCCTCTTTTTTTATTCCTCAACGAATAAAAAAAAGGGTTGCTTTTTGAGAACAACCCTTTCGTGATAATGTGATTCCGCTGCGACTCGAACGCAGAACCTGCTGCTTAGAAGGCAGCTGCTCTATCCAGTTGAGCTACGGAACCAACGCCTTTATCCGGTCGGGATAGCCTGATTCGAACAGGCGACCTCCTGCTCCCAAAGCAGGCGCGATAACCGGACTACGCTATATCCCGATTTGAGGCCGCAAAAATACACTTTTTTCCATTATCTTGGACGATAACGAAGATGTTTTTTTCACAAGCCCAAAATGAGATATTTATTGCTTATTGTCTTTTTCTTTTTTCTTGAACAACGTCTTCCAATAATTCATGTGCCAGAAGATGTGGAACAGAGCGATAAGGGTCATCGCGATGCCAAACTCCACGTGGTAGAAGCGGAACGTATGCAGCCACTCCATTTTCCATCCATAGTTGATTTGTAATACAAGGAAGAACCCGAGCAAGCAAGATACGAGTGCCGTGATAAGCAACATCGTGTTCCAGATCTTGCGATGGGTGGTTTTTGCCATCACCTTTGTCTTGACCAAAATGGCGGTCAGGGCGTACAATCCTAGCGTAATGGCGGAGATGAGAATGAGATGGTAAGGCTTTTTGTCCTTGGCCGGCTCCTCTTGTGTCGTGGATGTTGCTTCGATCGGTTTTTCCTCCTGAGCATCGATGGTGCCGGGTAGGGTAGGATCTTCTACCGTATTAGTAGTTTCGCTATGTTTTTTTTCTGTTGGGGCATTCTGTACAGGTGCCTCTGTCTTGACGTTCTGAGGCGTTGCGACCTTTTCAGTGGTCGGAGGATTTGAGAGCTTCCCGTGGTCGCAAAAGCCATCCTGGTTCTCGTCCACAAAGCGGCCGCACAGGCCAGGACAGTCTATCTGCTGGCAGTCCTGTTGCGCTACGGCGAAAAGACATGCTGAGCAAGCAAAAATGAGGGTGAGTATTATTCTTTTCATAAAAGGGATATTAAAAAGGGTGGTCATAGCCACCCTTTTTCTTTATTCAAAACTTAACAGTTCGATGTCGAAAATCAAGGTCGCGCCTCCCGGAATGACACCGCCGGCACCTTGGTCGCCGTAGGCAAGATCGGAAGGAATGTAGAATCTGAATTTAGAACCAGTAGGCATGAGCTGCAGACCTTCTGTCCAACCCTTGATTACTTGGTTGAGACCGAAAGAGATGGGCTCGCCGCCATTGTTATCAGTGGAGTCGAATACCGTGCCATCGATCAGTTTACCGGTATATTTCACAGTTACTTTGCTGGTGGCGCTAGGCTTGGGACCATTGCCCATTTGGATCACTTCATATTGCAAACCGGATCCTGTTACCTTAACGTTGGGGTTTTTCTTGTTGGCTTCGAGGAAGGCGATGCCGGCAGCCTTGGCTTGATTGGCTTCGTCAGCTTTCTTGGCTTGCAAGTCCTGCTGGAACTGCATGAAGATTTCTTGCATCTCCTGATCGGTGAACTTGTTCTGTCCTGCCATACCGTCTTGTACACCTTGCATAAAAGCATTCTTGTCCAGCTCAACACCGTCGCGATGGACTTGCGTTCCGAAATTGGCACCGATAGCGTAGCTAACTTTTTGTTCTTTTGTCATTGTCTCTTGAGATTTTAGGGACATACTTGTGCCAATCAGGGCCAAGCAAAGTCCGATGGTTAATAATCTTTTCATTATTGTGTGTTTTAGGGTTATTTCAATAAGGGCGGCAAATATACAAAAATGTTAGATGATTTTCATAAGAAGAAGTTTAAGAAACGCCACATCCTACTCCTGTGTGAGAGGTGTTGATGGGATTTATTCCCCTCTAAATGAGGACCGTGATCGATAGGTGTAATTTTTTTACGAAGGATGTTTCAACAATACAAAATTTGTATTTTTGCAACGGATTACACAAAATCTTATGGCGGAAGAAAAACAACCGGAATCCCCTCGCAGACCTAAACGCAAAGTGCTGTTTGTCGTCGGTATCTTACTTGGTCTGTTATTTGGCGCATTGGCCACCTTGTTACTGGTGGATTGGTTTGACTATAAAGCTCCTACCGTAGTGAAAGTCCTCGAACGTACTCCCCAAAATGATCCGGATACGGTTGTCCGGTATGTAATAAAAAATAAATCCACCCAAGAAGAATCTGTTACTGACGATTTTATGCCGGACTCCCTCACCGTTGACTCCGCTTTTATGGCCGATGACTCGCAAGACCTTATTCTGGAAGAAGATGATTTGGATGATTGGCAGGATGGTTCCGCACCGCAGCAGGACGTGATGACGGACAAGATGATGCGCAAGATCTCTTCCAAGGTCGTCTATTTTGACAATAACAAACGTGAGCAGGCTCCCCCCGCTTACGCTACGACACAGATACAAGTCCAACAATGGAGTACGCCTATAAAGAATAGACTATCCTATAATTTTTCAGGTAATGTGCTGAAAATTAAAGGAATGGATATTGACAATGTGAAGGTTGTCAACTACAAGAACAACTTCTATGCCGTAGCTGGAAAGCATGTCTATTTGCTTAAACCGAATGACCATTTCGATAGGATGAATGAAGTGGTCGACGTGAGTTTCCCCTTCAACTAGTCTTCTTTCACGATTGACTCATCGATCGCGACTTCTGTGACGACAGGAGGCGTTGTGTCGTCGGTGTCCGTAGGCTCATCGGCGTTTTCCTGGTAATAGGCGCCGAAAAATTCCTTGACGACAATACGAAGCAGGGTGTAGGCTGGAACGGCAAAGACCATGGCGAAAACGCCGCCAAGATAACCAGCCATTAAAATGACGATGAAAATCTCTAATGGATGTGTGTGTGTACGCTTGCCATATATGTATGGCTGCAACACAAAGTCATCCACCAATTTAGCGACCACGAAAGCGATCACGACTTTGAGGGCCGTGGAAAACAGAACTGCACTGGCCAGCTCGCTAGTGATGAGCGAAGTGACAGAGATGACAATGCCAACGATGCCGGCTATCAGCGGTCCTACGTATGGAATGATGTTCAACAGGCCACCAATGGCGCCGATTAGTAACGCATTGGGCACACCCAAAATAAGGCACATGACAATTTCAATAATACCCACGATAAGCATCTCCATCAACACACCTAAGAAATAGGATGAGAGCTGTTTTCCAGTGGCATCCAAGATGTTGTCGAAGTTCTTTCTGTACTTTACGGGAAGCCAACCTTTTACCATTTTGAAAAAGATGTTATGGTCTTTCAAGGCAAAAAAGGTCATGAACAGGATGGAGAAAACAGCGATGAACAAGCTGCCAACCAGACTAAAAGTGTTGCTTAAGATGGATGAAAGGTTGAAGTCTTGCAGTAATTTGGACGCTTCAATCATGATCATGTCAAAGGCATGATCGTGTGGCTTAAGCAGACCAAACTTGCGCAGCATGGGATCCAGATTGTTGATCCAAGTCTCGAAGGATGAGCTTATGTTGCTGGACTCAAGTGTGGAAAGATAGGAGATTTCCCGAGTTATGGCAGGTAAGATAAAGTATCCGGCCACAACAAGGATTGCTATGATAAGAATTAATGTGATGGCAGCCGCAAGCGATGTGGGAAAGTTCCATTTCCCGATACGGATGCGCGTGAGCAGACGCACGACGGGTGTGCCTATCAGCGAAAGAAAGATGGCTGTAAATATATATAGAACAATATCCCAGAAAAACCATCCTAAAAAAACAATGATGGCCAACAATGCGATGACGGCTATGATACTTCTGGTGTTGTTGTTCATTGTTTCTTGTTTTTGTCCTTTCCTTTAGCTTTGCGTTGATTTGCCTCCAGCATTTTCCTGATTTTGCGTCGAGAACTGGAATCGAAGTTTTGCTTATAAGCCAAGCCAACACCGGCAGTGTAGTTGATTTGAGAGTTGAAGTTGGGGTTGTAGTAATAGTTTTCGTCGTGTTCACCAATATAAGTGTATGCTTTCAGCTTCCAAGTTCCGGCTTTGTTAATGTTGTACTCAATGGTGAAGTCACCATACATGTTGTTGCCCGCATCGGCGGTCCTGTCATCGTAATAGCCAATACTTGTAGACATGCTCACGCGATCCTTCACGATATCTGCGTTAGCTTTGATGCCGTATTCGGCCGAGGTGGTCTCTGTGGCTTGGTTGTAGATAATGCCGAACGAGCCGCTTTGTTTTTCCATCAAATTGCTCAGCATGTTGTTCACAAGGTTGCTCAAAAGAGTGTAGTTGGTTCCCACTGATGTGAAGTTGTCATGAGCAAGGAAGTTGTTGGTGACCATAAAGTAGGCGAACTGCTTGGTCATATTTTCCGTATTGGTGGTGTCGAGAGCGTTGTAGAACAAGTTGCGAACCTCAGCGCTAGTGTTTGGCAATTCAAAGCTGAAGGTTGGACTGATATTCTTCATAATCTCTCCGTTGAGATGTATATAGGCATCTACATTGGCGTTGGCATTTGTGCCTGTGCTGGTAAGATACTCTTCAGGAATGATGCTGGCCAAGGAAGTCTTGGATGACTTGTAAGCGCTGGCTTTGACGACCATCTCATCCAGTGGGCCATTGAATACAATGCTTCCACCTGGAACCAAAGTGAAGCGAGGATTTACAATGTTGTAGAAAGAGAAACGAATGTCGCCTTTGTGCAGCTCCAGATTTCCGTATAAGTTAAGATCGTCGGTTTCGTTGTAGGTCAGTCGGAAGCTACCGTTGGAACGAGCGTTAAGTGTGCCGCCGACAGATTCCAAGAGTAGGACGATATCTGCATCGTCAGTTACGTTAAACGTGAAGTCGAAGTCAAGAGCGATGCTTGAGGACTCCTCTTCCTCCGTGGAAACAGTGTCTCCGGGCGTTGTTGTCTTGAAATGAATGATGTTGGACTCCGAAGCCGAGCTGGCTGAGCTGACCAACAAATATATCTTGGATCCAGGCAAAGTCTTTAAGTTGTTGCCTCGGAATTTCAGCAGCTCGTCATCACCTGTAATGGTTACTTCGCCCGACACATAGCCTTTGCCGTAGAATGGGGTTTCGGCACTTTTGTCCGTGTTTAGCACCATAATACCAGGTGTTGAGATACGCAAATCGAACTTCATGTCGTTGAACAACCTGTGGCTTATGGTACCGTTGAGGCGGGCTTGGTTGCCGTCGCCATCAGTCAGAAGCATGTTGTTGAAGGATATGCCTTCCCAGTTGAAATGGATATCTTGGTCTTTGACATCATAACTGGTTCCCAAGGCGGCGATACCCATGTTGGCGTCTAAAACACGGACTGTACCATCCATGAAGGCGGTTTCTGGCGATGAGTAGAAAGCAAGCTTGCCGGATGCCGTACCTCTGATGTGGTCGCTAAAGCCCGATAGGAAGGGATCCAGGAACGCGGCATTCAAAGTGTCAAAGTCAGTGTTGATTTGCAAATATTTGGTCTCTGAGGTGTAAGATCCTTGGATATGGGCGAAGATGTCCTCCTCTTCTTTGAATTTGCGCACATCGTAATCCGTCAAAGTATTGGTGGTGACTACTTCGTCGTTGTGGAAAAAACCTCCATTGAAGCCGATCTGGCCTTTCTCATTCCATCCGGCCATCAAGAATAGATCGCCAATCTCGGCATCGTTGAACACAAAATTGTCGGCAAGCACTTTGCCTAACAAAAATCTGCGCTCCCCACTGCGGACGTTGACATCGGCGGATAAAGAGCCGCCAAAGCTCATGCTTGACAATAAGGCATTAGCAATGGACATGTCCAAGGATTGAACCTTGACATTGAGATTGGAAGTTGTGGAGTTTGAGTAGTCGCCATTGACGAAGATCTGACTGGAGTCGTTGTCGATGACCAAATTATCGACCGTGATAAGTTTCTTTTTGAGGTGGATGCTGTTCTCTTCGTTGAAGTCCCATGGCATGTCATTGAGGTAAAGCAACGTGTTTCGTAACTTAAAGACAAGGTCGGAAGGCTCGGATATGTCGACTATGCCGGCCAATTTGGAGTCATGGCCTGGAACTTTATTGAAGTTGTTGTGCCAGTTTATGTCATAGTCGATCTGATCTCTATTGGACGTGGCCTTGGCGCTTACCTTGTCGAAGATGATACTCTTTTCTCTATTGCCGACGGCCACGGAGTCTGTGGTGATATTCAGGGCTAGTTTGCCATCGTCCTTGCCTTTGCCGTCAAGGGCAAATCTGTATACGGCCACTTTGTTGCGGACGAGGACAAGCGGAATGTTGGCTTGTATTATGTTGTCATGATTGTTGGCAAACAATTCCAGGTCGACGGTTGAGTTGGGAGCCACGAACACATCGGGGAAGATAAGCTTTAGGATGTTGCGGGTACGATAGGTGCTGGCGTGAGCTTTGACATAGAAGTCACGGTCGTCGATAGGATTGTTGCTTTTGACGTTTTTCTGTTTGGGTGCATCAATAAGAGTAGGGAAGTAGTTGTGGGCAATCGACATGATAGAGTCCATCGCACTGGCTAATGAGTGGTTGGTCTCCACGGATGCATTGGCGATGTTGGAGGAAAGGATGATCTTGTGGGCTACGTCTGTGTTAATGGAGGTGACCCTGAAACGGCCGTCTGTCAGACTGTCACCGTTGTTGTAAACACGGATATTGTCACATCCTACATAGCCGCTCACATCATCAATGTTACTGCCGCGGAGTGTCACGGTTAGGTCGTCGAAGCCTGCCTTGAGGGTGGGGTTTTTCTGCAAGGTGTAGATGACCTTGTCGAGGCCTTCTGCCGTGGCGGAGTCTCGTTTAGGCATCGCGTTGGCAATAGCGCCGAGATCGATCTCATCCATGGAGATGTTGCCCTGCAACAAAGGTGTCTTCTCGGAAAGGTCTAATTGACCTAAGATTGTACATTTGATGTGCGGGTCGCGGGCGACGAGTGTGGCGTCGTAGCGATTGTTTGCATATTCACCATCAATGGTGGTGTTGCGGAGAGGATAACCGTATATGTTCAAGTGAGCCACATCGCCGCCAAGATGCCCTTTTAGGGTCTTTAGGTTTTCAGCGGACCAGCTGGTGCCGTCCATCTCCCCGTTGAATGTGAGATCGAAGGTTCCACTGCCCAATTTACCGTAGGCCTTCGTGATCTTGCCTATGTTGAGGCCATTGGTGGTGACGTTTCCTTGTAACTGCATCTGTCCTCCATCCGTGAGGGAAGCGAGTTGAGCTTTGACAGCTCCTAAGGCGGTGTTGGCAGCCAGGTCGGCGTCAAAGTCGGTCAACGTGCCGATATAGGAGACGTCAAAGTCGGTTTGTCCTAGATCTTTCAGAGTGTTGTTGATGGGGATCTTCTTGCCGCCAGGTAGTGTGAACAAAGCCAGGCTGGGAACGTTTACCGTACACGAGTCGAGCTGCGCATTGACGTAGACTTTTGACGGATCTGTTATGTTCTTTAGGGCTAAGTCCCCGTGAATACGGTTGCTGAATCCGCAGTTGGCCAGCAGTTTGATGATGTGGAAATCATTGACGGTGCCGTCGAAACGATCAGCGGTAAGATGGATTACCTCCGACATGCCCTTCAGGGCTGGCGCAAAACCTGCCACATCACTCATGCATAGCGTGGATGGACGTATCTTGGCAGTTATTCGTACGGAGTCGGTAAAGTCTCCCATCTTTTCCCAATCATCATAATGGAAATTCAAATCCCCGTCAATAAAACTTTGGGCTGTTTGGATTTTAAGGTTGTTGAAAGCCAGACCGTGACTGCAAATGCTGAAAGCTCCCTGCCCATCCTTCATGCTGAATCCACCGTATTGGTTGAAGGCTAGATGATTGAACTTGGCGGCCACGCTGTCGTTGTACACGACGAAGTTGTCCACATCCCAGTTGATGTCCTTTAACTCGAAGAATGCATAGTCGATATCGGGATTGTCTCGGGTGTCGTACACTTTCCTGATGTTGTCGTTTGCATAGACGAACCGCGAATTTACCAAGTTGAGGTGCTTGGCAGTAAGCGTGAAGTCACTCTTCGGCTTGTCGCTGACGAATTTCTTGCTCCACTTGACGATGTTCAGGTCCTCCTCACCCTTGTAGGTGCGGAGGACGACATCGGCATTCTCCAAGGTCACAGTGCCGAGTTTCAACTTGAACGGCTTCAGAGTGATGCCTCTTAGCCGTCCGTTTACCGTCCCGACAAAGATCATATCGTTGTTGCGGTCGTCTTTTATGCGGACTTCGTGGGCAACCAGACGGAGCGAAGGCGTGAGATGAACATCCTTGATAGACAGTTCCGTGCCCCAACTTTTACTGATGCCTTGTGTGATCTTGTTAACCACGAAGGTCTGTATGGCAGGCACAAAAAGCAGACCCACCAGCAGGATGTCCAGGGCGAAAAGCCCGAACAGCACCCACAGGATAATCTTCACGATTTTTTTACTACTTTTGCTGCCCACAATTTAGAAGTTATGTCTGTTTATATTCTTGGTATAGAATCTTCTTGTGACGATACATCTGCCGCCGTAGTGGACGGCACCACCATACTTTCCAATGTCATTGCCAGTCAGAAAGTGCATGCTGAGTTTGGAGGAGTTGTGCCCGAGTTGGCGTCGCGCGCCCATCAGCAGAATATCATCCCTGTGATTGACACTGCATTAAAGCGTGCAAAGATAAATAAAAATCAGTTATCTGCCATCGCTTTTACAAATGGTCCAGGATTGCTTGGCTCTTTATTGGTGGGCAGCTCCTTCGCCAAGGCTATGGCTTATAGTCTGCAAGTGCCCTTGATCCAGGTCGATCACTTGCAAGGTCATGTGCTGGCCAACTTCCTCAATAAGCCGGATGAGGATAAGCTAAAACCTTCATTTCCATTCCTTTGCCTTACGGTCTCGGGCGGCCATACCCTGCTGTTGCAGGTCAACGACTACTTCGATATGCAGCGTTTGGGCGGCACCATCGACGATGCCGCGGGCGAAGCCTTTGACAAGGCAGCCAAGATCCTCGGCCTTCCATATCCTGGAGGCCCCGTCATCGACAAATACGCCCAAGAGGGCGATCCCAAGAAATTCCAGTTCGCTGTCGCCCACGTGCCCTATTTGGACTATAGCTTCAGCGGACTCAAGACCTCGTTTCTCTATTTTGTCAGAGATCATCTCAAGGAAAATCCCAATTTTATCGAAGAGAATATCCACGATTTGGCGGCGTCTATCCAGTATGCTATCGTCAAGTCGTTGATGGACAAGGTAAAGAAAGCCTTGAAGACCTCTCCATGTAAGGATTTGGTGCTTGCCGGCGGCGTGTCCGCCAATTCAGGCTTGCGCAACGCCGCCATTGACGTGGCCCGTCGCTATCATCGCAACCTCTTCTTGCCCACGTTGGATCTCACCACGGACAATGCTGCCATGATCGCCGTATGCGGATATTTCAAATATTTAAAAAAAGAATTCGTGAACGTCGACGTCGTCCCCTACAGCAGCGAGAAAAACAAAAACCTCTAACTCCTCATCTCTCATTCCTAACTCCTAACGTCCATTGCATTGCGCAGCGCATTGCCGATCAGCATAAAGGATAAGACCAGCAACATAATGGCTACACCCGGCACGATGGCCAGGTAGGCCTTGTCGAGGACGATATAAGCATAGTTTTCTTTCATCATCATACCCCAGGAAGGCATTGGTGGCTGAACGCCGAGACCGAGGAAGCTCAAGCCCGCCTCCATCAGGATGGCCGATGAGAAATTGGAGGCCGCGATGACGATGATGGTACCCGTGATGTTGGGGATTATATGCTTGAAAATGATGCGGAAATTGCTGTATCCTAAAGCTTTGCCGGATTCCACGAAGTCTTGTTCCCGCAGACTGATGACCTGCCCGCGTACCACGCGCGCGATGTCCACCCACATTGTCAGACCAATGGCGATAAAGATCTGCCAGAAGCCCTTGCCCAAGGCAAAACTGATGGCGATGACCAGCAGCAGGGTAGGGATGGACCACACCACGTTGAGGATGAACATCAGCACGTCGTCCACCTTGCCGCGATAGTACCCAGCTATGGAACCAACGGTGATGCCGATGACCAAAGCGATGAAAATGGAAAGGAAACCTACCGACAAGCTAACCCTTGAGCCCATCATCAACTGGCTCAATACATCGCGGCCGTAGCGATCCGTACCGAGTAGGAACTTTCGCTTGACTACTGGCTTTTCAGCAAGGTTTGATTTGGCATAGCTGACCCACTCACGCTGCTCAAAAAGACGGACTCTGACAGAGTCGGAGGTCTCCTTGTATTGGCTGACGGGGATGGTCTGGTAGAAGGCGGGCTGCCCGAAAAGCATCTTGCGCAAAGGTCCGACTTTGGAAACCTCGGTGGCAGGCTTGACTTGTAACAACTCCACAGAGAAGCCCGGCTTCCGTAGCGCGATTTCCAGCTGCTGGTGATTACAGTATGGACTGCTGTCTGGGGTGATGAGATATCCGAGAATGGCCACGATGACAACTAAAAAGATAAATCCTAAGGACAACATGCCTTCCCACTCCTTCTTGAAACGTTTCCAGGTAAGAGCAGACAAAGACACAGAGTTGTACTCTTTAGGCTTCTTTCTCAAAAATTTCATCGTAACACGTTGAGGCTGCAAAAATAGAAAATTTATTGGCTGGGATGGGTCGTTGGATTATACAGGTTTGTTGATGAGCCTTATGGTTGAGGGTGTCCATCTATTATTTTATGATCACAGCTCCCCCGCCGGGTGCCAACTCCAATGTCACCTTGCCGTCAGCGGGAACAGCCAGTGTCTTCTTTTGGTAGTCCACGCCCTTGCGATGAGCGTTAGGACCGTCCACATAGAGGGTCATCATGCCTGAAGTGATGCCTAATCCGGAGAGGTCGACCTCAATAGTGCGAGCGTTCCAGTCGGTGATTGCGCCAACGTACCAGTTGTTGCCTTTGCGTTTGGCCGTCACCACGTATTCGCCCACCTTGCCGTCCAAGACGCGGGTTTCGTCCCAGACCGTGGGCACCTTGGCGATGAAGTCGGTGCATTCGGGCTCCTGCATATAAGCTGTGGGCGCGTCGCAAAGCATAGAGAAGGGCGCATCGAAGATGATGTACATCGCCAACTGTCTACAGCGTGTGCCCTGGCTCATAGGCTCGTTCCAACTGGGCCAATAGCAGTGCTTGGCGGCGTTGCGCATGGCCCCCTGTGTGTAGTCCATTGGACCGGCCAACATTCGGATGAAGGGGATTGTCACATCGTAGGTAACTATATCCACATCACTGCCAATCCACTTGCACTGCTCCAGTCCGAAGACGCCTTCGTAGTTCAAGATGTTGGGGTAGGTGCGATTCAGACCCGTGGGCTTGTAGGCCCCGTGGAAGTCGACAAACAGATGGTATTTGGCGGCCATCGCGGCCATGCGCTCGTAAAAGTCGACCACGATTTGGTCGTCACGGTCCATAAAGTCGACTTTGAACCCTTTGACGCCCATCTCGGAGTAGTGTTTGCACACACGCTCCATCTCCTTGTCCATGGCGGCATAGCCTGCCCACAGCACGATGCCCACACCCTTGGATTTGGCGTAGTTCACCAACATCGGGAGGTCGATTTCGGGTACTACTTGGAAGAGGTCGGCCTGTTTGTTTACGGCCCACCCCTCGTCAAGAATCACGTATTCAATGCCTTTGTCGGCGGCAAAGTCGATGTAATACTTGTATGTGTCGTTGTTGATGCCAGCCTTGAAGTCCACACCCCAGATGTTCCAGTTATTCCACCAGTCCCAGGCCACCTTGCCAGGTTTGATCCAGGAGACATCTTCCACCTTGGAGGGCTCGGCTAGCAGATAGACGAGGTCGTTGTCCACGAGTTGGCGGTCTTCGGTGGATATGGCCACGATACGCCATGGGAAGGTGCGTGTGCCGGCGGTGCGGGCGAGGTAGTCCTCGCGCTCTTTGACGCGGTATTGCAGATTGTTGTGGCCGCCTTGCTCCACACGCTTCGGACGGGGAGCCCAAAGCCCTTTTAGGGCAGCACCGCCGGTGGCTTGTAAGTACATGCCTGGGTAGTCGTGCAAGTCCGACTCTGTAATGACCACTTTGCGTCCATCGGGTAATGCTACCATCAACGGCAGAAACGCCAGCTTGCGGGCATCCATGTCCGATAGGTGCTCCAATGAGGTATAGCGGTTCTCAAAAGAAGTCTCGAAAAGCTTGTCAATAGGCTCACCTGCTTCACGTTCCGCGTTTACGTATGGAATGAGAGTGGGGTAGTCGTCCGCAAATGCAAAAGTGGCATTTTCGCTTTTGATGTTAATGGAGTCTTTAAATGCCGTCTCAAAACGATAGGCTACGCCATTGTCATAGATGCGAAATACCACTGTGTAATTGCCTTTGTATCCAATAACAAGTTCGTTGTACTGATCTTGAATAGTACTTTTACGGTATAAAGAGGCACTCACGGTCTTGTCTACGCTTCGACGAAAACCTTTGCGGATGGACCTGAGCGGCTCGCGGCCGAGCACGATGCCGTTGTCCAGTTCCATACTTATGGGTGATGGAGCTATGATTACTCCTTTGTTGTCAGAAATGGTGTACTGGATGACCTCACCGCTGAGGTCTACTACTAATTTCAGATTTTTACTCGGAGAGTAAAGGGTCTGGCTGGTCTGCGCGGTGGCGGCGCTAACGAGCGCCACAAAGCAGATTAAGAGCGTCTTTTTCATATTATCACTTTAAATTTTGCATTTTGAACTTTGCATTTTGAACTTTGAATCACCATCTCCCCAAGTCCGCTTGGCTCTCAACCAAGTCCTCGATGTTGTCGGGAAGATTGTAGAAGAAGTCTATGCCCGTGGTCTCTTCGACCTTGTCGACGGTGGTCACATAGTAGCTGAGCGGATGTGATTCGCCATTGTTCGGATAGATGAAACCCAGGGCCTTGGGCTTCTTGCCATTGTACAGCACCACTTTGAAGAAAGCGTCGGGAACGCGCACCTTGTTGTGTCCCATCGTTACTCTTGGTTTGTCGTCATAGAAAACCGGGCCGCACGCGATGTAGATCTCGCCATACTGCTTGGCCCATCCCCGACAGCGCGATTCCAGGTACTCCCAGTCGTTTTGGTTCAGTGCCCTGTCCTGCGGACACATATTGGTTAAGAGGAAGGTCTGGTTCATCGCGGCCTTGCTGACCTTCGCGTCTGCGGCCGGGCACAAATGTCCGTGCGACATTCTGAGGGGATTGCCGTCGCGATAGTCGGAGCCCTCCTGCCGTGGCTTCATCGCCTCCGGATCGGTCATATAGGGCCCGTTGACCATATTGTCAGACAGCCTTCCGACTCCCGCCACATTGCCGTTCTCGTCGTAATAGGGCACGCCCTTCCGGGACGCCGTCCCATTCAACATCTCCGACGTCAGCTTCCAAGCTACCCAATTGGGACATTTCGTTTTGTTGTTGTAGGACACCGTATAGACCTCGCGTTGCAATATCTGCTCCGGCTTTTGGGTGGTCAGCCGAGGCATTTCCAACGATTGCACGTTTTGCGCGACAATATGGCCCACGCTTGAAACGATGCAAAAGATTGTCAATAATAAAAAAGATATTCTTTTCATCTATAGGGCGATCATCCCTACGGGATGGAATCAATACGATTATCTATAATCTAAAAATCAAAATTCAAAATCCATTATCTATTATCAATTCCTCATTCCTAATTTTCAACCCTTCCTTCAAGTTTGATGTCCACCGACGAGCTTCCCACCATAACGGTAAACTCGCCTGGTTCAACCACCCATTGCAGGTCTGCGGTCAGCACGGCGAGGTCTTGCTTGGGCACGCGGATAGTGACTGTTTGGGTCTCACCACGTTTAAGGGACACCTTTTGGAATCCTTTTAACTGGCGTTCCGGGGTCTTGACAGAAGCCTTTTCGTCGCGCACATAGACCTGTGCCACCTCGGCGCCGTCGCAGTCGCCGGTATTCGTAAGTTGGAAGGAGATTTCCAACATAGAGCCGTCGGTCCAAGTAGTCGTCAGATTGGAATACTTGAACGTGGTATAGCTCAGTCCGTAGCCGAAGGGATAGAGTGGTTGTGCGGAGGCGTCGGTGTAGTCGCGGCGCGGGTCGAGGGTGTTGTAGTAGACAGGCAGTTGGCCCACGGAGCGCGGGTACGAGACGGGCAGTCTGCCGGAGGGATTGGCGTCACCGAAGAGAATGTCGGCCACGGCCCTTCCGCCTTGTGCACCGGGGTACCAGGCGTTGAGGATGGCGGGTACGTGCTTGTCGGCCCACGATAGGTCGAGCGGACGGCCCTGGATCATCACGAGCACTACGGGCTTGTCGGTCGCACAGAGGGCTTGCAGCAATTCCTCCTGTCGGCCCAGCATCTTGAGAGTGGCACGGTCAAAGCCCTCGCCGGCATCCATATCGCTGAGCGCGGGCGAGGAGACATCCGCTGCGCCGGTCTGTTGGTAGTTGGTACGAAAGTCGCGGGCGCTGGAGCCTCCAAGGGCCACGACGATAACGTCGGCATCCTGCGCGGCGCGCACGGCCCTGTCGATTTCAGCGTTATTGGTGTCGCGGATGTGACAGCCACGTACATAGGTCACCTCTGCGTCAGACAACTTCTCGCGAACGCCCTGCAGGATGGTCGTCACGGCACCCTCTTGCTGCGGAGCCGTATAGTCGCCCAGCATATTATATATATTGTCGGCATTGGGACCTATAACCGTCACCTTTTTGATGTCCTTGGACAAGGGCAGTGTATGGTTGTCGTTCTTCAGCAACACGATGGACTCTTGCGCGGCGCGGCGGTTCCATTCCGTATTGCGGGACTTCGGCTCGCTGGCAGCCGTATGTTGGAAGGCGTCGTCGAAGAGGCCCATCTTGAACTTCTCGGCCAGCACGTCGCGCACCAGCTCGTCCACTTGTTCCTCGGACACGAGTCCTTTGCGTACGGCTTGCACCAACGGTTCTCCGTAGCAAGAGGCACCAAGGTCGATGTGTACGCCAGCTTTGACCGCCAGGGCCGCGGCCTCGGTGTAGTCCTCGGCCATCCGCGCGCTCACGAGTCCGTTGATGGCGAACAGGTCGGAGATGACGAGTCCGCGGAAGCCCCATTGCTGGCGGAGCACGTTGCGCAGCAACCAGGGATTGCCGGAGCAGGGGATGCCGTCCACGTCGTTGTAGGAGGTCATCACGGAGCCGGCACCATTTTGGATGGCTGTCATAAAGGGGTATGAGAGCACGGAGAGTACCTCACGCGGGCCGACCTGCGCGGTGTTGCCGTTGTGGCCCCCCTCGGACACGCCGTGGGCGGTAAGATGTTTCAGGGTGGAGACGAGTCCTGCGGATTGCAGTCCGCGTGTGTAGGCGGAACCCATAACTGCCGACAGCACAGGGTCTTCGCCGTAAGTTTCTTCCACGCGCGACCAGCGGGGGTCGCGCACAATGTCGAGCACGGGCCCGAAGGCGATCTGTGCGCCCTGGTCGTGAACCTCGCGCGACACGTAGTAGCCCAACATATACTCTAGCTCGGGATTGAAGGTTGACGCGCGGCCAATGGCGGTGGGCAGCACCGTGGTGCCGATGGCCATGTGCCCGTGCGGCGCCTCCTCGGCGAAAAACAAGGGAATGCCCAATCTCGTGTTAGCACGGTTCCAACGCTGCATCTCGTCGGTCACGCTACGCGACACGTTGGGTGTGAGACCATTAAACAGCGTCTTCTGCGTCCAGGGATCGGCACGCATCACCGCCCAAGCGCCACCAATCTGACGTTTGTGAACGGCACTCTTGAACTTGTCGGTCAGCACATAGCCGCTGTCGGACTTGTCGTAGTATTCCCATCCCATCGTCATTGCCAGTTGCCCCACTTTTTCTTCTAAGGTCATTCGACTCATCAGGTCGTCTACGCGCTGGGCAATGGACAAATCCGGATTCTCGTAGGTGTCCATACGGCCATTATGGTTAAGGTCTTGGTATAATGGTGCCTGTGCCCTTACTGGCGTAAGTATGGAAACGAACAACAGAAGGGCCAAGAAAAAACTATTTTTCATGAGGAATATTGCTAATAAGATGAACGTGAGAACATTTCAATGCGCCAATGGTTGCCATCCTCGTCATCGTACTCGTAAATGAGTTCCTTGCGGGATAGCTTTTGTACGGCTGCTACGTATTGGTATTTTTTACCTAGGATATGAAAAGAGATGACGAGATCTTTGTAGTTGTTTTGAAAATACCAATTGCCAGTGGTGGAGTAGCGCACGTCACCATTGTAGTATACCATAACCTGCATTACATAGTCGGCATAAATATAATAGAATGTGCCTATGTTGTTAGCCAAAGATCCTGTAGCTTCAATGGCAGAGCTGTGTGTGGAGTCAATTTCAGTGCCGTTCAAATAAGTGTGTCCTATCTGCCAGGAACCGATAATACGGTATTCTGGGTTGTGGAGGCTGAATACCGGTTGGGGGTATCGACAGGAAGTACACGTTACGGCAGCTAGGCCAAGCATTGCGACAATCAGATATTGTGTAAATCTCATATTGGATGTTAAGCTTGTTTTTTAAGTTCTTCGAAAAGGCTTTTCATGCCGACGGTGGCCTTCTCTTTGATGAACGTCACCTTACGGGAGATGGGTTGAACATCTTTAGGGTCGATAACGTAGATCTTGGCGTTGGCTGGAGCATAGTAGAGTAGACCGGCTGCTGGGTAAACATTGAGAGAGGTGCCGATGATGATGAGTATGTCGGCCATCTCCACTTCACGGGCGGCATCTTCGAGCAATGGCACGGCTTCGCCGAACCATACGATGAAGGGACGCATGCGATAGCCGTCGGGTGTTTTCTCATTATGGCCTATAGGACGGTAGCCGATGTCTTGGACATACTTCTTGTTGTTCTCGCTGCATGCCTTGGTAGCTTCGCCGTGCAAGTGGATGATGTGGGTCGAGCCGCCGCGCTCGTGCAGGTCGTCGATGTTCTGCGTCACGACGGTGACGTCGTAAAACGCTTCGAGAGCAGCCACGAGTTTGTGGGCGTCGTTGGGACCGGTCTTGGCCAATTCGGCACGACGAGCGTTATAGAAGTCAGTGACCAAGTCGGGATTGCGGTACCAGCCGTCAAGGGTGGCCACCTCCTCCACATTATAGTTTTCCCAAAGACCGTCGCTGTCGCGAAAAGTCTTGATGCCGCTTTCGGCACTGATACCTGCACCGGACAATACTACGAGTTTTTTCTTCATATTGATAACCTGTTTAGTTGCTAAGTTGTGAATGAAAATGCTATCCGCTACCCGCTATCTGCTGTCTGCTACCTTACTCATCTCCAAAGCAGATGCCGACGCTACGGGCGGTGTGTACAAGGAAGTCCTTGTCGGGTTGCACAAGGTGCGGTTCCTTGAGTGCTTCTTCCAGTGGGACGCTATGAATGTTAGGCTGTCTGTAGACGACAAGTTGTCCGTATTGGTGGTTTTTGACCAGTTCGAAAGCCTTGACGCCGAATTCGGTGGCGAGGATGCGGTCGTAGGCCACAGGGGTGCCGCCACGTTGGAGATGTCCGAGCACGGTGACGCGCACATCATGCTCGATGCCGAGGTCAATGAGTTCTCGGCGGAGTACGTCGCCAACGCCACCCAGCTTAAAGTGACGGTCGCCGACAGCCTCCGGAGCACTGCCTGTCACTAAGCCGTCGGCCTTCTTGGCGCCTTCGGCGATGACGATGTTGCAGAAACCCATGCCGTTCTTGTAGCGGGTCTCGATCTTTTTGACGATATTTCTAGGGTCGTAGGGGATTTCAGGGATGATACAGACTTCGGCTCCACCCGCCAATGCGGTATGCAGGGCAATCCAGCCAGCATCACGCCCCATCACCTCCATGATGAACACGCGGTTGTGACTCTCGGCAGTGGTCACTAGCTTGTCGAAGGCCTCCGTGGCGATCTGCACGGCCGTCTGGAACCCGAACGTGAAGTCGGTGCTTGACAAATCGTTGTCAATGGTCTTGGGCACGCCCACCACGTTGATGCCGATCTTTTGCAAAGCCAAAGAAATACCTTGGGAGCCGTCTCCTCCGATGTTGATGACGGCTTCGATGCCAAGCTCTTCCACACGCTTCTTCATTAGCTGGGAACGGTCTTCGATGATCCATGAGCCATCAGGTTGTTTGACGGGAAAATGGAATGGACCGCCACGGTTGGTGGTCTTGATGATGGTGCCGCCTTTCACGTGTAGGCCGGACACCATTTCTTCGGTGAGCTCCATGAGCTCTATGTTGTCTTTGAGGATGCCGTTGAAGGATTCTATGCATCCATAAATCTTCCACTCCTCGGGTTCGAGGCTCGCGCGTTTGACGATGCCGCGGATGACCGCATTGAGGCCTGGGCAATCGCCGCCACCAGTGGCTACTAGTATCTTATGAGACATAGATGTTGTTTTTAGTGGCTGCAAATATACAAAAAATGATGTAGTGCATGATCTATTTTTTATATCTTTGCCATCTTTATTATGCCAAAATCTATCTTGTTATGAAAAATGTATTTATTACAGGTGCTACTAGCGGATTCGGCGAGGCCATAGCCCGCACACTCGCTAAACAGAACATTAAAATGATCATTACAGGCCGTACGGAAGGCAAGCTTCTCCAGGTGGCCAAGGATATAGAGACCACAACACAGACCAAGGTGTTGCCTTTGGTCTTTGACGTGCGCGACTATCATGCTTGCGAGACGGCCATCAACACGATTCCCGACGATTTCCGCGATGTGGATGTGCTTGTCAACAACGCCGGCCTCGCCGTGGAGCTGAATCCTATCCAGGAGGGTGCTATAGAAGACTGGGAACGAATGATTGACACCAACATCAAGGGCTTGCTCTATGTCACACGCCTAGTGTCTCCGTGGATGGTGGCGCGGAAGCAGGGCCACATCATCAACATCGGCTCTACAGCATCACATGAGATCTATTATGGCGGCAACGTCTATTGTGCTACCAAGCATGCCGTGTTGGCTCTTACCAAAGGCATGCGTACGGATATGCTCCAGTACGGCATCAAGGTCACCCAGATCTCCCCAGGCGCCTGCGAGACCAATTTCTCAGTGGTCCGTTTCCACGGCGACAAGGCCAAGGCCGACAAGGTCTACGAAGGCTATGACCCACTCGTGGCCCAAGACATCGCCGACGTGGTGGAGTTTGTGCTCTCCCGCCCGCCGCACGTATGCCTCAACGAGATTATCCTTACACCCACCGCCCAATTCAACGGCGTGATCCACAAAAACAAATAGCCGTTCTACAGCAGTGAAAAGGATTTGGTGCATATTGTTCGTTCTGGCAACCCTCATAGGGTGGGGGAACGCGTATGCCCAAAACTCCTATAATGTCCCCTCTTCCAGTCACACAAACGTTACCACTTGCGACGCCTGGATCTACGACAATGGTGGTGCAAATGGCAACTATTCAAACAATTGCAATGGCTATTTGGTCATCTATCCGAGCGGGAACAATACATTGGTGTCCATAACATCCGGTACCTACAACACGATAGACGTAAGCTACGATTATATTGAGATCTATAATGGCGTCGGTACCAACGGTACGCCATTGGTCAGACTTGGCGGATCGGGGAGTATTACGAGTCCGATAACTTCTACCGCCGCCAACGGGGCCCTGACCATACGTTTCATTTCGGACTTCTGGTTTACCCGTCCCGGTTTTTCCTTGCATGTGCAGTGCACGCCTGTGGTTTCGATGTCTTCCACGATGCTGTCAACCTGCAATATGGCGTGGGCGGATCCAGGCGGTACGGGCAACTACTCGAGCAACCAGAACATAACCCAAACCATCTGCTCCGACAACGGCGAACGGTTGATGGTCGACTTTTCTTCGTTTTCTTTGTATACTGGCGATACACTGTTCGTCTATGACGGAAACACCATAGCGGCCAACTTGTCGGGCTCTTTTTCCTGGAACTCGTCACCTGGAACCATAATCTCTTCGGGCACCTGTCTGACCTTCCGTTTCGTCAGCAACGGCTATGGCAACAACTCTGGTTGGCTTGCGCTAGTCTCTTGTTCCAATTGTTCTTCTGGCAACCACCCGCCCAGTACCGATTTGGGTTCGCCATGCGCCGCCGACAACATCCATCCGTTCTGTACGGACGAAGGCCAATATGTCTACGAGTCAGGTGTGACGGGCAGCGCTGACGGTTTCTTTGATGATCCTTCTTCAGTGGGCTGCCTTGCAGTGACTCCTGCTCCGGCGTGGTATTATATGCGTATTGCCGATTCTGGCGACATCACTATCCACATCACACAACGTTTGCTCGCGCCTAATTTGTGGGGATCCTATATGGGTGACGTGGATTTCGCCTGTTGGGGCCCATTCACGGCGCAGAGCCCGAGCGATTTCATAGAAAACCTCTGTTGTGGATTCTATTCGTTAAATATTGACGATCACCCCGATAATACGAGTCCCGATGCCCATTATCCATATCCCAACTTGGTGGACTGCAGTTACGATCCGGCCTCCACGGAAGATTGTCACATTACCAACGCCCAAGTCGGAGAGTATTATCTTTTGTTGATAACGAATTATGAGCGGGAAAGGGGAGTCATAACCTTCAACTCCACGCCAACCTCCACGGCCACCACGGACTGCAGCATTATGGTGGATGTGTCCAATGATGGTCCTTACTGTGAGGGCGATACGATCCACTTGATATGTAATAATCCTTCGGTAGGAGCAAGCTATTCGTGGACAGGCCCTAACGGCTGGACGTCGAATGAGGTCAATCCAGTGATTTATCCAGCTACGACTGCGATGAACGGCAATGCTTATTATTTGGTGAAAAGCATAGATGGCGTCGATTCGGATCCCGACACGACCATAATATCTGTTTCTCCGAAACCCATTGCTGAAATCATAGCTACTGATACTGTCATTTGCCTTGGCGAATCGGTGACCCTTTCTGCCCAGTGTAGGCCAGATACTTTCTTTACGGAACTGTTTGATGGGATTTTGTCTGGGAACAATGCCTATTCTACGGGTTCGCTCAATCAGGTGGACGTCTCTGATATGGTGCAGTTCTCTGCCTATTCCAATATTTATATGGCCGGCGGCGCTGTGAAGGTGGGCGACCAGAACATTCCCGGTAGCATGACGTCCGTGCCCTACGATCTGACAAATCCTTTCACGGTGCTCATTGGGGCAAAGAATTGGTTCGGTGCCAATGCGATGATGAGAGTGGAAGTGATTGACAATAACGGCGTCTCGCATCAAGCGCAGAATATCAATGTACATCAAGACTGGTTTGAAGATTACCCAGTCACTTTTACGGGTGTTTCCAGTGGAGCTAAGATTAAGATATCCAAGGAATCGGGTAATCCTTATTTCATAGATAGGATCTCCTTCTTGCGTGATGTACAATGTGTCAACCATTGGAGCCCTGGTGGGCAAACATCACAGTCTATAACAGTGTCACCCCAAAACACTACACAATACATATTGCAGCAAAGTGTCGGTCCATGTGACGATTATGATACTATAACGATAGTCGTTAATCAACCGACAGTCAATCCAGATACGATTGTCCGAATGGTACGTTCCGATGCTTTCCCGTACTCGTTCAATAACACATTGTTCTATATTCCTGGTGAGTATGTGTTAACAACCCAGAATGCGGCTGGCTGCGACAGTACATACTTCTTATCACTGAGGTTGTTGCCCGCCGTGTATGTGAATCTGGATACTATTGTCTGTAAGCAATCGTTGCCTGTGCAATGGCATGATGTGATGTTTTATGGCGACAGTGTAGCCTCTCTCACATTTTTGAGCGCTTCTGGCGCCGATAGCATCGTGCAGCTGTCACTTTCAGTGAGTCTCAACCCTATCATCTCCGTTAACCTGGTGGATGAGACTTGCGCAGGAGATACACTGTTCGTGATGATCAGCAGCGACGAAAATGCTACTCTGCAAATAGATGACAATGCCGCCACGCGCGGCGAGACCCAGAAAGTGTTCCTGCCCGATTCCATCGATTGCCCACCATACGGTTCCAGTTACCGGTCGTTGGCCAACTTTTCACATTTCCAGTCAGGTGCTATGGTTACATCCGTCAATGACATCCTCTATCTGCGACTCAAGATCGAACACTCTGCCCTTGAAGACCTTCGTATGTCTGTGGTATGCCCAACCGGCCAAAGAAGCAAACTGGTGGCCGACTATAACCGCGAAACCGGACAGTGGGACAACATACCAAATACAGGATTTAGACTGAATCTGGGCCTCGCTAACCGCTTGACTGACGAACTGGATTGTGACAGTACCCTTAGTCCGATTGGCATCCCGTGGGATTATGTCTGGTCCAATAACACGACGCTAAACTATCAGTACGCCAATAGCGCTCACAGCTATTGCTACGAGCAGGCAAATATCCAGTTGTACAACAATCCTTATTGGGACTCTAGCCCTTATCACTATTCTGTAAAACCGAGCAATCTTAACAATCGTAGCCAGATCTATCATCCATACCAAAGCTTCTCTAATCTTGTTGGATGTCCTTTGAATGGAGAATGGTATATTGAAATCCAAGATATGATGCCGGATGACAATGGATATTTGGTGGAATGGGAGTTGGCTATGGATCCTTCATTGCTGCGTGTAGAGAATCCGCCCGTGGTTAGTCGCTCCCTCACTGGCCCGTGGGTGACTCGCCTCACGGATTCGACTTTCATCGTCACGCCGCCATACAACTTGGCCCACGATACGACCGCCACTTATGTGTTCCATATTCAGGACTCTATTGGTTGCACCTTCGATACGTTGACCAAAGTCACCTTCTTTGCCCATGTCTCTTCCCAATATGATACGGCTGTTTGTTCCAACGACTTGCCGATCACTTGGCGTGATGAACTCTTTACGGCGGCTGGAAGTCGAGAATTGACGAGGACCTCCTATCATGGATGTGATAGCCTGGTGACACTTACCCTTACCACCAAACATGCTGTTACCCAGAATGTCGATACCTCTGTTTGCATCGGCGACTTGCCGATCACTTGGAATGGCATGAACATAAGTCAATCATTCTTGGCTACTCTTGTGCCAACTAGTACTCAACCCCCAACGTATGCCATAGTTGATACGCTCTTCGGGGCCGCGGCCAATCAATGCGATAGTATTGTTACGTTGCATCTTACCCTTACCCAGTCTGTGGTTGCCAGACCGGTAGATACCATTATATGTGCCGCCGACTTGCCGTTTGTTTGGAATGAGACTGCCA
Source organism: Bacteroidales bacterium (assembly GCA_024685175.1). Taxonomy (GTDB): domain Bacteria; phylum Bacteroidota; class Bacteroidia; order Bacteroidales; family WCHB1-69; genus F23-D06. Next base: position 55,996 of record JAIKWD010000004.1, read on the forward strand.
TAACCCAGCAAGATCTGGATTCCCATGAGGCCGAGGGTATGCCACCTGTGTACACCTTTGTCGATACCCTATCAAGGGCTTCCCTCAATGGGTGCGATAGTATCATTACGTTGCACCTTACTGTAAATCGGCCTGTTGAGGCAGCCAGGGTTGAGACCCTCGTTTGCGCTGACGATTTGCCCATCATTTGGCTTAACACAACTATTGATCAACATTACCTTGAACTATTGGAAGAGACGGGCGCGCAGCCCCCGACCTATATTATCGTCGATACCATCGAAAGAGCTGCCGCCAATGGCTGTGATAGTATTGTGACCTTGCGTTTAACGGTCAATCAACCTTCAGACCCTGAGGCTGTAGAGGTAACTGCATGCGGAGAATACACATGGATCGATGGCCGTACTTATACGTATAGCACCAATACTCCGACCCATATCTTGTCTAATATGGCAGGCTGTGATAGCGTATTAACCCTGCATCTGACTATTTTTCCCAAACCCCAAGCCTGTTTTGTGGTCTCTGCGCTTGATGACAACTATGAATTAGGCGCCACTCTGCATTTTGAGGAATGCTCACCAGGAATGGCTAATTATGAATGGTCTATGGGCAATATGGTGACTTTTGATATGCCCTCTTTTGATTATGTCTATCCGCATTCAGGATACTATCACGTTACGCTTAAGGTGACGGATGCAAATGGCTGCACCGATGAGCAGGGTAAAACAGTCTCTATCCATGAGCCGGAAACACAGGTTTTCTTCGCCAATACTTTCACCCCTAACGGAGATGGCTTGAATGACATTTTCAAGCCTGAAGGACAACATATTATGCCTGAGGGCTACTCGTTGGTGATCTACGACCGATGGGGCGTGAAGGTCTTCAGTAGCACCGATCCCAACTATGGCTGGGATGGTACCTATATGGGTAGACTTGTGCCCAACAACTCCGTGATGTCCTATACGTTTAGATGTATTACAGAGTACGGTATGATCAGACAGAAAGGTGCTGTGACAGTCGTTTATTAAAGCTTTTAAGAACTATGGATATTTTCTCTCCTCACTCCAACAAATCGCAAACGCCTTTGGTAGAAGGAATCAGGGCAGGGTTTCCTTCCCCGGCGGAAGACTTTACCGGTCCCGCGCTCGACCTGAACCAATATGTCATCAAGAACGCCGCCTCCACCTTCTACGCCCGCATCACGGGCTATAGTATGGTTGGCGCTGGCATCCAGGACGGCGACATCGTCGTCATCGACAAGTCTTTGGAACCCACAGACGGCTGCATCGCCGTTTGCTTCCTCGACGGCGAGTTTACCCTTAAGAGCATCAAGGTGGAGAAGGACCGTGTCTGGCTTATACCCGCCAATCCGGATTATAAGCCTATTGAGGTGACCGAAGACAATCACTTCGTGGTGTGGGGCATCGTCACCTATGTGATCAAGAAAATGAATCGCCTGTAAAAGGGCTTTATATCAATATATTATGTATGGCCTTGCCGACTGCAACAACTTTTTCGCCTCTTGCGAACGAGTCTTCCGTCCTGACTTGAACGGGAAACCGGTCATCATTTTGTCCAACAACGACGGTTGTGTGATTTCGCGTTCCAACGAGGCCAAACGCATCGGCATCAAGATGGGCCAACCGTACTATCAACTCAAGCAGGTGATAAAACAGTACGGGGTTGAGGTGTTCTCCTCGAACTTCGCCTTGTATGGGGATATGTCCCGCAGGGTACAGATTACGTTGCAGGAACTCGTGCCTGCCACCGAGGTCTACTCCATCGACGAGTCCTTCCTTGACCTTCGGGGCATTGAGGAGTCGGAGTTGGACGCCCTCGGCCATCATATCTCCTATGTTGTGCAACGCAATACGGGCGTGCCCATCAGCGTGGGCATTGCCCCGACGAAGACCCTGGCCAAGATTGCCTCCAAACTCTGCAAACAGTACCCCAAACTGCACGGCAGTTGCTTTATGTATCGCCCTGAGGATATAGAGAAGGTGTTGCGCAAGTTTCCCGTGGAAGACGTTTGGGGCATTGGCCGCCGCTTTTCCAAGATGCTGCAGAGTAGGGGAATACATACGGCCCAGGACTTCGCCAATATGCCGATGAGCCTCGTGCAGTCGCTGATGCACGTGGGGGGCGTCAAGACGTGGCGCGAACTGCACGGCGAGCCCTGCGTCGAGTTTGAGGAACAGGCCAAGGACAAACAGCAGATTACCGTCTCACGCAGTTTCGCCAAGGAGTTGACCGAAGTGGACGACTTGCAGCAGCAAGTGGCGCTTTTCACCTCGATGGCGGCCGAAAAACTGCGCAAGCAAGAGAGCGTCTGCAATGCCGTGATGGTCTTTATGCTCACCAACCGCCACCGCGAGGATAAACCACAACAGTTCGCCAACCGCTTGATTCCGTTGCCCGTGGGCACCGACAGCACGCTGGAATTGGTCAACGTGGCCACCCGTGCCGTAGCGGAACTGGCCCGTTTCGGCTACGCATACAAGAAAGCGGGCGTGATCTTGTCCGACATTTTGCCGAAAAATGCATTCCAGACTGCCCTCTTTGACGATGTGGACCATCAAAAGCAATCGAAACTGATGTCCGCCTTGGATGCTATCAACAAGAAGCAAGGTCCACGCTCCGTGGTAGTTGCCAGTGCCGGTTTCGACGGTGTCAAGATGAACCGTAATCACCTCTCGCCTAACTATACCACGGAGTGGGAAGACATACTAGTAGTTAGTAGCTAGTAGTCAGTGGCCAGTTAGCAGAGACGATGCACGCATCGTCTCTGCGCTAGAATGCGTTCAACACCTTGTCCTTCGGGTATTTCACGCTGTAGGTGATGATGAACGTCTTGGTCTCGCCTGCCTTGAGTTCGGTGTCCCAAGTGATGACGCCGATGTCGGTCTTGTCGTAGGTGGCGTTGGGGCTGACAGAGACATCTTTAACCTCGATGTCCTTGTTGTTGGAGATGGGATACTGCTCCTTCAACGTCAGTTTTGCACTGCGGTTGAGGTTGTTCTTGACGGTGATCTCGAACGACTGCGTGACGGTGGTGCTGTTGCCCACGTGCTTGGTTTCGCAGTAGTCGCGGCGCTTCTCGCGCTTTACGGTCATTCTCGGCTCGGTGGTGAGCGTCAGCGTGATGTGCTCTTCCGTGTTGTTGGGACGAATGAAACTCTTGCCCACAAAGGTGTTGTCAAAGGTGACGGTGGCCTCGCCTGGCAGCAAGTTGTATTGCTCATAGTCGGAGAGGGTGGCGACGAGATAGGTTTCGTCTGACAACTTCGGAATACTGTAATACTTGAAGTCGGCCTTGATGTCGTAGCTCTTCAGGTCGATGAGTTGGGGCTTGCCGTTGCCGGGGATGTCGTAGGGCACGGCGATGTTGTACGACACTTGAATGTCCTGTTCTTCAACCTCTACAAATTGATCCATCAAAATCGGTGCGTTTTGAACTGAGACACCCTCTAGGCTTGAATGGACATTTTGGACAGATGCAGCATCGTATTCTATACTGTTTTTAGCGAGGGGAACGCCATTTGTATATTGTCTGTAATTTCTTTGGAAATTTAGGTGCCACGGTGTGAAGACGGGCGCTTGCGAATAGCGGTTGGGGGTGGCGTTGGAAAGGGTGAGTCGGACATTGTCCCAGTCAAGGCCGGTGAGTTGGTAGACGCGGGCTTTGGCCTTCAGCGCGATGGGCTTGTCCATAGAAGGAATGTTGAGGTCGTAGCAGGGCACCCACTGCGCTTTGTCGGTGAAGTAGGTGATGGTGAACTTCGTGGTGATGCTTTCCGGTACACTGATGGAGAGGCGCAGGATACCCGTGCGCGTCTGGCTGTTGGCATTGTCTTCGGCGATTTGCTGGGTTAACCGATTGACGGTCTCGCGTAACTTCTCCACCTTCTTTTTGTCCTTGTCGATGCTTTTTTGCAACTCTGCGGCCTTGGTTTGGTAGAGCTCCATATTGGCGTTGATGTCGGCGATGGAGACCTGGTGTTCCTTAAGTTGCATATTGCTTTGTGTGCCGTCGGTCAACAGCTTCAGCATCTGTTTGTGGCGGGACAGCTCGTTGTCGGCGTCGTTAAGCTTGTCCGTGTAATACTCGAGTGAGTCGGTGAGCTTTTTGATGCGGGCGCTCTCCTCACGCGGGGTGATGAAGTCGTTGGAGAACTCGCTGGCGGAAACGAGCACGCCGTTTGCACTGACCTTGAGACTGTTGAGCTCGATGTCGGGACTCAGGTTGTCGATGATGATCTCTTGGCTGCCGCTCTTGAGATTAGCGGTGGCCGTGTGGGTGAGCGCCGCGCCGCGGAGATAGACGGTGGCCTGCTCCAACTTGGCGGAAATCTGTTTTTGGGCAAACGATGGCATAGCGATTGCTATGCATAAAAGCATTAAAGCAAAAGACTTTTTCATAATAATATTATTATTGAATATTTTGATAGCAAAAAACAGATAATAGAATATGTTTTTGATGATTGGTTTAAATGTAATTGCACAATACATCAATCACCCTGATATGATAGTAGGGACGCAGCACGCTGCGTCCCTACAAATGCTAACTGCTATCGGCTAACCGCTAATTCGCTTTTTTTACCACCAATTGTGCGTTCTCGAATTTCGTCACCACGATGGGGGTGCCTTTGTCGATGAGGCCATGCTCGGATTCGGCTTCTAGGATTTCGCCGTCAATGTCGATCTTGCCGGCGGGGCGCATAAAGGTGGCGGCGGTGCCGGTCTTGCCCACGTATGCCTGCATACGCTGGTCTTGGGCCGAATAGCCCTTGTCGGTGTCCAGTCGGGTCTTTAGTGCCAACGAGCCGAAACGGGTGTCGGCCGTGATGAGCTTCTTGCCCAGCCATAAAGACAAGAAGAAACCCAATACGGTGCTGAGGAAGACGATGAGCGTACTCTTGCCCAGTTGGGCGGCGGAGTCAAGGTTGGGGTTGAAATTGAAATGGAAGCCCACGTTGAAGACCATCGTCAGAATGAGGGAAGCCAAAATGAGGATGATGCCGGAGATGCCGGCAATGCCGAAGCCTGGGATGACGAAGATCTCCAACATCAATAAGACTACGCCGCAAATGAAGACCAGAATTTCCCAATGTTGGGCCAGCCCTTCCAAGTAATGGGGGGCAAAGAAGAGAAGTGCGCCGATGATGGCGATAATGATGGGAAGCCCAAGACCGGGCGACTGCAACTCGAAATAGAGCCCACCCACGATACACATGATGAGCAGACCGCTCACGACTGGGTTGACCAAGAAGTTGATGAACTTGTCGATCCAGGAGAGATGTTGTTCGTTCACGGTGCTGCCGTCGAGCCCGGCGGCTTTCAGCACCTCCTCGCGTGTGTTGGCCATTCCTTGGCAATAGCCGTGCTTCACCGCCTCTTCCGAGGTGAAGGTGAGCACCTTACCCTTTTCGCTGATTCCCTTGACTATCACGTCGGGGTCGACCATCGCCTGCGCGATGTCGGGGTTGCGATGGTTCTTTTCTGCAGTAGCGCGCATAAGGGAGCGCATATACGACTGGTATTTGTCCGGCATTATCTCGCCTTTCTCGTTGACAACGGAGGCAGCACCGAACGAAGAACCAGGCGCCATATAGATGCTGTCGCAGGCGATGGCGATGAGTGCACCCGCGGATGCCGCATTGTTGTTGATGAAGACCATCGTGGGCATCGGTGCATTGAGCAACAAGGTCCGTATCTCGTCAGCGGCCTGGAGCTCGCCTCCAAAGGTGTTCAATTCCAGTAAGATATAGTCGGCTTTCTGCTCGGTGGCATCTTTCACCGCCCGCTCCGTCAACCGTTGTGCCGGCTTCGAGATGTTGTCGTTAATGGTGTAGTAGTAGACTTTCTTTTGAGCTAATACGTTAGATAAAGCAAGACAAATTATTAATATTGAGAATAATACCTTGTATTTCATATTCAATGAATTTTACAATGATTAAGATTAATCCAACTCTATTTTATAGGGAACGGGTAAGCGCAAGTTCTTAATGAAAGACTCAGGCTCCACCTTAGTGCTGAAGTTGAAGAAATCGGCGTAGTAGACATTGTTGTCTTCCACGATGCGGACGGCAAAAGGAATCTTGCCTTTGTGCTTCTCCAATGAAGCCTTGAGGGCATGGGCTAGCTCCGCACTCACATCGTTGATGCTGAATGCTAGCCGAATCTCTTGACAGAGCTTTTCATAGGAGTCTTCCAGATAGAGGATTTGAATGGGCACTACGTCTGCACGTATTGACTCCGAGCCGTCTTTGTTGCGCCAGCTCTTTACCACTAGTCGAGCTCGAACGAACAGACGTTTTCCCGGTTCCAAAAGATGCCGATACTTGGTGTAGTCTTCGCCAACGAGGAACCAGTTCCAGGAGCCGTCGTAGTCTTCCAGCGTAACACTTCCGTAATCTTTGTTGGAACGTGTGACCCCAGTGCGGATGTCAGTGACAATGCCGGCAAAAGCGAACGGCTTTCCACTGGAGTAGGCCTTCTTCATGAATTCTTCGTCGTTGAGCTTGGCCAGACTGAGATTGCAGTAGTTCTGAATGATAGGTTTGAACTCATCCAGTGGATGTGCGGTGATGTAGAATCCCGCCACCTCCTTCTCGTGTTTTACCTGCTCGTAGGCACTCCAGGGCTCGCATTGAGGTATCTCAAGCTTACTCTCTTCTTGCAGACTCTCGTCTATATCGAAAATGGAGATCTGGTTTTGAGCTCCTTTCTGGCTGTTCCCGGAATAGGCGATGAGCTTGTCTATAAAAGTCTGGTTGTTGCCGTAATCGATGAAGAACTGGGCGCGATGGATCTCTTTGAATCCATCGAACGCCCCACCCATGGCCAAAGTCTCGATGCAACGTTTGTTGCAGTTGCGCAAGTTGATACGTGACATGAAGTCGAAGATGTCCTTGTATGGGCCATGTGCATTGCGCTCTTCCAAGATGCTGTCTACTGCGCTTGCCCCAACGCCTTTCAAGGCGGCGAGACCGAAGCGGATGTCACCATGGGAATTTACGGTAAAGTTAAACTCCGACTCGTTGATGTCAGGGCCCAACAACCGGATGTCCTTCTTCTGTGCATCTTCGATGAGAACGCTGATGGATTCTATATCACTGATACTGTTGGTCATGTTGGCAGCCATGAACTCTGCCCGATAGTGGGCCTTCAAGTATGCGGTCTGGTATGCCACCCATGAATAACAGGTGGCGTGAGACTTGTTGAATGCGTATGAGGCGAACTTCTCCCAGTCACTCCATATTTTCTCCAATACTTTGGGATCGTGACCATTTTCAGTGCCCTGTTTGATGAATTTGGGCTTGAGATGGTCCAACTTGTCCCGTTGTTTCTTGCCCATTGCTTTTCGCAAAGTGTCGGATTCGCCGCGGGTGAAGTTGGCCAGCAGACGTGACAAAAGCATAACCTGCTCTTGATATACTGTGATGCCGTACGTGTCTTTCAAGTAACGCTCCATGATGGGAATGTCGTACTTGATCTCTTCATCGCCGTGCTTGCGGCGGATGAACTGCGGTATGTAGTCCATAGGGCCGGGACGATAGAGGGCATTCATGGCTATGAGGTCTTCAAACTTGCTGGGCTTCAGCTCTTTGAGGTATTTCTGCATACCTGCGGATTCAAACTGGAACGTGGCCACCGTATCACCTTCGCAGAACAATTGATAAGTCTCGGGGTCGTCAATGGGGATGGCGTCAATGTCAATGTCTATGCCCTTGGATTTCTTGATGTTGGCAAGGGTGTTCTTGATGATAGTTAAAGTCTTTAGGCCGAGGAAGTCCATCTTGATGAGGCCCACGTCCTCGATGACGGATCCTTCGTATTCTGTGACGAGCACGTCTTCTTTGGAGTTTTTGTCTTCTACGGTGGACAAAGGAGCGAAGTTGGTGAGGTCGTCGGCACCGATGATGACTCCGCACGCGTGGATGCCGGTCTGTCTAACTGTTCCTTCCAACTGGGAGGCGTAATAGAGCACATCGTGAACCTTTTGACCACCATTTTCAAAGGCATCCTTCATTTCAGGGACCATTGAGAGGCAATTCTTGATGTTGACCTTCGGCGCTTTGCCCGTCTTGGCGTCTTCGTGAAACCGGTCGGGCACGAGCTTGGCCAACCGGTTCGACTCGTTAAGGTCCAAGTCTTGCACCCTTGCCACGTCCTTGATGCTGGACTTGGTGGCCATGGTGCCGTAGGTGATGATGTGGGCCACGCGTTCCTGGCCATATTTGTTGGTGATCCAGTCGAGTACCTTGTACCGCCCGTCGTCGTCAAAGTCCACGTCGATATCGGGTAAGGAGATTCGGTCTGGATTTAGAAAACGTTCGAACAGCAAGTCGTATTTGAGCGGGTCTATGTCGGTGATCTTGAGGCAGTAGGCTACCACTGATCCAGCTGCGGAGCCACGTCCAGGGCCCACGGATACGCCCATGTTGCGGGCGGCTGCAATGAAGTCCTGCACGATGAGGAAGTAGCCGGGAAAGCCCATGTTGCGCATGACGCCCAGCTCGAAGTCGATGCGTTCCCGAATATCGTCAGGTACTGGATCCCCGTAGCGTTTGACGGCTCCGTCGTAGGTGAGTTTGCGCAGGTAGTCGGACTCCAGCTTGATACGGTAGGCGCGCTCCATGCCGCCCAACTTCTCGATTCGGCCTTTGCTCTCCTCGTCGGCTTCAAATTCGGCCTTGAGGTCCTCTTCCGTGAATTTTTGCTTGTAGCTTTCCACGGTGCCAAAAGATTCAGGGATGTCGAACACCGGCATGATGGGATCGTGCTTGAGTTTGTAGCATTCCACCTTGTCCACGATCTCTTGGGTGTTGGCCAAGGCCTCAGGCACGTCGGCGAAGATGGCGGCCATTTCGTCGGGTGTTTTGAGCCATTCTTGCTTGGTGTAATGCATGCGGTCTGTGTCGCTAAGCTTCTTGCCTGTGCTGAGACAGATAAGGCGGTCGTGTGCTTCGCCATCCTCTTCGTCCACGAAGTGGGCGTCGTTGGTGGCAATCACCTTGGTGTGGGTCTCTTCGGCCAGTTGGAGGATAACCTTGTTGACAATCTGTTGGTGCTCGTAAACGGTACGGTCGCCGCCCGGCTTGTCGGTCTTGTGGCGTTGGATCTCAAGGTAGTAGTCATCGCCGAAGATGCCTTTGTACCAGGCGATGACCTCACGGGCTCGGTCCAAATCCTCGTTCATGATGGCGCGTGGCACCTCGCCCGCCAAGCAGGCAGAGGACACAATAACCCCCTCGTGGTACTTGGCCAGCAATTCGCGATCAATGCGCGGACGCTGATACTTGCCATCAATCCAGCCGTAGGAGACCATCTTGCAAAGGTTGTGATAGCCAGTCTCGTTCTTGGCCAGCAAGATAAGATGATAGCCGCTGAAGTTCTCCTTTTGCTCTTTCACCAAACGGCTTCCCGTGGGGTTGCTGCGGGTCTGCTTGGCAACGTATGCCTCGCAACCGAAGATAGGCTTGAAAAGCTGGCTTTTGGCTTTGTCTAGCTGTGCTTGGCATTCGACAATCTTTTCTTCGTCCTCGAGTTCAGCCAACTCTTTCTCCAATGTTGACACCTTGTTCTTGACGGAACTATTGTGCTTGTCTACATAGTCGGAGAACTCCTTGATGCCGAACATATTGCCATGGTCCGTGATGGCCAGGGCGTTCATTCCGTTGGCAAGGCATTTTTCAACAAGCTTTGGGATCTTCGACATGCCGTCGAGGATGGAATATTCCGTATGGACGTGAAGATGCGTAAATTGGGTCATATTGCGAGGTCGATGGTTTTAGGTTGAAATGTAGCCTGCAAATATACAAAAAATGTATTTGGAATCGCAACCGCAACCTCAATCATCCTCCCTCTCACATCCTATCTCATACTTCTCATTCCTCATTTTAGAAGTCGGAGTCTATCTCTTTGAGGTCGATGATGGCGTTGCGACCGTCGATGTAGGACAAGACGAGGGGAAAGTTGGCGCGGTAACTGCATTGTGAGAGCACGAGGCGGTTGCACACGTTGGTGGTGGTGTCGGCGTTGAGTTGCCACACCGAGTAGTCCGTGGTGAACTTGGCGTATTTGTCCAGCTCGTCCAGGCCGTTCAGCTCCTGGAAGTCGCCGCCGTACTTTTCGGTCAGTTTGGTCTTGAGGGCGGAATAGGTGTAGCTGGTGCTGCGGTTGAAGTTGACCACGACGATATAGACGAGGTGGGTCTTTGCGGCGGCGCGGATCTCGAGTTTGACGCGTTCGCCGGCGAAGGCGCCTTTCATAAACACCGTGTTGTCATGGCTGGTGTTGACATCCTGCACGAAGCCCTTGCCTTTAAGCTTGTTGACGAACGTGTTCATCGTGCAATTCATATTGATGCCGAGGAACTTCATCGGAGCCGTCTGCGCCGAAGCCACCAGCCCAACGGCCAAGATGGTAAGGAGTATGACGAATTTCTTCATTGTTGTTGTCTTTATCGCTAATTCGCGGCAAAGATAGTATTTTTAGGATATAGGGGATAGGAGATAGGAATTAGGGAAGCGATTTGAAAATGCACGCTACGCCTCTACAAACCTACCAATATTCTATCGCCACGGGTAACGCCGTGTTGCTCGCATATTTGGGCAAGGAGACGGTGACCTGGCCTTTCTGTATCTTGTACTTCAACTTCTCGCCGGTGCTGAGCAACTTTATCTCGGTACGCTTCGAGGGCAAATTGGTGCGCCACGTCACGGTGCTCCCAATGGGATGGTCGGCGTCCACGGTAACGATGGCATAACGTACGGTCTTGTCCTTGCTCACGGTGAACCAGACGTTGCCTTCGTTGTAGATGAGCACGGGACGCGTGCCGTAGATGGCACTGCCGTTGGCCTGCAACCACTGACCGATCTGCTCCAGGCGCTCCACCACGGCGGGCTCGATGACGCCCTCTGGCGTCGGGCCGACACCCAGCAACAGACTGCCGCCCTTGGCCACCACTTCCACCAACATATTGATGATCTGCTGCGTCGTCTTGAACTCCGCACCTGGCACATAACCCCAGTCCTTGCTCAACGGCACACAGGTCTCCCACGGATATGCCAACTGACGCTCGGGCACCATCTTCTCGGGCGTGCGATAGTTCTCGTACTTGCCCGTCACGGTGCGGTCCACGACCAACAAGCCGGGCTGGTTCTGCCGCGCCTTCGTCACGATGCGGTCCATATTGATGTCCTCATCAGGCTCACGAACCCAACCGCCATCCAGCCAAAGGATGTCCAGCGGACCATAATTGGCGGTAATCTCGTTGATCTGGTTGTATACGAAGTTCTTATAACGCTCCCATCGATAGGGATGGTTCTCAATCTTGTAGTTGACATGACGGTCGGGCGTGGCGTAGCGGTCCCACCAATAGTCCTGCGAATGCCAGTCGGGCTTGGAAAAATAGGCACCCACCATAAAATGCTGCTTGCGGAAGGCGTCGAACACATACTTGGCCACGTCGGCCTTCGGGTGGTCGGCAAAGGGCCCCTTGGCTATGGAATAGTTGCTGTATTTGGTGTCGTACATCGCGAAGCCGTCGTGATGCTTGGTGGTAAAGACCACATATCTCATCCCCGCCTTGCGCGCGGCTGTGGCCCACTGGTCGGGGTCGAACTGCCTGGGATTGAACATCTTGTTGAGACTCCAATACCAACGCTTGTACTCGTCGTAGCGCATCGTGCTGTCGCGCGGAATCCAGTCCTCGTCTTCGGAACAGATGGACCACGACTCCACGATGCCGGGCACCGCGTACAGGCCCCAGTGGATGAGCATTCCGAACTTCAGGTTCTGCCACTGCTCGAGTTTGGCCTGCACATCCGGCTCCGTAGGCGGGGTGTATTCGGCGTTAAGGTCTAAATCGGGATTCGCCTCTTCCGCATTCTGCGCGAATAACGGGAAGGAGACAAGAAGAAGGAACAGGAAGAGAAGCGACTTTTTCATATTCTAATGATGTTTTGGAATCGCAAAGATAGGAAAAAAGCCGTTAGCTAATTGCTGACGGCTGTCCGCTATCCGTTTTTCACTAAAATTCCTATCTTTGCAGCCTATGATTTATAGATACACAGACGGAGAAACGGTATCCGCTGAGCCCGCTCGGTTGGAGGACTTGCTGGCGCTGAACGACGACTATGTGCAGAACTATCTTGAGGTGTTCGACGACTTGGACGATCCCGCCTACGTGGCGCGCGGCAACGGCTTTTGCGACACCAAGTACAGCGAGGATTTCATTGAATCGCAGATGGCCAAATATCGTCAACGGGTGGAGGATGTCCGGCGTTGGATTCAACTCCGAGATCAAAAATAACGCGATGACTATCGAACGTTTCGTTATCGACAAAGTCAAGTTCCAAGCCAAGGTGGACGCTAAATAGTCTTTTATGGAAGAGAAAAAGAAGAAAAAGAACAAGCAGTTTTTGGAGAAACCGCAATATCCTGGCGGTGCCAAGGCCCTGCGCGAGTTCCTCGGTGCCCATATCCAGTACCCCAAGGATGCGATGGAACAACGCATCGAAGGCACCGTCACGGTCAAATACCAAGTCAACGACGACGGCTTTGTGGAGAACCCGACCATCGTGAAAGGACTGTGCCCATCCTGCAACGAGGAGGCCCTGCGCTTGGTCCAGCTGCTGCGTTACGACAAGGCCCGCAACCGCGGCATTCGCCTCAAAGTCAACTGCAAGGTTAATGTCAACTTCCACCTTGCGCCGAAGCCCGCGCCTGCCAATACCATCTCTTATAATGTGGTATCTATGCCGGCTAAGAAAACGAATAAGAAAACCCCGTCCCGTCGAAAACCGGGTACGGGATACTCGTATACTATTGAATTTTAGTTCCTGATACTTATGGCCGACTTCGTTTATGTACTTATCTTCTTGGCGGCCCTGTCGTTGATTCTGTTTACAGTAGTGCTGATTATTCGGAAACATAATGACAAAAGACGCCAATAGCCTCCATTTTGTTGATTTTCCTGCCGTTAAACAAAAACCACATAGAAACTTTTTTCTTCTAACAACTGACATCTAATCACTAAACACAATAAAAATGAAAAAACTTTCCACTCTTCTCTTTTTGCTGCTCGCCACCACTATGGTGTTTGCTCAGCAAGTCACACTGACCTTCACGGCCAAAGATGGGAACAACCAGTATGTTCAATTGAATAGGGTTGAGATTAAAAACCTGACGCGCAATTGGCAGGAAACTATCTTTTGGCCTGATACCATTTTGCAACTGCGCGATGCTACGGGCATTGAAGACCAGGAAAATGCCGACTTCCTATTGATGCAGAATGTGCCCAATCCTTTCGATGGGACTACCGACGTGCAGTTGCAGGTCGGTCATCCCGACAAGGTCCACTTGCAGGTTTTTGATATGACGGGAAGGCTTGTGACCCATTTTGATGGTTTTTTGGATGCCGGTTTGCACCATTTTAGCATCTCGTTGTCTGCGGCGCAACCTTACTTTCTGCAGGCACAAGTCGGCAACAACGAGGCCTGCATTAAGATGTTGAATAATGGCAACGGCCATACGAATAGGATAGAGTACCAAGGCCACGCCATCCAATATACCTTCGATTTAAATGCTCCTAAAGGTAATTCCGACAAACTTTTTGTTGCCGGAGATCTTATGCAATATATGGGATTTGCCATTATCGATGGTTCGGATGCGGAAAGTATCCCGATAGTTCAAGCCCAAGAAGGCTCTGAATCTTTTGCCCTAGTCTTCCCGAATGAGGCCATTGAGCCCACGGTGACCACTACAACGGTTACGAATATTGGCGTCACCACTGCCACAACGGGCGGCAATGTGGTATCGAACGGCGGCGAGGCCGTTGTGGCTCGGGGCGTATGCTGGAGCACGTCTCAAAATCCGACTCTCTCAGACAGCCATACCTCAGATGGTGTTGGCTCTGGAGTGTTCACTAGCAGTTTGACTGGACTGACACCTAACACCACCTACTATGTGCGTGCGTATGCCACCAATAGTGTAGGAACAAGTTATGGCAACGAACAGACGTTTATGACCTTGGCTGATTCCTCCGATGGAACGGGCCCATGCCCTGCGTCGGCCACGGTCATAGACTATGACGGCAATTTGTACAATACCGTGCAAATCGGCAACCAATGTTGGATGAAGGAGAATCTGCGTACTACGCATTTTAACAATGGCGTTCTCATCCCATTGTCTACCAGTACATTGTCTATTAATGAACCCTATCGCTATTATCCTGATGAAGATTCCACAAATGTTTCAGTATTCGGCTATCTTTACAACTGGACTGCGGTGATGAATGGATCTGCATCCTCAAATGCCACGCCTTCGGGAGTGCAGGGCATTTGTCCCACGGGTTGGCACGTGCCGAGTGATACGGAATGGACGCAAATGCTAAACTTCGTCTCTTCGGAAAGCCAATATATATGCAACTTGTCCACCACATATATCGCCAAAGCGCTCTCTTCTACAGTGGAATGGAGCACTTCCACCGTTACTTGTGCTGTGGGTAATGATTTGTCTGACAACAATTCTACAAGTTTTTCGGCACTTCCAGCCGGCAACGATCCGAGTAGTAGTTACACGAACTTTGGAGACAAGTGCTACTTCTGGACAGCCACGCAGCGCAATAACTCTTACGCGTATGATTATTCCCTTTCGTATAACAGTGCCTCTGTGACGAAAGAGTATAAATACAAGAACAATGGCATCTCCGTTCGCTGCGTGCGCGATTAGGCGATAGAATCGCATAATCGAAGTGCAAAGAACAAAGCTTTAAGAAATAAACGGGGCATCGCATAGCGACGTCCCGTTATTATTTGCTTTTGGGGCTGGATCACCCCTCACTCCGAACTCCTCACTGGAGACGCGGCACACCGTGTCTCAACAATCTGCTACCTGCTAATCGCTAACTGCTATTCTTTTCCCTTCGCTCTGCGCCCTGTATTCGGGGGCGTACATGCACTCGACGGTGGTGACGCCGTGCGAGAACTGGCCTTTTTGCGTGGCGATGAGTTCGTATTCCAAGATGTAGGTGCCTTTCTTGAACTGGCTGAAGAAGAAGTTGGTGGCGCAGTCGCGCGGGCTCTCGTAGTAGCTCACGCCGTTCTGCCAGCCATATCGCTCGTGGATATTGACGGGCTCGAAGGCCGCAGCGCGCAAGTCCTTGACGTGGACGTACTCCAAGTCTCGGTCGGTGCGGACGACCAACCGTACGGTGATCTTCTCGCCCAACTTGACGGGATTGGCTGCCGTGACGGAGTCGAGCTTGGCGCCGTCGGACGTGTTGCTCTTGTGGAACAAGGCGCGCTCCACATAGAGTCCGTCGTTTGCGCTCGTGACCTTGTCCAAGTCTTCGAAATACTGCCAGTAGCAGGCACCAAAGGCGGGATGATCACGGTCGGTGCGTACGGTGACCTCGGCCAATTGTGGAGTGACCTCCTCATTCTTCCATACGTGTTGCATATAGCCCGTGCCGGCTTCGGCGTCTTTGCTAGTGCCAGGCGTGAAGGTCTCGTTACCCACGGTGATGATGGTGGCGCTGGCGCCCAAGGCCTCCGGACTGCTGTTGAGCAACAGCGCGTACACGGCTTCGGCGGTGGCTTTGGTGTTGGACCAATAGTTGCCCTTCTTCTGGGTCAACAGCCACTGCTTCATCGCATTCAGCTCTTTCTCGTTGGGCGAGATCTCGTTGAAGGCCTCGATGAGGATGGCTTGGCGCTCGATGGGGGCCTCGTACCACGGATAGTAGAAACAACCCTTGCGGCCGACGTACGGACTCTTCCAGTACATACCCAGCTCGCGGCTGTTGACGGCCTGCTGACGGATGGCCTCCATGATCTCTTTGGCCTCCTTCTCACGGCCGATGCGATGCATAATGAGTGCAACCTCGGCTTGGCGCGTGTAGTTTGCGTCGAAGATGCCCTTGGTGGCGTACGTGAGCAGGTTCTTGACATACGGTTGGGCGAGCCAAGCACTGTCCACTTTCCCAAAGGTGCGTGCATACAGGTATTGGACATCCGTCTCGGTGAGGTAGAACACGGTCTTGGGGAATTTCTTCTTGAGTTCCATATAGGAACGATAGGCCCGTGCCTGGGTGGTGTCCATACTGCGTATAGCATTCTGTATCATTGTCTTGGCTTCAGGGACTTCAATGCCGAGATGTTGTAGCTTGCGATAGCCGGCCACGATGTGGTTGGTGATATAGTTCGACGGATAGCGGTTGGCAAACCAACCCCAGCCGCCTTCCGCAACCTGGTTGTTGAGCAGTTTCTTGAACTGGCGGTTGATTTGGTTCTCCAGGTTCTTCTTCTCGAAGAGGTTGGCCATCTCGATTCTTTGTTGTCTTTCGCGTTGTGCCGCCCAAACCCACGGAGTCTCCTCCAAGAGGATGTTCTTGAGTTGTTCGTTCTGCATCAGCGGGGAAGAGAGGGCCTCGTGAACGGTATCGTTTCGCCATTTCTCGTAGGTCTCGGCAATGGCCGGGTTGTGGCTCACGATGTGCAGGGCGATGGCGTTGGCGTACAACCTGGAGAAGATCTGCTCGTTGCATTCGTATTGGTATTGCATCAGGTAAGGCAGTGATTGGATGGCGATCCACGCAGGATTGGAGGTGATCTCCATCGTGTAGGTGTAGTGGGTGAGCGTGGGGGAGGTGTTGCCTTTCAGCCGCTTGAAGGTGAAGGAAGTGTCCTCGTCGGCGGGCACGGTGAAGTGCATTGACTCGGTCATCAGTCCGCGGTTGGGGAGTACGGGAATAGCACTCTCCTCGCCGTCGCCGTAACGGTCGGCTTGCGCCAATGCTCGATAACCGATGGCGTCGACGCCCTTCGGGATTATGATGCTCCAGCTGACATTGGCGGTGCCCTTTGCGGCACAGGTGAAGTCTTGCAAAGAGTCTCGGCTCTGTTGTAGGATGTAGAGTGGCTCGTCCGTCTCTGGGTTGAAGAAACGGATGGCGGCCTTGCCCTTCAATAAAGTGTCGGTGATGTTGGACACCTTGACCTGGAACAGCATCGTGTCGCCTTCGCGGAAGAAACGCGGTGCGTTGCTTTGGGTCATCAGCGACTTGCGGCTTTGCACGAACTCGGTGAGATTGCCTGTCATCATATCCGTGGTGTGGGCCACGGCAAAGAACTGCCATTTGGAGTATTGGTCGGGTAGGGTGAAATCAAGCTTGATATTGCCTTCGGCGTCTGTCTTGAGTTGCGGTTGGAAGAAAGCCGTCTCCACAAAGTTGCTACGGATCTGGATGTCGGGGGAAAAGGCGAACGATCCATTCTCGGAGGTGTTTTCATCATTCGATTCCTCTTCGACAATGGCAATTTCATCGGTAGTCGCCTTAGCGGCAAACGATACCTCGTTGATGACTCCGCCAGTCTGAACCATCTCTGGCTCGAATTTGCCATTACGGTCGGTGGAACGCACTCTTACGCCATCTATGATGGTCATGGCTCCGTCGCTTCGGTTGCCGCGTACTGCTCGCCCAGGGGTGGACGTTGCATCGGGTACGGAGTAATCGAGGACATCGACCGTATGCGATCTGTATCGATTCCCCATGTTGAAGGACTCGTATTGTCGCTTCTTAAGGTATGTGTACTGATATATTTGATACGGATTGATTGAGATGATTTGCCTTTGGGAAATATCCTGGTATCGGAGATTGGGAAGGTGGATATATTGGCTTTTGGGCATCAATATGGCGCCGTAGGAGGGCTGAAGGTAGTAGTCGGGCGTGTACATCCCCAGCTCGTAGAGACTGCAGTCAATCATCCAGGCCAACAGTTCGGCAGGCTGGCTGAGCGGCTTCTTGTCGTGATCTATTTCCAACTCCCAGTGTTCGCGACTGCCGGGTTCCAACAACTTGTTCCAGTGGGTTAATTTGAGGTCGAGGTTCGCATCCTTTTTTAACTTGGATGTCTCTGTAGGAAACTCATACGAGGAGGATGTCTTATATAGATGGTCGTTCTGGACAATACGGGCAAGTACATTCACTTTACGTTTGCCTTGTTTCTTGGTTTTGAACGTCAGGGTCTTTTGTTCTTGGTCAAGGACGATACGTTGGGTGGAGAGGCGGCGTTTTCCTTGATAGAAGTCGACCATCATAATGGCATTGTTCAGATAGGTGCCCACCACGGCGGTGACCTCCTCGCCCATCTCGGGCTCGTTGATGATTTCAGCCCAGATGGTCTGGAACCGTTGGGTATGCGTGACGTCCGAGCGTGTGATCTTGAATTGGCGCTCCATCTTCACGGTGTCTCCTTTCTTGTCGATGCAAGAGAAAACGGCCTTGTATGAGCCCATCGGCCATCCTTTGACAGAAATCTGCCACAACGAGTCGGGCTTGCAGAAACGGCTGTCTCTGAACATTGTCTCTGCGACGCGCCAGGAGGAAGAACTGTTTTCCGCTGAATTGAGCGTGTACTGCGGGAAGTATCGGGTGTACTCCTCGTTACTGTATATGGGCTGCGAAGGACGTCCGTTCTCCTCGAACAGATACGGGCGGTATTGCTTGGGCATATCCATTCGCTGGATCTCCACTTTGACCGGCATCGCTTGGAGAATGTTCTCGTGGTTGACGGGCTTGACGATGCATCGCAAGGTATCCTTTTGGGCTTGGTCGATATCGTCTAACAGATATATATTGATGTCAATGGATTTTTTGCGGATGTGTGTGCTGCTTCGTGTCTGTTGGGTCTCGCCGTTGATGTCGGTGGCGATGGCCTCGTAGCTGATGTTGTAACTATAGTCGGAGTGAGGGATGCTCAGCGCGTAAGTGAACTTGCCTTCGGCATCGCTGGTCGTTTCCGCTTTTATGGAGTTGCCTTGTGCGGTGATGTTCAGCACGACGTCGGCGTTGGACACAGGTACTCCGTTCAGCGAGGTCACGGTTCCGCGTATGTGCAGCGTGTCGCCCATAGCCGTCTCGGCAGAGTCGCGCTCAAAGGTGACCTTGAAGGTGGGCAGCTTGTATTCCACCACTTCGATGTCCTTGAATAGACTCTGCCACCGTTTTTCGCTGAGATAACGCACCTTAAGGGTGTAGTGGCCGATGTTCCCGGCGGGGAGCTTGAATTGTCCGGCCGCACTGCCGAACTCGGTGGTGGCCATCGTGACGCTGTCCACGGGCTTGCTGTCCTTGTCCAACAACAAGATCTCCAACTCGCATCCGTTGTGCGTCTTGCCATCCTCGGTGACGAGAACCTTGAAGTATAAAGTCTGCCCGGGACGATAGAGCGTGCGGTCGGTGAAGAGATAGTCTTGCTTGCTGTTCATGTCCACCATCCTTTTTTTCTTGCTGGGGATTTGGTTGCGATAGGGAATCTGGTGCGAATAACTGGTCCAGTATCGATCGCGGTGGTTGAAGACCGTCAAGTCGCGGGTGCTGCTGTTCCACCACGATGTGCTTTTTTTGATGCCAACGCTGACCTTGCTCTCGCCCATCTTGTTGGTCAAATGCAACACCCCGAGATGCTTCTTATAGTGGACTTTATTGCGCAAAACCACGGGGCCTTCTTGGCGCTTGTTTATGACTCTTCTGCTGTTCATCGGCTCGCCCGTAGTCCGGTCGTTCACGCCGATACGCCCTTTCGAGTCCATCTGCCAAAAGGCGATTTTGAGGTCGGTGACGTGAATCTTGCTGACGAGAAAGGTGCTGTTGGTGTCCCATTCCCGCTCAGGATGGAAGACGAGAAGGTATTGGCCTGTGGGTAGCGAGTCCAACCAGATCTCCGTAGAGTAGTTTCTGTATTTATATGGATTCTTGAGCTGATATTCCTGAAGTTGAATGCATTTTCCCAACCTTTGGACATCTTTGTCGCGCAGGTGATCACCGATGATGTTCCCGTTCGTGTCGTATTCGGTGACATAAGTAAGGGAGTTTTTATGTGCGGAATAGACGCTCACGAACAACTTCTCCAAATTGTAGTATTGGATGGGAATGCGTATCTTCGGTGCCGGTATGTAGTCTTCGCAGCGTTGACGAATGGCGACGGAGGGCTTGATGATGCGCTCTTTGTAGAATTGGGCGTTGTGGATGAAATAGGGATTCTTGCCTTCACGGATGCTGCGCTCGAAATAAGTGAGGGCCTTCTCCCTGTAATCTGTGGCCGTGTCTTGGCTGTCGCCCATCTGCTTGTATGCCACACCCTTGGCATAGTCAAAGGCCTCGTCATTCCCATACTTGGCCTGCAACGCATCAAGGCCCTGCATATAGGCACAATTTTCGGCGGGGTAGGAGATCTCGCTATTCTTCAACTTGAGTTTCAACAATTCGAAGTCGATGATGATGTCACGGTCGGCGGGCAACTTGTGTGTCCGGATGGCGGTGTCGATAAGTGCCGAAGCGTTGTCGGTGTTCGTGCCCGAGTATTCAATGTAGTCCTGTACGAGTAGGTCAAGCATCGTGGGCCGCAGGTTGCGGAACTCAGGCACTTTGTTGATCATAAACTCGAAGTCGTCGACCCGAAGCGAGTTCAAGGTAGAGACATCCTTGAAACAGTTTTGAAGATATTGCTCTACCGCCTTGTCGATGTCTTTCTTCGACCACTCCTCCAACTTGTTCAGGTCGGTGTTCCCGATGGAGGAGGAATAGTAGTTGTTGGAATAGTAATTGTCTAACAGGGTTGCAATGATATAATTGTATAGACAAAGATAGGGCGCGGAGTGCTTCTGTTGTCTTATGGAGTCCATATAGAGGATGGCCGTGTTCTGTCTCCACGCGTTGTTGTAGCGCTGATTGAGTCTGAGGCGCTCGAGATGGACACGCAATTGCTGCAACTCGTTGCCTTCCTTGTTGGCCTTCAACTCGATGGTGTCGAGTTTCTTGTTGGCGTCGCGCACCAAGGCCTTGTTGAAGGAATCATAACGCTTCCAGAACGTCTCGTACGATTGGCCGGACGCAAAGGGAACCAAAGCGCAAAAAACGAGGATAAAAAGACAATGAAGGATTCTCTTTTCCATAATGTTGATATTTGTAGATTAAGAACGCACAAAAATACGAATTTAGATTATAGATTATTGATGATAGATGATAGATAATCGATTGTTTGCCAAAAAAAAGTCAACTGACAACTGACTACTGACGTTTGACATCTCACGTCTCAAAATTATTTGTACTTTTGCGCCGCATTAAAATAAAGATGAAATGCAATTATTCAAGGCAGATCTTCATACACATACGTTGTTGTCGCCCTGCGGCGACCTGGAGATGACGCCTGACAACATCATCGAGTTGGCTAAGGAGCGTGGCATCGACGTGATTGCCATCACCGATCACAACTCCACGCGTCACTGTCGGCTGGCGGAGCACTACTCCCATAACCGTGACATCTTCGTGCTCTGCGGCGCGGAGATTACCACCAAGGAGGAGGCTCACTGTCTCGCCTATATGCCCGACCACGATGCGCTTGACAAGTTGCAGGCCTATCTGGACGAGCATCTGCCTAACATTCAAAACAATCCAGACAAATTCGGCGACCAGGTACAGATCGACGAAGAGTTCAACATCGTCTATGAGGAACCTCGTCTGCTGACCTCGGCTATCGACCAGTCGGTGAACCAGATTGCCGACTTCGTGCATTCCATCGGCGGCCTGTTCGTTCCTGCGCACATCGACAAACCCAAGGATAGTCTTATCGGCCAGTTGGGTTTCATCCCCTTCGACCTCGACTATGATGCAGTAGAGATTTCCAAGCACGGCAACCGAGATGAGCTCCTGAAAACACATAAATATCTCAAGAACAAGATGTTCACCCGTAGCTCCGACGCCCATCTGCCCGATATCGTGGGCACCGCGCCCTGTTATCTCCGAATGGAGACCCGCTGCTTCGACGAAATCCGGAAAGCCCTCCACCACGAAGACGGCCGCGCCGTATTACTCACGAACGATGAACAAACGGCCTTGGAATGAAATTCAAAAAACAAAAAACAAAGTGATATATAACTTCATATTAACTCCTAACAACCAATACCCCCAAATATGACAGTAAAAGACCTAGTAGAAAAATTGAATCTTACCGTTTTTTGCGGCGAGGACAAGTTGGATAGAGAAATCAAGGGCGGATATGTGTCCGACCTGTTGAGCGATGTGATGGGCTTTGCCCAGGAAGGCCACGTATGGGTGACCTTGCAGACTCACACCAACGTCATTGCCATCGCTTCATTGAAGGAGCTGGCGTGTGTGGTGCTCGTGAAAGGCAACAAACCCGACGAAGGTATGCTGGAGCAGGCCCGCGACGAGGAAATCCCCGTGTTGGGCACGGATGCCCAGACCTTCGAGACCGCCGGCAAGATTTACCAACTGTTGAACGCATAGCGTATGAAAGACCTGTCGATGCACATCATGGACATCCTCCAGAACTCCACTCGCGCCAAGGCGACGGTGATTACACTGGAGGTGCTCCTGGATAGCGAGGCCGACACGCTGACCTTAGTTTTCAAGGACAACGGTTGCGGGATGAGCGAGGAGACCGTCCGCAAGGTGGTCAACCCGTTCTTCACCACGCGCACGACACGCAAGGTGGGACTGGGCCTGCCGCTGCTCAAGCAGAACACCGAGCAGACTGGCGGCTCCTTGAATATCGACTCCACCGTGGGCGTGGGCACCACCGTCACCGCCGTCTTCGGGCTCACCCATTTGGACACCCCGCCGATGGGCGACCTGGCCGGCACTGTCGTGCTGACCATCTCCGCCTACCCGGACATTCGGTTCATCTTCCATTACAAACGCGACGACGATGTGGACTATACCCTTGATACTGATGAGGTTTACGAAATCTTGGACGGAATGCCCATCAACGACCCCGATGTTATTGCATCCTTGCGCGAAATGGTAGAGGAAAACATCAAGTAAGATGCAGAAAAAAGTGTATCTTTGCCCGATTTTTTTTCAGAATGTAACTTTTTTGAAGAATTATGTTCGTAATTAATACCATTGCAGAACTTACCAAGACTGTAGATAAAGTAAAGGCACAAGGCAAGACGGTGGGTTTGGTTCCCACGATGGGTGCCTTGCACGAGGGACATCTCTCCCTCATCAAACGAGCACGGAAAGAAAACGATGTGGTCTTCGTCTCCATCTTCGTCAACCCCGTGCAGTTCAATAACCAGGACGACTTGCGCAAGTATCCGCGCACGCTGGATCGCGATGTGGAGTTCATCGGCGACTATGCCGACTATGCCTTTGCCCCTTCCGTGGAAGAGATCTTCCCCGTCCAGCCGTCCGAGAAGTACGACTTCGGCCCTGTGGAGAAGGTGATGGAAGGCGCTGCGCGCCCGGGACACTTCAACGGCGTGGGCATCATCGTGCGTCGTCTGCTCGAATGGACCCGTCCCGACAAGGCCTACTTCGGCGAGAAGGACTACCAGCAGATCGCCGTGATTCGCGAGCTAGTGCTCCAGTGCAACATCCAGTCCGAAATCGTGCCCTGTCCCATCGTGCGCGAACCCAACGGCCTGGCGATGAGCTCCCGCAACCGCCGCCTGACCCCCGAACAGTTTGAGAAAGCCGCCAATATCCACAGAATCCTTGAAGAGTCCCGCAAGTGCGTCGACGTGCCCCAAATGAAAGCGTTCGTGGAAGCCGAGATTGCCAAGATTCCGGAGTTCCAACTCGACTATTTCGAGATAGCTGACGACAAAACCCTGCAGACCGTCCACGCGCTCGCCGACGCCGACGGCGTGATGGGATTCGTGACCGTCTATGTGGGCGAAGTGCGACTGATCGACAATATCCGATACAAATAAAACAGGAAAACAATGACGATAGAACTGCTAAAATCAAAGATACACAAGGTCGCGGTCACCGAGGCCAACCTGAATTATGTGGGCAGTATCACCATCGACGAAACTCTGATGGAAGCCGCTCACTTGATTGAGAACGAGAAGGTGCAAGTGCTCAACGTCAACAATGGCGAGCGCTTCGAGACGTACGTCATCAAAGGCGCCAAAGACTCTGGCATCATCTGCCTCAACGGTCCCGCCGCGCGCAAGGCGTGCGTGGGCGATGTGGTGGTCATCATCTCCTATTGCTCTATGGACTTCGAAGAAGCCAAACACTTCAAACCTTGGATCATCTTTCCGACGAAGGAGAATAAATTGCCTTAGCGATTTAAATAATCAATGAACCAATTAGCCAATGCACAGACAACGCATGCGTTGTATCAATATCAAACAACACTACCCACAACTCACTAACTTACTAATTCTCTAATTCCTAATTCCTAAAATTCCCTTATGTACAAATTAATACTAGTGCGGCACGGACAGAGCGAGTGGAACCTTTCCAACCAATTCACGGGTTGGACGGACGTGGACCTTACCCCGCAAGGTGTGGAGGAAGCCAGACAGGCGGGCCGCATTATAAAAGAGTCCGGTATTGACGTTCGTTATACGTATACTTCCTTCTTGAAAAGAGCCATCAAGACGCTTGACCTTATCTTGGAGGAGATGGACCGTATGTGGTTGCCGGTGGAAAAGAGCTGGCGGCTCAACGAGAAGCATTATGGTATGCTGCAAGGCCAGAACAAGCAGCAAGCTGTGGAAATCTACGGCAAGGAGCAGGTGATGCTCTGGCGCCGTAGTTACGATGTGGCTCCCGAACCGCTGCCAGACGACGATCCGCGCCATCCCAAGTACGATATCCGTTATCAAGGCATCAAGAACCGCTCGGCTCGACCGAGTACTGAGTCCTTGTCCGATGCCACCCGCCGTATCATCCCGCTTTGGAACGCCAGTATTGTGGAGAATCTCCACCAATACGGACAAGTCCTCATCGTGGCGCACGGCAACAGTATTCGTGGTATCATCAAGTTTATGAAGAACTTGTCCAACGAAGAGATTGTGAAGCTGAATATTCCGACGGGTCTTCCATACGTTATGGAGTTGGATGAAGACATGCAGATAATCAAGGACGAATATATTGGCATCAGCGAGGAGGATTTGAAGGCAAAAGAGGCTGTTGTGGCCAACCAAACCAAGTAAAGCCAATATATTTGCTGTTATATTTGACTTTTTGAGAAAAATTTGTATATTTGCGCGCTTTTTTGAAAAGAAAAACACAAAAACAACTAATAACTAACAATTAAAATCCATTTTTTTATGAAGAAAAAAGTAAGAAATGTCATCATCATTGGTGCAGCAGGAAGAGATTTCCACAATTTCAACACCTTCTTCCGTCACAACAAGAACTACAACGTAGTGGCTTTCACTGCCGAACAAATCCCCGGCATTGACGACCGCAAATACCCGAAAGAACTCGCAGGTGAAGACCTCTATCCTAAAGGCATTCAGATCTATCCTGAATCCATGCTCACCGAGCTGATCAAGAAATATGACGTTGACGACTGCGTCTTCGCATACAGTGACAAACCGTACTCTTATGTCATGAGCATCAGTGCCGTCGTAAACGCCGCTGGCGCTAATTTCTGGTTGATGGGCCCGAAGGACACGATGATCGCTTCCAAGAAACCCGTCATCGCCGTTGGCGCTACCCGTACGGGCTGCGGTAAGTCCCAGACTTCCCGTAGAATTATTGAATATCTCGTTGGTATGGGCTTCAGAGTAGTGGCTGTACGTCACCCGATGCCTTACGACCCGAACCTAAACAACCAAATCGTGCAACGTTTCGCTGAAGTCGCCGACCTCAAGAAACAAAACTGCACCATCGAAGAGATGGAAGAGTATGAACCGCACGTAGTTACCAAACGTAATGTCATCTACGCTGGTGTCGACTATGAAGCCATTCTCAAAGGTGGTATGACAAGAGATCCTCAATCCGGTAAGTGGGTTAAGATGGATGGTGCCGAGAACGATCCCGATGGTTGCGATATCGTACTTTGGGACGGTGGCAACAACGACTTCCCGTTCTACAAACCGGACCTCACCATCGGCGTTGCCGACCCGCTCCGTCCCGGTGCAGAGGTTAGCTACTATCCTGGTGAAGTAGTCGCCCGTATGGCTGACGTCATCGTCATCAACAAGATCGACTCCGCTTCTCTGGAGAACATCAACACCGTAAGAACCAACTTGCGCAAGATCAACCCGAACGCCCAAATTATCGATGCCGCTTCTACGCTCACCATCGACAAACCCGAATTGCTGAAGGGCAAACGCGTTCTCGTCGTGGAAGATGGTCCTACCTTGACCCACGGTGAAATGAAGATCGGTGCCGGTACCGTCGCTGCTATGAAGGCTGGCGCTGCCGAACTCGTCGATCCTCGTCCTTATACCGTAGGCGAACTGACCACCACCTTCGAAAGATACCCCAACATCGGTACGCTTCTCCCGGCTATGGGTTATGGCGAGCAACAGATGAAGGACCTCGAGAAGACCATCGCCAACACTCCGTGCGACGCCGTGGTTATCGGTACTCCTATCGACCTGCCTCGCTTCATTAAGATCAAACAACCTGTTGTCAAGGTCGGTTATGAATTGCAAGAGATTGGTCAACCCACCCTCAAGGAAGTGCTTGACGAATTTGTCAAGAAACACAACCTTAAACCTAAGAGAAGAAGAAAATAATTTTTCTTTCCCATTATCTGAAAAAGGAGGACCATTTTTGGCCCTCCTTTTTCTTTTTTTTGTATTTTTGCAGCTCAAAAACAATAAATTAAAAAATACATCTATGAAAAAAATATTCGCTCTGCTTATAGTATTCGCTGCATTGTCCAGCTCCGCTCAATCCATTAAATTGTTTTATGGGGATCCGCTGAATAATAATGATACTATCCATGTGGAAGTGAGTGTTGGTGAACAAAACAATATTTATATAGATTACGCCAACATCTCCTCGGAGACCATTTTTGTGAAGGTTCGTCGCGAAGATGTTTTCATTCCTGAAAATGATAATGCGACCTTCTGTGTTGGGTCATCCTGTAGTTCGTACCTGTCCAGCGAGTTTGAACTCCAACCTGGCGACACTATAACCCGTATGGATCTAATGGCTTTCCATATTGTGTATGAGTCTAACACGAGTGGGGAGTATTTAGGCAAATATACGTTCTTCAATGCTGACAATGAATCAGATGCCACGAGTGTTTTCGTACATGCCACCGCTCCTACAGGTTTGACCTCTCATCAGGATCAAGTCGCTGTTTTTGCCTGCCCCAATCCTGCCACGGATAATGTATATATCAGTTATAATACGGTAGGAAGCCCGAACGCCTATGTGGTGGTCAAGAACTTGCTCGGAAGTGAAATCTATCGTCAGCAAGTGACTGGTGAGGGCAAAATCGGCTTTTCCGTAGCCTCCTTGTCGCCGGGTATCTATTTCTATGGCCTTGAACAAGCCGGCCGTATGACATCCGTTCGCAAGCTCCTGGTCAAGTAAGGACTGTGCTCACGTCTACTTTTGATAATCACGAACTATCCGTCACCCAACTTAGCGCTGACGCCATAGCCCGCCCTAATAGCGGCGAGGTGTTCATCCTTTGTGCACTGCTGTTCTTGCTGACCCTGACGATGGTGCTCTATCGCCGTAAGTTCTCCAATGTGCTGCAGGCTCTGTATTCCCAACGCTTTTTCTCTCTGCTCACGCGCGAAGGCAAGGCGTTGGAAGATATGCTATTCCCACTAACCTTGCTTTTTGATATGCTGACCCTCGCTCTGGGACTGCTTACCATAGTTAATCACTTCTATGCTCCCTTTGTGGCCAAAATGACCTATTGGGGCTCCTATGCCATCTCAGTTGCTGTGATGACAGCTCTCTATTTCGTGCCGTATCTTGGCAATTTGATATACGCAGGATTATATGATAGACAGAAAGACCATTATGCCTTGAACCTCTATAAGTTCATTTTTCTGACCAATGTGGCAGTCGCTCTGTTTGTCTTTCTTATTATCTATCACGCAACACAAAATTTCATTGTTTTTTATGTCTTTATTCCCTTATTTATAGTACTTTTTGGTCTTTTCTTGTTCAGACTTTTAAAAATAAGTGCTGGGAAAGTAAATTTATTTCATTTTTTTATCTATTTTTGCACGCTTGAAATTTTACCTTATCTTGTGTTGGTAAAATTAATAGCAATAATTTGTAAATCAAATAGTTAAATAGGCTTAGGCCAAAAATGAAATTGGTTGAAAATGAAGATTAAGAACATACTTATCTCCCAAAATGCTCCCGCTGATTTTGAAAAATCTCCTTATGCTGAACTGAAGCATAAGTATAGCATCAACATGGACTTCTATAAGTTCTTCAAGATAGAGAGCGTGTCTGCGATAGAATTCCGTAAGTCTAAAATCAAGATCCTCGACCATGAGGCTATAGTCTTTACTAGCAAAAACACTATCGATCATTTCTTTGCCTTGTGTAAAGAGATGCGCATGGAGATTCCTGAAACCATGAAGTATTTCTGCTCCACCGAAGCGGTTGCAAACTATCTCCAAAACTATATCCAATATCGTAAACGTAAGATCTTTTTTGCCAAAGACAGCAATATTTCCAGTCTTAATGACCTTCTGTTTAAAAACAAGGAACTGAATATGCTTGTTCCATGCGGACCGGATGGTGCCTCTTCCCAAATGCTGGAATTTATGGATGAAAAGGGTATTCGATATGAGCAGGCTCATGTTTTTACCACATCCGCTGCCAATTTGGCTCAAGACATCGATATTGCAAAATATGATATGATAGTGATGTTCAGTCCTAATGGAGTAAAATCGCTGCAATCCAACTTCCCCGATTTCAAGCAAGGTGATGTCGCTTTCGCCGCCCTTGGCTCTTCCGTTATCACCGCTTTGGAGAATGCAGGCTGGACCGCACAGGTTAATGCCCCCACCAAGGACTATCCCTCCATTACCGACGCGCTGGACGCCTTCCTGAAAGAAAATGCCACACGTAGAAGATAGTGCGGCTTTCCCCGCCCGTGAACACCTTAAATCTTCCATAGCCATAAAAGAGGTTATGGATGCTGATGAAAATGTGTTCGCCTATCCTATAAAATGCTACTACCGCATTGCTCCTCAAATGCAAGACACCAATTTGCAGTTTGCTGTGATGGTGCCCAAAAAACGTTTTCCACACGCCGTTGACCGCAATCGTCTAAAACGACTTTTACGTGAGTGTTATCGCCACGGCAAATTCGGTATCGCCGTACCATCCGGTCAAACCCTACAGTTGTGCTGGATCTTGGTGGCGGGCGAGATGCCTACTTATGATGCCTTGCAAAAGGCTTCTCTCGCTATCTTTGACAAATTGTCCCACCTTTTGGCTTCCCAGGAATCATGAGAAAAATTCTTCGTTGGATCTCTAAAGGTATCGGTGCCGTGATGATCGGGCTTATCAAGCTCTATCAATGGACATTGTCACCGCTTATCGGCCGTTCATGCCGGTATACACCAACCTGTTCCAATTATGGCATTGAAGCTATCCGTAAACATGGCCCCATCAAGGGCGGATGGCTTACTTTCAAACGTATTCTCTCCTGTAATCCATGGGGAGGAAGCGGCTACGACCCAGTGCCGTAAAAAAAATCAGGGGCCAATCCCATACATTAATTATATATATTATATTTGCAGCCTTGAAAATAGGTTTGTTTTCTTTTTGTAAATTATTAACTATAAATATATTACAACTATGAAGATCTCTTATAAGTGGCTGAAAGACTTGCTAACGTTCGATGTTTCTGCCGAAGAAGTGAGCCGTTACCTGACCAATTGCGGTTTGGAAGTGGAAGGCATAGAGAATGCCGAGATGGTGCGCGGTGGCCTCAAAGGCTTGGTAGTGGGCGAGGTGCTCACTTGTGAAGCCCATCCCAATTCGGATCATCTGCATGTCACCACCGTAAATGTGGGTGGCGAGGAACCGTTGCACATCGTATGCGGCGCTGCCAATGTGGCCGCTGGCCAGAAAGTTATCGTGGCCACTATAGGTACTACCCTGTATAATGGAGACGAGTCGTTCACCATCAAGAAGTCAAAACTGCGTGGCGAGCCTTCCGAAGGTATGATCTGCGCTGAAGATGAAATTGGACTGGGCAGTAGCCATGACGGTATCATGGTGTTGGACGCCGATGCCGTGCCAGGTACGCCTGCCTCCGACTATTTTCACATGGAATCGGACACCATTTTCGAGATTGGCTTGACACCGAACCGTTGTGACGCCATCTGCCATGCCGGTGTCGCTCGCGATTTGTACGCCGCCTTGGTCCAGGATGGTCGCTCGTGCTCTCCACTCATCCTTCCTAATGTGCCCGAAGTGAAACCCATCGCCCACGTAAAACTCCGTGTTGATGTGAGTGTGGAAAACACTAAAGGCTGCCCCCGATACTCTGGATTACTGTTCGATAATGTTAAGGTGGCAGATTCCCCGGAGTGGTTGCAGAACAAGCTTCGCTCAGTGGGCGTGCGCCCCATCAACAACGTGGTGGATATTACCCAATTTATCATGTTGGAACTGGGTCAACCCATGCATGCTTTCGATGCCGACAAGATAAAAGGTAACAAAGTGATCGTCAAGAATCTGCCAGAAGGAACTCCTTTTGTCACGTTGGACGGTAATGAGGTTAAATTGAGCAAAGACGACCTGATGATCTGCAACGCCGAAGATGGCATGTGTATTGCGGGCGTGTATGGTGGTCTTCATTCTGGAATCACCAATGAAACTACCCGTCTGTTCTTGGAGAGCGCATATTTCAACCCCGTATCTATTCGTAAGACGGCGAAACGTCATGGCCTCAAGACTGACGCTTCTTTCCGCTATGAACGTGGCTGTGACCCCAGCATCACTGTTTATGCCCTGAAACGTGCAGCAGCCTTGGTTCAAGAGCTTACTGGTGCATCTATTATTTCCGAATTGGTGGATATCTACCCCCATCGTATAGAACCTGCTCAGATCACGCTCAAATATGATCAGGTCAACAAAGTGGCCGGCAAGGTTATTGATAAACCCATCATCTCCAAGATTCTCTCCATGTTGGGTATGGAGGTGCAGAGCTCCGGCGACGAACAATTGCTCGTTCGCGTACCGCTGAGCAAGGCTGACGTTACCCGCCCCATCGACTTGATCGAGGAAATCCTTAGAATCTACGGTTACAATAACATTGAGATCCCTGATACTCTGTTTTACAAGATGCCCACTGCCAAGAATGAGAACCCTGCCTATCAAATGCAGATGACGATTTCTACATATTTGGCAGATAATGGCTTCTTTGAGGTGATGAACAACTCCCTCACTAAGTCGGAATATGCTGAAACCTTTGATTTTATTGATGCTAACGCATCCGTTAAACTGCTCAACCCTTTGAGCAATGAACTTAACGTGATGCGTCAGTCGCTCTTGTTCGGAGGACTGGAGAATATTTCCCGCAATGTCAACAACAAGAATCCTAATTTGAGACTCTTTGAGTTTGGCAAGACTTATCACTACAATACGGAAGCCGCCCCTGACGCCGATGTCACCGAGCGCTATCCTGAGAAGGAAGAATTTGTGATGTTTGTAACGGGTAAAGAAGGGGAAGATAGCTGGAATCATAAAGCTGCTGACCTAGACCTCTTCTATTTGAAGAACATGGTAGAGAATGTCTTGATGAAAATCAACTTCCCGATGCAAAAGCTTAAGTTGACCATAGACGATGACCGTCGTATGTTCTCCGACCATTTGACCTACAACTTCGGCGACGAGCGTGTGGTCTCTATGGGTCAGTTGAGTCTCGCCGTCCTTAAAAAGTTCGATTTGAAGAAGCCTGTCTACTATGCAGAGTTTAATTTGCCTGCCGTGAGGAACGTGGCTGCTGAACAAGCTGTTAAGTATCATGTTATTGCCACCTATCCCGCTGTTAAGCGAGACCTTGCCTTGGTGGTGGATAAGGATGTCACTTACGATACCTTGGAGAAAATCGGCATGAAGTATGGCTCCAAGCTCGTTAAGCAGATATCCTTGTTTGATGTGTACGAAGGCGATAAGATTGAGGCTGGCAAGAAATCCTATGCTATGAATTTCGTCTTGCAAAATCCTGAAAAGACGTTAACTGACGAGGAGATTAACAAGACAATGAATAAACTGATTGCCGCTTACGAACGTGAAGCTGGCGCAAAACTGCGTTAACTACATAAGCTATAATGAGAGTCTGCAGAGGTTTGGAGCAAATGCCTGAGTTGGTAAGTCCGGTTGTGGCTATCGGCTCTTTTGACGGCGTCCACTTAGGACATCGTCAGATTTTGCGATACCTTTGTGAAGAGGCTCACCGCCGTAATGGCCAAAGTGTGGTTGTGACCTTCGATCCTCACCCGCAAGTCCTCGTCAATCCGAATTCTGATTTCTTTACAATCAATACGGTTGAGGAGAATCTGTACCTGATTGGCGCTCAAGGCGTGGATTTGGCGCTTGTCATTCCCTTTACGAAAGAGTTCTCCAAGCTTTCCTATGTGGAGTTTTTCGAGCAGTACATCTTTGGATGGCTCCATGCGGGAGCGCTTGTGATGGGACCGAATCATGCCATCGGACATAATAGGGAAGGGGATCGTATGAAAATTGAGGACCTCTGTCAACGTCATCATGTCCAAATCATAGACATCCCCGAGTTTATGTGCCACGATGCTAAAGTACACTCTTCCACCATTCGCAAATTGATACTGGAAAAGCAATTTGACAAGGTTGATGAGTTGCTCGGCTATCATTATCATCTCAAGGCAGAAGATCGAAAAGAAACTTTTCAAAACAAAATATAAACACTTTAAAGAAAAAAATTATGAGTAAGAATCTGATTATTGTGGAGTCCCCTGCCAAGGCTAAAACCATCCAAAAGTTTATTGGAAAGGATTTTGTAGTCGTGTCAAGCAAGGGGCATGTGCGTGATTTGCCGCAGAAGGATCTGGGCATTGACATTTCGAAGAAATTCGAGCCGAAATATGTGGTGCTGGATGACAAGAAAGCATTGATTAACGATATCAAGAAGAAGGCAGCCGCTGCAGATGTGGTCTGGCTGGCAACTGATGATGACCGTGAGGGTGAAGCCATCTCTTGGCATCTGATGCAAGTCACAGGTATGGATCCTAAAAAGGTAAAACGTATCGTGTTTCACGAAATTACGAAGTCGGCCATAGAGAAGGCCTTGGCGGCACCGCGTGAGTTGAATATCGACTTGGTGAATGCCCAACAGGCCCGTCGCGTATTGGACCGTCTGGTGGGCTTTGAGCTATCTCCTGTGCTCTGGCGCAAAGTGAAACCCCAACTCTCCGCTGGTCGTGTGCAGTCTGTGGCCGTCAAGCTGATCGTGGAGCGCGAACATGAGATTGAAAAGTTCAACACCACCTCTTCTTATAAAGTCGACGGCCTCTTCAACCCCGATCGCGATACTAAAGTGGAACTTAAAGCCGAGCTCAACAAGCGCTTTGCCGACCAAAAAGATGCCATGGACTTTTTGGAGGCCTGTCGCACGGCTACGTTCAAGATTGATGCTATCGAAAAGGCTCCGGGAAAGAAGAGCCCTGCTCCACCATTTACCACCTCCACGTTGCAGCAAGAGGCCGCCCGCAAACTCGGCTTCTCCGTCAGTAAGACCATGGTGGTGGCCCAACAACTTTATGAAGCCGGTTACATCACCTATATGCGTACCGACTCTGTGAACCTGTCGGCCTACGCACTGGCTACCGCCAAAGAGGTCATCACCGAGATGTTCGGCGCCGACTATGTGCACGTCCACAACTTCCAGACGCGGACCAAAGGCGCGCAAGAGGCGCATGAGGCTATCCGTCCCACCGACTTGTCCCGCCAAACCATACCGGGCGACACTTTTGCCAAACATTTGTACGAGCTGATCTGGAAACGTACTATCGCTTCGCAGATGAGTGATGCCAAGACAGAGAAAACCAACATTACTATCCCAGTATCCAACCGTAAGGAAAAATTCGTGGCTACGGGTGAGGTGGTCCTCTTCATGGGATTCCTTAAGGTATACGCTGAGTCCAAGGACGACGATAATGAAGAGGTACGCGGCATGCTGCCTCAGATGGAACAAGGCGAGAATCTTAAGGCTAGCTTCATTACGGCTACCCAGCGCTTTGCCCAGCCGCCTGCGCGTTACACCGAAGCCAGTCTCGTGAAAAAACTCGAGGAACTTGGCATTGGTCGTCCGTCAACCTATGCACCGACCATCACCACTATACAAAAACGTGGCTATGTGCTCAAGGCCACCCGCCCGGGCAGCGAGAGAACCTACAACCTCCTGACATTGAAGAATGACAAAATCTCAGAAGAAACCAAGAAAGAGAAATTTGGCTACGAAAAGGACAAAATCATCCCTACCGATGTCGGTGTTATCGTGAACGATTACCTGCAAGACAATTTCCAAGATATTATGGATTACGGCTTTACCGCTGATGTGGAAAAAGAGTTTGATGATATTGCAGAGGGTAAAGACGATTGGCAGAACATGATTCAACGTTTTTATGGCAGTTTCCATGATTCTGTGGATCATGCATTGAACTATTCTACGAAAGCCAGCGGCGAACGGTTGTTGGGGTACGATCCTGCCACTAACGCCAAGGTCTTTGCCAAGCTCGGCAAATATGGCCCAATGGTTCAAATAGGGGAGAATTACGCAGATGAAAAACCTCGTTATGCTCGCTTGCGCCCCAACCAATTTATTGAGACGATTACTTTGGAAGAAGCCTTGGAGCTTTTCAAACTGCCTCGTCACGTTGGAGAGTGGGAAAGTAAAGAGGTTGTTGTCGGCACGGGTCGTTTCGGTCCCTATGTGCGTTACGATGGGGCTTTCGTGTCTATCCCAAAGGATGATGATCCGCTGACCGTCACCCTGGAACGTTGTGTGCAGCTCATTGAGGCCAAGAAACAGAAGGACGCCGACCGTGCTCCGCGCGTGGTGGGCCACCTTGATGGCAAAGAGATTCTGGTTGCGGCAGGCCGATATGGCCCCTATCTCAAATATGACGGTAAGAACGTGACCCTCGCCAAGGGTATGGATATCCATACGATCACCGAAGCTGAAGCTATCGACTATCTTCAGAATCTACAGAACAAGAATGTTATCCGTTCCTTCGATGAGAATGCCGATGTCAAAGTGATGAATGGTCGTTATGGCGCCTATCTGACCAATGGCACGGATAATTACCGTATACCTAAAGATATGCTGCCGGAGAACTTGACTTACCAAGATTGCCTCGATATCATGGCCAACAATGCTCCAACTTCCAAGAAACGTGTAATTAGGAAAAGATCATAAACTATGGACCTATCACTCTATTTTGCCCCTGTTGACCTCAATGCTTTGGGCATTGATGAGAGTAAATCCGACAATGGATTGCTTGCTTCTTCTATCTTGATGTACAACCTGGAAGCTCCGCTTAATATTGCCGATGCCCAGATTGCTATCCTAGGTGTGCCGGAATCACGATATAGCTATGAGAACCCATCATGCGCAATGGCTCCTGATGAGATACGCCGTCAATTGTATCGTCTCTATAAATGGCATAAAAATGTTCGCATTATCGATTTGGGCAATCTTAAAGTGGGCAAAACAGTGGAAGATACTTACGAAGTACTCTCCGACATATTGGCTTTTATTATTGAAAACAAGGTTATCCCCATTGTCCTTGGCGGCGGAAATGATTTGGCCTTCGCCAATTACCGTGCCTATGAAAAAATGGAACAGGTGGTTAATTTGGTGGCGGTAGACTCTCGATTTGATCTCGGCGACGAACACCAGCCTATCCGCTCCGATGCCTATCTCAACAAGATGGTACTTCAACAGCCAAATTTCCTGCTCAACTATGCCAATGTGGGCTTCCAGACTTATATGAACAGTCCGGCTACCATAAAATTGATGGAAGACCTGTTCTTTGAAACCTATCGCGTGGGCTCCATGCGTAAGGATATTGAAGAAGTGGAGCCCATCGTGCGTAATGCCGATATGGTGTCACTGGACATTTCCGCGGTACGCCGTCCCGATGCCCCAGGCTGTCCTCATAGCTCTTCTAATGGCTTCTATGGCGAAGAGATCTGTCAGATAGCCAAGTATGCCGGCCTTAGCGACAAGTTGTCTTCCTTTGGAATTTACGAATATGACCCGACCCTGGATTACTGCAATCAGACTTCCCAACTCATAGCCCATATCGTGTGGTATTTTGTGGAGGGTTATCTGAACAGACCTAACGATAATCAGTTTAATCACAAACAAGACTATCGTCAGTACAGCATTGCCGTCTCTGGCGCCCTCAGTGAGCTGGTTTTCTTCTGTAGTAAGAATACTGGTCGTTGGTGGATGCTTGTTCCAATGATCAACAAGGAGAAAGATACTACACAGAACTATTACTTGCCTTGCTCTAAACGTGACTATTTGTTGGCTTGCGATGACCAAATCCCCGACAGATGGTGGAAAGCATATAATAAGTTTAATCATTAAAATATCTCATCATGAAAAAAAATCTATTCTTTATCGTTATGTCCTTCTTGCTGGTAAGCAATACTGCTTTGTTTGCTCAAGAAGATGAAAAAACTGCCGCACAAGCTGCCATTGAGACCAAAGTTAAAGCTGCAGAGATTGACAGTGTGAAGCATTGGAAATTCACTGGAATGACGGGCTTGAACGCTTCTCAGACCCAATTCTGGAACTGGGCTGCCGGTGGAAACAATAACATTACCGGCGTACTTTATGCCAACCTCACACTCTCTTACAAAAAAAATAGGATTGCTTGGGACAGCAATCTCGATACTGAAATTGGCGAACTCTATTCTTCCGACCTTAATCCTCGTTGGAGAAAGTCCAATGACAAGCTCAACATTACCTCTAAATTCGGTTATGAATTGGCTAAGTCTTGGTATTTGTCAGTGTTGGGTAGTTTTAAGACCCAATATGCGCCGGGTTACGAATACGCCAACAATGATGCTGGCGATAAGACCCTCATCGCTCGTTGGGCATCCCCGTCTTATACGGACCTCTCTATTGGTATTGACTATAAGCCTAATGATATCTTCTCCGTATACGTGTCCCCGATCGCTGGCCGTCTGACCTATTGCAAGGATTCCACTTTACGTGAGAGATACGGTCTGCCCGAGCGTGAGCGCGATGGTATGTTGTACAGACCCGCAGCCAACGCTGCCCTTGGTCTTATCATCAAAGGCGGTATCAACTATACACTTGTCAAGAATTTGAAAATCATAACGACAGTCTCCCTCTTCACTCCGTATACCTCTAAGGAACAGAAGTTTGGCAACTTTGACGTAGACTGGGATTTCGCAATCTCCTACAACTTCCTCAAAGTGCTCAGCGTCAGCTTGATGACATCCCTGAAGTACTATGACCAAGTGATGATTGCCGGCAAGAATTGGAATGGCGAGCCCGGTGCTGCAGGATATCCCGCCCAACGCGTGCAGTTCAAAGAGATGCTCGGCCTTGGCATTGGCTATAGCTTCTAATTACTTATTACATCATAACCTATTATTTGAATCAAGAAATGAGAAGATCAAGGATAAAAGACATTTTGAAAAATCCTGAAACCATCGGTTTCGGCAATGACGTGTGTGTAAAAGGTTGGGTCCGCACTAAGCGTGGCAACAGCAATGTGGCGTTTATTGCCCTGAACGATGGCTCAATTGTGACCAACTTGCAAATCGTGGTCGACCCGACTAAGTTCGACGAAGAACTGATGAAGCAAATCACCACAGGATCCTGCCTCCACGTGGAAGGCAAACTGGTTGAGTCTTCCGGCAAAGGCCAGACCATGGAAGTTCAAGCTGACATGATTGAACTGTATGGTACCGCCGATCCCGAGAAGTATCCTCTGCAGAAGAAAGGTCATTCTATGGAGTTCTTGCGCGAGATTGCCCATTTGCGCCCTCGTACCAACTATTTCGGTTGTGTTTTGCGCCTGCGTCACGCAATGGCCTTCGCAATCCATAAATACTTCAACGAAAGAGGCTTCTTCTACTTGCACACCCCACTTATCACGGCTTCTGACGCGGAAGGCGCCGGCGAGATGTTCAACGTGACTACTTTTGACTTGAACAACGTGCCCCGCACCAAGGATGGTCAAGTGGACTATAAAAAGGACTTCTTTGGCAAACATACGAACCTGACCGTGTCCGGTCAGCTCGAAGGTGAACTCGGGGCTTTGGCCTTGGGCAATATTTACACCTTTGGCCCTACTTTCCGCGCCGAGAACAGCAATACACCGCGCCATTTGGCTGAGTTCTGGATGATTGAACCCGAAATGGCCTTTTATGACATTACCGACAATATGGATCTCGCCGAGGACTTTATCAAATATTTGGTACAATATGCCCTCGACAACAATATGGATGACCTCCGTTTCCTGAATGACATGTTCGACAAGGAACTTATCCAACGTCTTGAATCTGTCGTGAAGGTGGATTTCGTCCGTCTTGACTATACTTCCGCTATCGATATTCTGCTTAAAGCCGATAAGAAGTTTGACTATCCCGTTTCCTGGGGCATTGATCTTCAGTCCGAACATGAGCGTTACTTGGTGGAGCAACACTTCAAACGCCCTGTCATCCTGACCGATTATCCGAAGGAGATCAAGGCCTTCTATATGAAACAGAACGACGATGGCAAGACCGTTCGGGCTATGGATGTGCTGTTCCCGACCATTGGTGAGATCATTGGCGGCTCAGAGCGGGAGGCTGATTATCAGAAATTGCTCAACCGTGTTCATGAACTCAATATGACTGAACAGCAATATTGGTGGTACTTTGAGACTCGTAAGTTTGGCTCCGCCCCGCACTCTGGTTTCGGACTGGGCTTCGAACGTCTCTTGCTCTTTGTGACGGGTATGTCCAATATCCGCGATGTGATCCCATTCCCGAGAACTCCTCAAAACGCAGAATTCTAGTCTGTTGGGATGTGCCTGAAGCACATCCCAATATTATCCTCCGTATGGCTAATCGTCTTACTCAAGCTCAAAAGACCGTACAACGGCAAGTCGCAACACAACAGACTATTCGTCTGATGCAGTTGGTTGAATTGCCGTACACGTCGCTCGAACAGGAGATTCAGAAAGAGGTTGACGAAAACCCCGCTTTGGAAGCCTATCACGAAGAAGGGGATGACCATGTCGAGACTCCTGATGACGCTCTCCCGGAATATGATGAGAATGGCGATCCGCTTGATCTGTCGCAGAGCTCCATGACCGAAGAGGATATCTTTAAGGAGGATTACTATCGGGATGATGACTTGGAAGACTATCCCTCGGAGCAAGAAATAGAGAATCGCATTCAACGTATCAATGCTCCTGACCCGAGCAGACAGAATGATCGTGTGGGTGTGTTTTATCACTCCATACAGGAACAGTGGCAAATGCAGTTGGGCGAAATGATGATGACAGATCGCCAAAGTGCCATTGCTGAGTATCTGACGGGCTGCTTGGACGATGATGGCTATTTCACCATGGACCCGCAAGC
Organism: Bacteroidales bacterium; assembly: GCA_024685175.1. Classification (GTDB taxonomy): domain Bacteria; phylum Bacteroidota; class Bacteroidia; order Bacteroidales; family WCHB1-69; genus F23-D06. Next base: position 95,369 of record JAIKWD010000004.1, read on the forward strand.
CGTGGTCAACGAGTTGCTGTATTTGAATAACATCTACACTACTATGGATGAAGTGGAGGAAGTGCTCACCCGCTTTGTTCAAGAGCTGGATCCTCCTGGCGTCGGCGCACGCAACTTGCGTGAATGTCTACTGTTGCAATTGCGGCGTATTACACCAAAAAACGAAGAGATTCTTTTGGCTACAGATGTTCTTGAGAAGTGTTTCGACCAATTTGCCAAGAAACACTATGATAAAATTCGCCAGATACTATCTGTAAGCGATGAACAACTCAAACAAGCACTTGCAGTAATTCGTAAACTGGATCCTAGGCCCGCCGACTCGGGAACGCCCATTGAAAAAACAGCGGATGTCATCCGCCCCGACTTTACCATTACGGCCACGAATGGCAAACTTAACTTGTCACTCAACAACCAATATGTGTCTAAGGTGCGCATCAACAAGGAGTTTAGTGACGAATATCGTTTTTTGTCGAAGGAAGCTTCAGAGAAGAAACGAGCCGAGGCGGAGAAATTCATGAAAGAATATGTCGACAGGGGAGAACAGTTTATCGGCATCCTCTCTACTCGTGAGATGATTCTTTACAATACGATGTATGCCATCATGCAACATCAACAGGCCTATTTCTTGTCTGGTGATGATGCCGACCTTAAACCGATGATTTTGAAAACCATTGCTCAAGAGGTGAAACTTGACGTTTCCACTATCTCTCGCGTCTCCAATAGCAAATACGTACAGACTGACTTTGGTGTCATTCCTCTTAAACATCTATTTTCTGAGGCGGTGAATGACGAGGATGTCTCATCCAAAGAGATAAAGCGAATCTTGTCTGACCTTATTGAGGCGGAGGACAAAAATACTCCTTTGGCAGACGAGAAATTATGCGAACTGTTGAAAGAGAAAGGTTACAACATTGCGCGGCGCACGGTGGCCAAATATCGGGAACAACTGAACATTCCCGTAGCTCGACTTCGCAAGGAGATATAAAAAAAGCGGCTTGGTATCCAAGCCGCTTTTTTATTACGAGTTCACGGATTAATCCGTAAGTTCTGTTGTCGTTAAATTACCATCACTGTTCAAGGAGAACTTTGTGGATTTAACCAAAACAGGAACTGTCTCCGTCGTACGATAGAGGTTGTAAATCATACAATCGGTGTCAGAGAAATAACCCTTAAGGTCACCGTTGCGAAGCATGATGGCAGCGATGGCAGCGTCATATTTCGTCAAGGCCTTGACATCGGTGTAGTCGGCGTTGTCACCGTTGAAGGTGAAGTCGCCAAGCCAGTAGGAGTTGATGCTCTCAACGATAGCTTTTGTGCTGATGCCGTCGGCCGGGTTGATGAAAACATAGTCCATCGTGGTTTTGTAGGTCTGTTGGCCTCTGTTGCAGCTGGAGAAAACCATTGCTAAGCAAACGAATGCGAATAAAGCGATTTTTTTCATTTTTATGAATTTTTTGTGATTAATGATGATTGTTAACGAATTGTTTGTTGAAATATTGTATTGAAGTGTTGCTATTTTATGACACCCAGTTCCTTGCCGATCTTGGTGAAGGCTGCGATGCACTTGTCGAGGTGCTCAGGTTCGTGGGCGGCGGAAATCTGGACACGGATACGGGCTTGGTCTTTCGGGACGACAGGATAGTAGAAGCCTGTGACATAGATGCCTTCTTCCTGCAACTTGGCGGCCATCACTTGTGACAACTTGGCGTCGTAGAGCATCACGGCGCAGATGGCGGACTCGGTAGGCTTGATGTCGAAGCCGGCGGCCTTCATCTTGGCCACGAAATACTCGGTGTTGCTGTGCAACTTGTCTTGCAACTCGTTGGTCTCTGACATGATGTCGACCATCTTGCAGCCGGCAGCAGCCACCATAGGAGGAATGGAGTTGGAGAACAGGTATGGACGAGAACGTTGACGCAGCATGTCGATGATCTCTTTCTTGCCGGTGGTGAAACCGCCGATGGCACCGCCGAAGGCCTTGCCCAACGTACCGGTCAGGATCTCGATTTTGCCGCGAAGGTTGTAGCGCTCGGTCACGCCGCGACCCGTCTTGCCGACCACGCCGGCGGAGTGGGACTCGTCGACCATAACCATAGCGTCGTATTTCTGTGCCAACTCGTAAATCTTGTCAAGCGGGCAGACGTTGCCGTCCATAGAGAAGACACCGTCTGTGACAATGATACGGAAGCGTTGTGCCTGGGCGGCCTTGAGTTGCTCCTCGAGGTCGGCCATGTCGGCGTTTTTGTAACGATAGCGAACGGCCTTGCAGAGACGCACACCGTCAATGATGGAGGCGTGGTTCAGGGCGTCGGAGATGATGGCATCCTGATCGGTCAACAACGGCTCAAACACGCCACCATTGGCATCGAAACAAGCGGCGTAGAGGATGGTGTCCTCCGTGCCGAAGAATTCGGCGATCTTCTTCTCCAAAGCCTTGTGCAGGTCAGAACAGCCGCAGATGAAACGCACGGAAGCCATACCGTATCCGTGGGTGTCGAGGGCCTCCTTGGCGGCGGCTATCAACTTGGGATTGTTGGCCAAGCCAAGATAGTTGTTGGCGCAGAAGTTCAGCACGTGGCTGCCATCTTGCAACACGATCTCACCACTTTGGGGAGATACAATGATACGTTCGTTTTTGTACAAGCCGGCTTCCTTGATGTCGGCTAATTCTTTTTGAAGATGTTTTTGAAAATTTGTGAACATTTTATATGAGTGTTTTATGTTATTTGTGATTACCGTTAAAGAATTAGGAATTAGGAATGTAGTAAAGTCTTATTATCTGTCTGCTGTCTGCTAACGGCTGCAAATATACAAAAAGCAATTGTTTTTATGTTATTTTTTTCGTTTTGCTTTGCTTTTTTGTCGTTTGGCGACGGCTTTTTTGTATCGTTCCTGGCATCCAGCTATGTATTCTTTGGTGAATTTGGGATTGCCGTAACGAGTCATACGCTCTTGGATGATGCCGGCTTGTCGGTTGAGATAGCCGGAAGGTCTAGCGGGGTTCCTATGGAGTGGGGCAGGGTAGCAGGCGGTGATGAGGGCTGCCTGCCGTGCAGTTAGGTTTTTGGCGCTGGTGTGGAAATAGTGCTGCGCTGCCGCTTCTGCTCCATATATGCCAGGACCCATCTCGATGACGTTGAGATAGACCTCCATTATGCGCTCTTTTGACCAAAATGTCTCGATAAGGAAAGTGTAGTAGGTCTCGAACCCCTTGCGTACCCATGAGCTTCTGGGCCAGCAGAACACGTTTTTGGCCGTCTGCTGGGAAATGGTGCTGCCACCGCGCTTGCGCGTGCCCTGTTTGCGCTCTTCCATCACGATATCCAGGGCGATAACATCGAAGCCGTTGTGTCCCAGAAAATAGTTGTCCTCCGAAGCAATGGCTGCTTTGTACATTGAGGGCGATATCTCCTCTATCGGCTTCCACACCTTTTCAATGGGATAGCCGTGCTGTATTTTGCGAATGACCATCAAAGGAGTGACGGGCGGATTGATCCACCGATAGATGATGGTGAAAAAGATGCTCAGTAGGAAGAACAAGAGGATGATGATTCCGACAATTCTCCAAAACTTGTGCTTCTTCGTTGACTTGGCCATATCGTTTTTTTTATTAATGACAAAAGGCACGGAATAACGTCCGTGCCTTTGTGTTTATTGCTTTTGTCTTTTAGAATGTGTAATGGATTCCAAGGTTGACACTCCAGTCGAAATAGTGGAAGTCGAAGTTCTCTGCGAACAGGCATCCGTAGCCGGGTCTGAAGTCCAATTGGAAGGCCAGCGGGGCTTTGAGCTTGTACTCCATGCCGATGATACCGTTGGCGCCGCATTTGCCGAAGTCGGTGCGTATGCTATCCCAGAACCAATGGCTGACGGTGAAGGCGCTCCAGCTGTAGCCGATGCTGCCGCCGATGCCGACCAAACCGTAGAGACCGCCGGTGAGATGACCTTCAAACATGAAGTTGGGGTTCAATTCAAGATCCCAAATGGTCGGGCTGATGTGTTTGGACACACCTTTTGTCACTTTGGTGCCGAGGTCGATTTGGATGGCAAAATGGTTGCCGATGAAACCTTTGTAAGAAAGGGCCTGCATGTTGCCGGCCGTGATGCCGATGCCGTTCTTGTACGGGGCTTGTGCATTGGCGGTGAGGGCTGCTCCCATCACGAGAGCCAACGCGATGATAATGGTTTTGTAGCTTTTCATTGTACTATGTTTTTAATTGTTGTTAATGCCTTTATAAGGATGTGTGTTCTATACACATGCAAAAATATAAAATAAATAAAAAACAAATATTATTCTTCTAGTTGTTTTCTAGTTGTTCTGACAAATTTTTTCTTCTTGCACAAACCTGATAACATACTCTGATTGACCGTCGTCGTGGGTGACAATGATGCGGGCAACATGGTTGTTCATCAAACAAGGCTGTTCGATATTGACGGTGGCATGAGGCGACTGAGCGGCAGCACTTACGATCATAAGAGCGTCGCCCTCGTCGGCAAGGATGTATTCGTGAATGTCCGGGTAGAAACCCTCCATACGCTCGCCGTTGATTTCAATGTAGGACAAGCGTTTGTTGTAAATCATCTCGATATCGTCGATGGCCAGTTTGTCGCCGTTGTGCCCGCCTCCCGTGATCCGGTTGGTGGAGAAAGTGGCCAAGATGTAACTCGGCTTGCGCGAACTTTGGCTGACAACCTTGTTGTTCTCGTCGTAATAGGTGAATTTGAATTTGTACTTATGCCATTTGCCATCATTACGGTCTTTGAAATCGCAGAATGCATTGCCGATTTTGCCCTTTTGCGCAGTGGCCGAAGTGTATGTAGAGTGGTCCTTGAAACGCACGTCTCCGTGGAGCAGGAAAACAGCCTTGGCAACATTAGAGGGTGCCTTCATCGAGAATTTGCACCAAAAATAGACGGAGTCGGGACGGCCCGTGAACGCCATTGCTGCATGATGACCGCACTTGTTGTCCTTGTCAGTGTAGGTGTAGTTGTCGGGACTCTTGGTCTCGGCCGACGCGAATTGCATCTGCCCCGTGGTGATGACACCGTTGACGGTATGGCCGGAGAGCGTCTTGGTGAAAATCTCGCATCCGTACCCGCGATGCCCCGCCACACGGTTGCTGTGATCCTTGGTCGTCAACGAGCATCCCCAAGAGTAGATACCCTTGAGTTTACAGTCACCGTCGCCGTAGGAGTGCCAATATTTGGGCAATGCCTTGTCCTGCGTGGTCGTCGACCATTGCTCGAAGTCATGGTTGGCCATCTGAGTCTGGGCAAAGGCTAAATAAGTCAAACTCAATAAAATGAGGGATAGACAAGTGTTTTTTGCAATATTCATAAAGTTAATTTGGTTTCGTTGGGTTGTTAGGGAAGGTGCTTAAAACGAAATCGGTGAAATATTTTCGCCAATTGCGCCAAGTATGACCACCTTCGGTATTGAAAAGTTTATAGGGCACCTCCTGTTTTTTTAATTTTCTGCAATATCCCTTGGCTTGGAAATGGAACACATCGGCTTTGCCCGTGTACACCATAACGGGTGTGGATGGGTGTCGGGGTTGGTTGTGGTGGAAGATGATAGGGGAGAAGAGGCCAGCCACGGCAAAGGCGGTGTCGTACATATTGATGAGGTTGGCCGATTGCGAGCCGCCGGCGGACAACCCTGCCACAGCGCGCTTCGAGCGCTCCGGCGCAAGATGGTAACGCTCGGACAAATATTGGTCCAAAACAGGAAAACATCGCTCGAAATCCAAGTCTTTCCAATTGTGGAAATGCATGAGATTCTGCATGATGTCCGTCTCTACGTCTTGCCCTACTAGAGGGAGTGGGTTGGCATCGGGAATGACCAACACGATAGGGACGATGCGCCCTTCCCGTATGAGGTTGTCGACCACTTGCATAGCGCGCCCGCGATCGTTCCAGGAATTGACGTTGCCGTTGATGCCGTGCAACAGATACAATACAGGATACTCTTCGCCCGAGTTGACATGATAGGGTGGAGTATAGACTAAAATGCGTCGCGCAATGGTGTCATTGCCGCAGACGAAGTCGAGGGTGTCAATGTTGCCGAGCATCTTGTCCGTCTGATATAGTCTCATCTCGTCCGTGCCGTCGACCATAAAGACGCTCATACGGGTGTCCTGCACGCGAATGGAGTCGGCGTTTGTGGGGTCGGTCACTGCTTTTTTGTCGGCGAGGAATTGGTAGGTGTAGACTTCAGGGGTGAGGCGTGGCGTGGTGTACGTCCATACGCCCGGCTCCGTCGCCACCATCTTGGCCTTGTTGTAGCTCTCTCCCTTGATGGGCTTTTCGCCGCGCAAACGGCAGTCGCACGAAATTCTGACCCTTCTGGCTGTGGTGTCACGGTATACAAAAGTCATTGACCCGTTCTCGTTGAGTCGGGATTGAACTGTCCGGTCGTTTTGGGCTTGCACAAATGTGGCGAGCAAGCAAAGAAGGACGGCAAACCGTAGGTTACGACTTTTTTGCAGTGCCTTTCTCATACTCGTCAATGGCCTCGTACAGCATATCTTCAAACATTCGGATGGAATTGTCGATGCTGTATGTCTTGGCTGATTTTGCGTAAATCTTTTCCATATAATCCTTTTCGGACGGATGGTCGAGCCAATAGTCGATGGCACGTGCCAGATCCTTGGGGTCGCCCGCCTTGAAGAGACTGCGGCCGTCCAAGGCGAATTGGGAAGTGGCCGATGTTTTGCTGTCGGAGATGACGGGCACCAGGCCGGTGGCGAAGGCCTCGATGCAGGAGATGGCCTCCGACTCCATGTCGGAAGCGTGTACGTACAGGTCGCACTGCGCCAGTACATCCATCAACTCCTCCTTGTTGTAATAGCCGAAAATGGGCGGATTCTTCAACTTTTTGCCCAATTTCTGATATCTCTCATATTCCGGCCCCCTGCCCGCAAATATCAATTGGATCTTGTCTGCGTATTTGGAATATGGCACGGCGTTGATGATCACGTCTTGACGCTTCTCGCAAGCCAATCGCCCCACCATTATGATGAGGATCTTGTCTTTGAATTCAGGGCTCTTGGGCAACTTTCTGTATTTGAAATCCGGAGAGATGCCGTTCGAAATGGGATGCACCTTCGCCTTGTATCCACGTTTGATGATTTCGTTTGCCATAAAACGGGAAGGCGTGTGGATATGGGTGAAACGCTTGTATATCCATCGGTTGAAGAACTTGTAGAAGAGCTCGTTGATCCATTTCACTTTGCCCATATTGATGGACGACGTGAGATTCTCGGGTTGGATGTGGAATGCCGCCGTGGCGGGCTTGTGTTGCCGGTCGGCCTCTTTCTTGGCGTGATGCTCCAAGGCAAACGGCATAAAACAATGGACGACGTCGGCATACGCCACGGCCTCCTCGATGACTTTCTTGTCGTGACTGGCAAATTTGAAACCGTGCTTCTCCACCAAGTTCCCGAATACAGGTAACTTATATTCCTCAAGACCAAAAATCTCAGGGGCTCCAGACTCTCCCACGGTCAAGATGCGAACTTCGTGCCCTCTCTTGCGCAATTCGGTGGCAAAACGTTGGGCGGATATACTAGTGCCATTGTTGTTTGTAAAGTACGTCTCTATGACGAACAAAATCTTCAATGGCTTGCGTTTTTCAGACATTACGTAGAAATTTACGAGGATATATGCCACTCATTCCCAATAACTTACAAAAAGATGGCATATATCTTATTAGTCTTACAAAAATAGGTATTCGTTTTGCTTGGAATTGTTCTATATGGAATATTATATGTTCATTTTCTCTTCTTTTCTTTATGATGAACCTTTATGGCGTCGTAGAGCATTTCTTCGAATTTGGCGATGGAATTGTCAATGCAGTACTTTTTTGCCGACTGGGCATAGACTTTTTCCATATCGGCCTTCTCTTTCGGATGATCGAGCCAATAGTCGATGGCACGTGCCAGATCCTTGGGGTCGCCGGCTTTGAACAGACTGCGCTCGTCGAGGCTGAACTGCCGGGTGGCTGACAAGTCGCTGTTGGCGATGACAGGTACCAAGCCGGTAGCAAAGGCCTCGATACAGGAGATGGCCTCCGATTCCATATCCGAGGCGTGGACATACAAGTCGCATTGCGCCAACGTGTCCATCAGCTCCTCTTTTGTGTAATAGGTGAAGATGGGCTTGTTCTTCAATTTTTGGCCCAGTTTGTAATACTTCTTGTAGTTCGGACCGTTACCGGCCAACACCAATTGGATCTTGTCGCCGTATTTGGAATAGGGGATGGCGTTGATCAGAACATCCTGCCGTTTCTCACCGGCCAGGCGTCCCACCATCATAATGAGGATTTTATCCTGGAATTGTGGTGACTTGGCTCTCTTCATATATTGAAAGTCGGATTGGATGCCGTTGGAAATGGGGTAGATTTTCGCTTTGTAACCACGCTTTATGATTTCATCGGCCATAAATTGCGATGGCGTGTGAATATGGGTGAAGTGTTTGTAGGTAAAATGATGGAACAATTTGAAACACAATTCGTTTGCCCAATCAGTCTTGCCCAGCATCAACGATGATGTGATGTTTTGCGGTTGTATATGGAAGGCCGTCGTTGCCGGCTTGTTTTGCCGGTCCGCCTCGCGCTTGGCAGAGTTCTCCAAACTGAAAGGCATATAGCAATGAACGATGTCGGCCCAGGCCACCGCTTCGCGTATGATCCTCTTGTTCTTACGCGCAAACATGAAGCCGTGCTTTTCTATCAATGGTTGGAAGAATGGAATCCGAAGTTTTTTCATCGCATAGATGTCATCAGCTGGTTCACCAGCGGTCAGAATGCGTACCTCATGCCCCCGCTTGCGCAACTCCTCCGCAAATCGCTGGGCCGAAATGCTCGTGCCGTTGTTGTGCGTGAAATAGGTCTCGATGACAAATAAAATCTTCAGTGGTCTCGTAGCTTCTTGCATAGTGAATTAAGTTTTATTAACATATATATCTAATTATTAATATGCTATTTAAATTTGTTAATCATAAAAAATAACGGGCAAATATAGTTTTTCGTATTTAGGTGTGTTGATCTAAATGGATTATTCTATGTTCTATTTCTCCATAAGTAAGCGGAAAGTCGTATTTTTGCCGCATCAAAATGAGGTAGAGTCTTTATAACTATTTGATTTATGGCAAATAAGGGAAGAAATAGAATGGCTGTTCTGCACGATCACGCCAATTTAGAACAGAAACTCTGGTACGGCAACGACGTTCTGTTGGCGCGGATACTCCGGGATAACATACCATTGGATCAGTTGTCAAATATGTCGGCATATGCCGTCACTTTGTTGGAAAAAGGTTCCTTGACGGTGAATATCGACTTCCAGAAACGGGAGATCTCATCCCCGACCTTCCTGCTAATTTCCCCCAATACGATGTATGAGTGTGTAGATAATTCGTTTGATTGTGCGGGCAAGGTGATTGCAGTTTCGCCGGCTTTCGCCGAGAATATTCGAGCCTACACGCAGACGGTGTTCTCCGCCTTCTCGATGAAGACTTGTGGTTCCCTGTCGGACGAAGAACTCAATACATTCGAAAGCTATTTTCAATTGGTGTATCAACTGGTGAAATTGGAGAAAAATCCAGTCAACGACATCCTGTTGCGCGATGTCATCCAATCGTTGTTCAATTATCTCTCCGTTGTTTTCGAGCGGGGCTTGGATAACGTGTCCCGCAAAGGCAAGCATTTCAGGGATGAGGAGATTTGCCATACCTTTATGATGTTGGTGAAACAATTCGCCAGCTCAGAACGGAATGTGGAGGAGTATGCGGAACGAATGCGTATCTCGCCCAAATATTTGACGGCTATCGTCAGGCGCGTGACAGGCAGGACTGCCAGCGACTGGATACGGCGTGAGGTGATTCTCCAGGCGAAAAAATTGCTCGCCGAGAGCTCCTTGACGGTCCAACAGGTCAGTGACCAATTGCATTTCCACAACCAAAGTCACTTTGGCACCTACTTCAAGCGCGTGGAAGGTGTCTCCCCTCAAAGTTGGCGCCGTGACCGCCGATGAAAGCCCCAACGCTTCTTTGTATCTTAAAGCATCCAAAGAGGAATAACACGATTATTTAAGAATCTTTTCGTACGCGAGGCGTATGCCGTCGCGCACCTGCACGATGCCGCAAAGCGTAAAACCGACGCTTCGGATCATATTGCGCATATAGTGGTTGTCGTGGTGCGTGTCGATACGGAATGACGGCACCCCTTTCTTCACCGCCATCCGCTCCACGGCTTTCATTATGTCCGTGGCGACGCCTTGGTGCGTATGGCGGTCGTGCACAGCTATGCGGTGAACCACGACGTATGGGTTGTCGGTGAGCCATCGTCCGTCGATGTGCTCGTAATATGGGTCTCGATCGAAGACAGCGGCCGCGTAGGCGACTACTTCGCCCTCTTTCGTGAAGACGTGCCCGTTTTTGTTCTGGATGTCCTTACGTATGGCGGCCTCATCGGGATAGCCGTCTTGCCATTGGTCGACACCCAGCCCGTTGAGCCGGCGTTTGGCCTGCCCGATGATGGTCATAATGACCGGAATATCCGTTTCCCTGGCGTAGCGATGTCGCATTTCTTATTCTAAAGAGTTTGTTTAGATAATAATACTTAATAATTTGATTTTCAAATTAAAAGAACTTGATAATATTCTTCATTCCTTCCATTTCCTCGATGTTTATCAGGATGTTTTCCTTGAGAAATTCATTGAACGGCATCATTGCTTGGAAAATGTGAGCCATACGTTGAGTGCAGTGGAGTTTGCTTAGTTCCGTAGGCTTGAGCGTGCAGGCGCAGGTGAAGTCTTTGCAAAGCAGGAACTCGGGTCGACAGAAGTCTTTGGGAAACCCGTTGGGGATGCGCTTGTAGTGGTCCATCCCGATGGTGGTGCAGTATTTTTTGAAGGTCGGTTCGTCCACGATTTTGGAGAAGGTGTCGATTTGGTCCACGATGGCGTAGCGCAGGGCGCGTAACTCCTTCGGCGGCAGCCACCATACGCCGCTGGCAAGCAATGCCTGATGGGGCTCGATCTGGAGATAGTAGCCGCCGTAGTACGACTTTTTGCCCGCTGCATTGATGTAGGCCCCAAAATGGCCCTTGTAGGGCGTCTTGTCCTGTGTGAACCGCAAATCGCGATAGATGCGGTAGGTGCAGTCCTTGGCGGTCAAATGGCCTACCGAAGGGTCGAATTTGGCGACAAGGGCAATCATCTCGTCCACAAGCGCGTTGAATTGCGCCCAAGCCTCGTCAAAGCGCTGCTTGTTCGCCTTGAACCACTCGCGATTGTTGTTGACTACGAGTTCCTTCAAGAATTCAAACATTATGGGGTTGTTCTTTTCTGTCATTCGTACTATTTTTTCAATTCTTTCTTGACACGCTTGACTTCTTCGCATATCTTGTTCAGATCCAAGTGGTAATGGTTGTCCTGAGCACTGAAAAGTGCGAGAAACTCAACGTTCTTGTGAGTCTCGAACAGGGTGGAGATGTTTAGGTCGTTCAGGTAGAAATGCTGGTTCAGGGCTTCGCTGACCACCTTTTGGATGGCAATCTTGTATCCTTTCTCGTCCGTCACGATGCCGCTGTGTCCCAGGAACGACGGGCCGGCCTCGAACTGGGGCTTAATGAGTATCATCATTTGTCCGTCGGGTTTCAGGTATTGGGCGCAGTGGGGGAGAATGTATGTGATCGAGATGAAGGAGACGTCGGAAACGATGAAGTCGTAGAGCCGATTACCGACCATTGGGGGCGTTAGCGTCCGGAAGTCTTGGTTCTCAATGGATTGTATGCGTGGGTCGTTGCGCAGACTGGCGTGCAGCTGGTCGCTGCCCACGTCCACGGCCGTCACGAAGGCGGCGCCGTGTTTCAGGGCGCAGTCGGTGAACCCGCCTGTGGAAGAGCCGATGTCGAGCACCTCCTTGCCGGTGAAGTTCAGCTGGAAGTCCTCAAGGGCCTTCTCCAGTTTCAGTCCGCCCATGCTGACGTATTTGTTGAACAGGTCGATGACTTCCACGTCCATCTCGTCATCGACGTCCATCGAGGCCTTGGCGGCAATGATGCCGTTCACCTTCACGGTGTTGTGTCGTATGGCGGTCTGGGCCTTCTCGCGGGAGGTGAAGAACCCCTTCTCCAATAGATATTTGTCTAAGCGCATATTAATTTTGATTAATGGGCAAATATCGGATTTTTTAGGATAAAAATTATGGGACCGGAACTTTTTTTGAGCCTGAAGGCCTGTCGATGTTGACCAGGGCTTTTATCAAAATGAAAAATATTTTAGATAATATTTAATAATGTTTAAATTTTTATTATCTTTGCATCGTGAAAACAAAATTTAAATATCATGTTAGTAAAGACGTATTCGTGTGCCCTGATGGGTGTTGCAGCTATACACATGGCTGTTGAAGTAAATGTGGATGTCGGGATTGGCTTTCATTTGGTGGGCCTACCTGATAGTGCAATAAAGGAGAGTCAGCAGCGGATTGAGACCGCATTGAAGAACTACAATTATCACATGCCTGGGCGGAAGATTGTCATCAACCTGGCTCCCGCAGACATCCGCAAGGAGGGCTCGGCGTTTGATTTGACCTTGGCCATTGCCATCATGGCGGCTTCCGAGCAGATCAAGAACGGCTCGCGTTTAAAGGATTATTATATCTTGGGCGAGTTGTCGCTTGACGGCACGTTGCAGCCCATTCGCGGGGCTTTGCCCATCGCATTGGAAGCCAAACGACGAGGCATGAAAGCCGTAATCTTGCCTGAGCAGAATGCCCGAGAGGCGGCTATCGTGCAAGGCATAGATATTTTAGGGGTAAAGAACATCAAACAGGTGATGGACTATTTTGACAAAGACATCCCCATTGAGCCAACTCGGGTGGAAATTGAGCAGGAGTTCCGGTGCAACCTCAACAATTACGAGTTTGACTTCTCGGACGTGAAGGGGCAGGAAAACATCAAGCGGGCGTTGGAGATAGCGGCGGCGGGCGGGCACAATGTCATCCTCATCGGTCCGCCAGGTTCAGGCAAGACTATGTTGGCCAAGCGTCTGCCTTCCATCTTGCCGCCTCTGACGTTGGAGGAGGCCTTGGAGACCACCAAGATACATTCTGTGGCGGGCAAGATGAGCCGATATGCCTCGTTGATTGCCGTGCGACCTTTCCGCTCGCCTCATCATACGATCAGCGATGTGGCGTTGGTGGGCGGCGGCACCCATCCACAACCTGGGGAGATCTCTCTTGCCCATAACGGGGTGCTCTTTCTCGACGAGCTTCCGGAATTTAAGCGACAGGTGTTGGAGGTAATGCGACAGCCGTTGGAGGACCGGTGTGTTACCATCTCACGGTCGCAGTATTCGGTCGAGTTCCCCGCGTCCTTTATGTTCGTGGCGGCAATGAACCCCTGTCCGTGCGGCAACTACAACCATCCCACCATCGCTTGCACGTGCAAGCCTTTCGAAGTGCAAAACTATCTGAACAAAGTGTCCGGACCGCTGATGGATCGTATCGATCTACACGTGGAGGTGGTGCCGGTGAGTCATGAGGAGTTGGCCAGTAAGAAACCCGTAGAACGGAGCGTGGATATTCGGAAGCGAGTGGTGGCCGCCCGCGAGCTGCAGAAACTAAGGTTTATGAGTCATGACAACATCTTCTGTAACGCACAGATGACCAGTCGGATGGTGAGGCAGTACTGCCTCATCGACGAAGCAGGGCAGCTGCTCCTGAAGCAGGCGATGGACCGCCTCGGTCTCTCCGCCCGGGCCTACGACCGCATTCTCAAGGTGGCCCGAACCATCGCCGACCTCGACGGCAGCCCTGACATCGAATTGGGTCATCTCAGCGAAGCTATCAACTATAGAAGTCTCGACAGAGACAATTGGGGAAAGAAGATGTGAAGTGTCGGTACCGCTAAAACCCCGCGTACAGACAAGAGATGTCTCCTTCGCTACGAACCATCAGCAGCAGAATGGTGAGGGCTACAATGATGAGCACGGCCAATATTTTAATGATTCTCTTTTTCCAAAACATAATCTTTGAGTTTTAAATAGATGAGATATGCTCCGTAGCTGGAGTGATGTTGCCAGTCGTTGAAAGTGCCGGGCATTGATGATAAGTCGGTGGCATCAATGTAGGGGACACCTTCCCGTTCTAGAATGCCTTTGATGTTGTTGCAAACATTGGCCATCCGAGGAAGCTCGGATGGGTGCGCGTTAGCAAATGCAATTTGATTGTATGGGCCAATGATAAAGGTGAGGTCTATATGTCGGGTCTTGCACACGTCTATCATGGCCTTTAATTCGTCATCGCGAAAATGCGACAGGGTGTCTACAGTGAAACTGAAAGTGTTAATGTCAAAGTCGCCGGCTACGTTGTATTGGAAATTGTAGTTTGCACTATCAATTGTTCCGTAGTAAGGGTAATGAACGGGGCTCATTTTGTCGGGCACCCAGCTGAGGCGACGATAGAACTTCTTGGTGTCAAGGGCGAAAGCTAGGTCTTGATAGTATTTTCTGCGGGCTTTGTCTATATAGTATTCCGTCCAATCGGAAAGGCGGTCGGTAAAACTGATGTTTTTAAGATTGGCTTTGAGAATGTTGTTGACGAGTTCGTCGTTAGACTGATTGGCTTTGCGATAAGCAGTTATGGAGGTGTATCGATGGAAATAGGGGTGTCCGTTGCGGGCTAGCTTATTGCACCAGTAAGCAGGATTGATGTAGTAGATGATCTTCAACCCCTCAACATTGTCGTTGCTAAGAAAAAGAGGGAAATAGCATGATGCACTCTTTCCCGCACCGGCACAGACCGAGAATCGGCATTTCAAGGCGGTGTCGGCGTTCAGGAAGTCGGAATAGTTGCCATTTGGATAGTAGTCGCTTTCTGAAGTGCCCATGATCAGATAGCCGTTGTTCTTTTTGAGATTGTTCAAGAAGAGGTCGGTGAAAAGCGGATTGTTATCACGAAACTCTTGGTGACGGATAGTATAGAGTTGTCCATCCACGTCGGGAAACTTGAAGGTGGGAATACATACGGCGAGTAACAACAGCACGACCACGGAGCAGAGCGCCGTTAGACCGATCCAAGCCAACACTTTCAAACGATACATCCTTTTCATGAGAACAGAATATTTAACATGGTTGCTAGTTGGTCAATAGGATAATTGAAGAATACCCATCCGATGGTTACAAATATGAAAGTCGCGACAATGCCGACGATTCTAGCTGCATAGCTTTCCGTAGGTTTTTTATTGTGAGTGAAGATTTTGTACACCGATAGTCCAACCCCATGCCATAACCCCCAAATGACGAAGTTGAGTGTGCTGCCGTGCCATAAGCCGCACACAAGGAAGGTGACGAGGTAGGCAATGACTGAGACGAGTAGTCTATATTGGACAATCGAGAAACGGTTTAATAAGGCAATTACGGGCTTGAAGACATAGATTTTAAGAAATGTGGAGAATGTGATGTGCCAGCGCCTCCAGAATTCGGAAATGTTGGTGCTGAGATAAGGGTTGTCAAAGTTCTCCGGAGTCCGGATGCCCATCATGTAAGCCATACCGATGGCTATATCGCAGTATCCGGAAAAGTCGATGTAGATATATAGCGAGTAGAGTAGGGCCGCGCTAATCACTGCACCCCAGGGCCCCAGTTGAGGAAGTAATGTTTGATAATCCGTCGCGTAGGGTAACAACAAGGGTACAATCAACAGGGTCTTTACAGCACCCCAAAAGATCCTTCCAATGCCTGCAAATAGCATTCTTACGTTAAATCTCACGTTGGTCTTATGAACCCAATAGTCAAAGTTGTTGTATGTGTCGATGGGCCCAGCCATGAAGGTCGGAAAAAAGAAAAGGTAGTTGATGAATGAGAAGAAGTTTTGAGTATGGAGGGTTTGCCGGTAACTCTCCACTAACCAGTGGATCAGACGAAATAGGATGTAGGAAAGACCCACTTTCTCCACCATTCTAAGTCCCTTTATCAGTCCACTAGTTTCGCCAAACCACGATTGTACGAGTGGGTAGTTGCGGAGAGCGAAGACCGTAATCAATAGGGTGAGCGTAAGTCCTAGTGCCCAACCTGTTTTGCGGAGCCGGAGCAAGAGGCCTGTAAAGTAAAAGATAGCGGTGAATAGTGACAACCAAAAGAGCGAACGCGGCGAGACTACCTGTGTTAAGATGAGAATGTTGCCTGCGAGCAATAGAACATTGTTCAACCATCCTTTTTTGAAAATCCATTTGCAGACCGTAAAAATACTGACAAATAGAAGGATGCTGAAAAAGAGACTGTAGCTGGAGAACAACATTATCAATGCTTCATATTTGATGTCGCAAAAATAACAAAAAACGACTATGACGGAACTTGAAGGGGAAACGATAATCCCCTTAGAATTTATTCAAAGGTCAAAAAGCAATCTTTACTTGGATTGTTTGTCACTTTCAGGGTGGCTGTTTTACCAATTATGAGCGTAAAATTCGGCCTACAGTGTCCAGCTGGAAAATCAAAACAGATTGGATAATCATACTTCTGGAAAAGCTCTGCGATCAGTTTGTTGACAGTATAGCCGGGATAGTAATCATCAATTTCAATACGTGACATACATCCGACAATAAGTCCTTTGAGATTTCTGAACTTGCCTGCACGATCAAGTGCAATCAACATTCGTTCAATATGATAGATGTTTTCGTCGCAGTCTTCGATAAAAAGAATGGTACCGTCGGTGTTGATATCTGATTCGGAGCATAGCAATGAATAGAGTAGGGACAGGTTGCCGCCCACCACGGGAGCGATGACTTCTCCGGGATGATTCTGGCTTGTGGCTGGAAATTCATAATGCAGGCGTTCTCCTCGCAAGGCTTTGACAAGGGAGGAGTTGTGTGCATTGTTTACAGCCGTAGAATCCCTCATGGTGATAGGCATAGGACTATGCAAGGAAGGATAGCCTAAAGTATAGAGATGAGATAATAAAGCGGTGATATCGCTGAATCCACAAATCCATTTAGGATGTTTCCTGAACTCAGTAAAATCCAAGCTGTCAATGATTTGTACTGAACCATATCCTCCCCGTGCGCAAATAATGGCCTTTACATCGGGTCTGTCAAGCATCTCCTGAAAGGCTATATATCGGTCATGGACAGTGCCGGCAAATCCCAGGTGGTCCAGATATACTTGCGGGGCTACTATTACATTAAAACCGTTTGTCTCAAAATAATTAATGAAGGTCTCCATCTGTTCTGGTTTTACGAATGCAGCTGGAGCCACAACGGCAACTGTATCCCCGGATCGCAATTTTGGCATGTCTTGTCCGAAAGTGGGAGTGTGAAGAGCAAATAATGCACCGACGAGAGTTAAATATATGGTGAATGTAGCTTTTCTCATAGTATGTTTTTATCTATAAAAGCGTTATGAATAGCAAGCGTCAAAAATACAATCTTTTTTCCTATTTTTGCGCACTGTTTTCTCGAATAAAAACAGTGATGGTGGTCGCCGAAAAACCATAAAGAGTAGGTGAAACTGTTATTTTGCAACAATGAATAAAAGAAACCTTTACAAAAAATACTGGTTGAAGGTTGTTTGCCTAGGCCTGTTCTTCTCTGCCTTTGTGGTTCTGCTGGCCGTGCAGGCAGATGCCGTCAATTTTTCCCAATCGTCCAGCCGCGCTTTAGCCTATACCCCTGTCGATCCCGTTCGTTTCAGTGGTGATACGATGATCGTGAACACTAAGGAACTCGGCAAAAACATTCAAGGTTATGCTGGCGCAGTGCCTTTAGATGTCTATATTCTCAACGGCAAGGTGGCCAAGGTGGTGGCTTTGCCCAACAGTGAAACTCCGGGCTTCTTCGCGAATGCTGCCGCGCTTCTCGGAAGTTGGGTGGGACTTACGCCCAAACAGGCGTTGGACAAGAAGGTGGACGCCATAAGTGGTGCCACCTATAGCTCCGAAGCGATTATTGAGAATGTTCGCGTCGCCCTTGAATATGTCAAAAACGTGGATATGAATGCCGTGGGTGCAACCTCTATGACAGGTGATCCTGTGCGCAATGGCTTCAAGAAAATCAATGTGATGTCAACTGAAGACTTGCCTGCAGGATTCTCATTCTACACTGGCGACAATGGTCATGGGCTCTTGCTTTGCTCCGGTGACAAACAGAACAGCAATGCCATGACCATCGGATGGGGCTCGCTTGGTACCTTGTGGGGCAGACGCCCTACCGTGACCGTATATGTGGCTGAGAAGCGTTATACTCGTGAGTATATGGACAAGTATGAGTATTTCACCATCATGCATTTCCCGGACAATAGAGTGGTGGACTATATGGGCACCCACTCTGGTCGCGATGGCGATAAAGCCCAAGCTCTTGGGTTACACACGCTTTATACGGAGAATGGTACTCCCTATTACGCCGAGGCCGACTTGGTGATTGAATGCCGCATGATGTACGGCGGTGAACAATTCGATCCCAAATACTATCGTAGTGATGTGCCCCGCAAGCGTTATGAAAACTTTCCGGCTGGCATCCATTTCCAATATATTGGCGAAGTGGTTGGTGCTTGGAAAAGATAAGCGGCCATTCTCTTAACATGTTATACTCGTTTTGCTGATTTTTTTCATTTATGGAATTTAGTGTTTGGGAAGTTTTATTTCTCCTCTGTTTTGCGGTAAGCTGGCCCATCTCCATCGCGAAAGCCCTTCGCACCAAGGTGGTGGCGGGCAAAAGTCCCCTCTTTATGTCGCTCATCATTCTGGGCTACATTTTCGGCATCATCCACAAGTTGACCCACAATTACGACATCGTGATGTGGCTCTATGTCATCAATGGCTTGATGGTCTTCATTGACCTGATGCTCTATTTCTATTACTCGCGAAAATCTGCCGCATGATCAAAATCCTTTTCGTATGTCACGGGAATATCTGTCGTTCGGTGATGGCAGAGATGATGTTCAAGAAGATGGTCGCCGACGCTGGTCAGGCTGGTGATTGGCTCATTGATTCGTGCGCCACTTCGCGCGAAGAGATTGGAAATGACATCTATCCGCCAGCCAAACGTTGCCTAACCGCACACGGCATCCCCTTTGAGCGCCATTATGCACGACAGATTACTTTTGCCGACTATGACAAGTATGACAAGATCGTATGTATGGAGCATTATAACGTTCGCAATCTGCCCAAGATAACGAATAAGGTTCAATTGCTGTTGGATCGCGATGTGGCCGACCCTTGGTATACGGGAGACTTTGAAACTACTTATTGGGATTTGGAGGAAGGACTGAGAAAACTCTTGAATCAATAATGAAAGAAATGAAAACGAAAGGCCTCTTTGCGCTGATGGTTGCCGCGACTTTGCTTTGCGGCTGCTCGAAACATACCGTAGTGACCACCACCCGCGACGAACTTGTCCATCCCGAAAACTATGCGTTCGACGTGACCGACCTGTTGGATTACTGGATGGAGAAAGAGGCCCACGAGACGGCCCATCCTGGCATCCCCTTCGACTATATGGCCTATGAGAGCACGGACAACGCCCCGGCCATCCAAGAGGATGTGTACGACCGTGCGGGTTTCCTCGTCGAGGCGCGCTATTATTCCGCCTCGCACGAGTTGGAGGAACGCTTCGTCCTTACGCGTGCCGACAGCATTCGATATAAGGGCCGGGCCACGCCGTATGTGGACACGATCGTGACCACCTATTTCCCGGACACTTCCGTGATGTTTGTCCGCTATGTGAACGTTTACGACAAGAACGGCGATCCCTTGCGGATGGATTTCTACAAGCGGTTGCGGAACCACCCTGACGAGCACCTGGTGCGGCGCGTGTTGTACGAGTATGATGACAAGCACCACCAAATGCGCCACGAAGTGAAACACGTGATGAAAGACGGCTCGTTTCGCACTACGGCGTTGACGAAGAGCGAAAGCCGTAGAGAATAGTGGCGGCGCGTGTTTTTTTTCGTAACTTTGCAATTTGTTTCCAATATCTGCAGTTATGAAAAAAATACTTCTTTTTCTTGCCGCAATCTGCTTGTTTACCTCTGTTCAAGCGCAGTACGACTTGGCCACGACGAGTATTGACCCTAAGGCGGACGCGGTGGCCATCAAGCGAATGCGCCATAAAATGGACTCCATCCGCAAATACCGTCCCACGGTGGCCGTGGTGTTGGCGGGTGGCGGAGCCAAGGGCGCGGCGCACGTGGGTGCGCTTGAGCACATCGAGGAACTCGGCATCCCCGTCGATATGATCATCGGCACCAGTATGGGCGGCCTCGTGGGCGGCCTCTATGCGATGGGCTATCCCGCTGCCACCATAGATTCCATTCTCGTCAATATGAACTGGAACGTGCTCCTGAGTGACTTCGTGCCCACCGAGAAACTCAACTACTACCGCCGGAAATACAACGAGAAATACGCTTTGCGCATCCCTTTCTATTATGAGAAAGACAAGAAATGGAGCGGCAAGAACCTCTTGAAAAGATATCGGGAACAATCGAGGATCGACAAGGATGACGAAGACGGTTCCTCCGATATCGGCGAGCAGGCCCTCCGACACGGCCTCATTGACAATATGCCGGAAGGCTATCTCTATGGTTACAATGTCTATAATTTAATCAACAGTCTTACAGTCGGTTATCAGGATTCTATGAGCTTCGCCAACCTGCCCATTCCCTATTGTTGCGTTGCTGCGGACCTGGTGTCCCTGAAAACCAAGTATTGGACGAGCGGGAGCTTGCCGGAGGCGATGCGATCCACGATGTCCATCCCGCTCTATTTTACGCCGGTGCGTAACAAGAGAATGGTGCTGGTGGACGGCGGCACGAGGAACAACTTCCCCGCAGATATCGCCCGTGCGATGGGCGCCGACTATATCATCGGCGTCGACTTGAGCCAACCGCGCACATATGACGAGATCAACGGTATAGGCAAGTTGCTGCAACAGGACATCGCCCTGATGGGTAAAGAGGCATACGACCATAACCAACCCCTGGCCGACGTCATTATCCGCCCGGATATGCAAGGGATGAATATGTTCAGCTTCCAGACCAAGAACATCGTCGAATGCATCGAGCGGGGCAGAGTGGCTGCACAACAGCAAGACTCCTCGCTCAAGGTCATTCTTCGTGCTTTGGAGCGCAAGTATAGTAAGAAGAAGAAAAAAATGCCGCCCAAGAACCTGCCTACGGCCGTCAACTTGGCGACGCGCGACATCCTCATCGGCGACATCCGGTTCGATGGCATCAGCAAGGAGTTGACGGACTTCCTTTTGCTGAATATGGCATTGGATACGAACAAGCGTTACAAGCGCGACGACATTGAGGACGCCTTGGCCGTCATCTATGGCAGCGGGTTGTTCAAGAACGCCTCCTATCGTGTCGAAGGGGCCCAGGAGCCGTACACCTTGGTGTTCCAGGGCGAGCGCGGCCCCATACATCAGTTGGGTGCAGGCCTGCGCATCAACACCCGCGATGCCATCTCGTTGGGACTCAACTTCGGTTACAACCGCCGCAA
Source organism: Bacteroidales bacterium (assembly GCA_024685175.1). Classification (GTDB taxonomy): domain Bacteria; phylum Bacteroidota; class Bacteroidia; order Bacteroidales; family WCHB1-69; genus F23-D06. The sequence goes on from JAIKWD010000004.1 coordinate 116,864, forward strand.
ACCCAATGGCTTCAAGTTCGACGTGTCCGCGGTCGTCGGCAAGAACCTCAAGGGCGAATTCGACCTCTATTACGTGCCCCGCCGCGGCCCCGCTTTCGGCCTTGACGTCAGCACATCCTTTATGCAGATGCGAATCGACCCCCTGCATTCACTGGTGTCCGACTTTATCCTCAACACGCTCTGCTCGTACAAATACTGGAACAACCGCTTCCAACTTTACCTCAGCGACAACCACTGGCTGCACAACGGCTATTATAAGGCAGGACTCGAATACAATGTGATGCCCTATTTCCTCTACACCTTCTTTGCCTCATATGCCCCAGAAGAGAACACCGACGATTCCGAAGAGATGGTGGTCGATGATTACGACTATATTCTGGATGGCTCGGCCTACTTTAGCAAGGGACGTTGGGACAACCATAGCGTGTCCGTGTTCGTGGAAGGCGCCTATGACAATACAGACGACAAGTATTTCCCCACTCGAGGTATCAACGTCGGCGGGCGATACGATTTGGTTTTTGATAGTAAGACCATCGACAACGCCCGTTGCCGGTATCACGTATTGGATCTGCATATTAACGGGGCGATACCCGTGGTCAATCGTTTTGTCATTCTGTTGTCAGGCAAAATGGTGGCCATCCAGGATTTGGATTTCTCCAGCTTCAATAGGGACGTCGCCTTGACTAGCAACATCCATATCCCTTATGTGGGTGGCCCGTTGGATGGGGAGCTCGTTCCCCTCCAACTCTCATATGTGGGCTACAACGTGATGCAGGCGATGTCCAGCAGCAATACCACTGCCGTCGCCAGGATGGACCTCCGCTACCAAATCGGGCGTAAGGATTATATTTCCTTCATCGCTTCGCTATACAAGACTTACCTTTTGTTCGATGCTAACGGTCAGCGTATGCATGGTGTCGACTATATCCGTCCCACGGACTATTGTTTCGCCCTGCAATATGGCCACAAGTCGTTTCTGGGCCCGATGCTCTTCAATGTCCATTGGTCACGGAACGGCAGTCCCACGCGCTGGGGTGCGTATTTGAGCATAGGTTTTGATTTTTAGAGACGTCAGATGTCAGTGGTCCGTGGTTATACATCAGTTAGAAACGATGTGTACATCGTCTCGTTAGTTATTAGTCATTAGTCGTCAGTTATGGAAAAATTGAAAAACATAATCGGTTATTTGTTGGGGTTTTTGATTTTTGTATGTGGGGTGCCTGCCTTGATGTGGTGGGTGTCGGGAAGGGCGTTGTCCTATTTCCCGGATAATGCCTTTCAGGGCGCCATTGCCATAATCTTGATGGTTGTAGGCGTTGCCTTCAGCGTGTACACCATCGTGTATATGAAGATCGTGGGCAAGGGGAATCCGTTCGACGCTTACAATCACGAGGTGGCGCCGCGCACCCGGCACTTGATGACGGGCGGTCCGTATCGCGTCTGTCGCAATCCGATGTTGCTCGGCATCTATGTGTACGATGTCGGCGTTTTGCTTTGTCTTTTCGCGCTTGCCCCAATATTGGTCTTTGCCGTTGAAGTGCTGTTGTTAAGTATCCAAGTCCGTTCCGAAGAGAAACGTCTGGAGGCGGATTTCGGGCAGGAGTATCTGGATTTCAAGCAAAAGCGCGGGCGCTATCTGCCGTTTCCCCTTATCCGGAAATGAAGTCTCCCGCAGATTCCGCAGGTGGACGCAGATTTTTCACGGGCAGAAATCGGCAAAGTGAAAAATCGTATATTTGCGCTACTTATTAAACATAAACACTTTTTTATATGATTAATTTTGAATATTGCACTCCTACGCGCATTGTCTTTGGCAAGGGCGTAGTGGAAAAGCTGCCCAAGGTGATGAAACCTTTCGGCAAACGTATTTTGATGACCTACGGAGGTGGCAGCATCAAGCGCAACGGCCTCTACGACAAGGTCAAAGAACTGTTGAAGGACTTTGAAGTCTACGAGCTCCCAGGCATCGAGCCCAACCCGAAATACACGCAGAGCGTGGTACCAGGCGCGCGGATGTGCAAGGAGCACAAGATCGACGTCATCCTCGCCGTGGGCGGTGGCAGCGTCCTCGACTGCTCCAAGGCCATCGCGGCGGGTGCCTGCTATGACGGCGAGCCGTGGGACCTCATCACGTACAAGGTGAAGACACAGGCGGCCCTGCCCATCGTGGATATTATGACGATGGCTGCCACTGGCAGCGAGTACGACGCTGGCGGCGTCATCTCCCGCACCGAGACCAACGACAAGGTGGGCTACATCGACCCGCATCTCTATCCGGCCGTCTCCTTGCTCGACCCCGAATACACTTTCTCCATCCCACCGAAGCATACCCGTGCGGGTATCGCCGACGCGATGAACCATGTGATGGAGCAATTCTTCGCCGAGCCGTACACCATCCTCAACGACGGGATGTGCATCTCCGCCCTCAAGAGTCTGATGCTCAACGCGCCCAAGGTGCTGGCCGACCCCAACGACTACGAAGCGCGTGCCGAGGTGTTCTACACCTGCACGTTGGCCTGCAACGGCATCTTCTGCAACGGCAACGGACACAGCGGCTGGCCGATGCACGGCATAGAGCACGCCTTGAGTGCCTACTACGACATCACCCACGGCGAAGGTTTGGCCATCATCACCCCGCGCTGGATGGAACACATCCTCAACGAGAAGACCGTGGACCGCTTCGTCACGTACGGCACGATGCTGTTCGGCATCGACGCTAACCTTGCCCCGATGGAGATTGCGGAGCAGGCTATCCAAAAGACCTACGACTTCTTCAAAGGTCTCGGTATCCCGATGACGCTGCGCGAGGTGGGTATCGACGACCAACGCCTTGGCGAGATGGCGCACCACATCGCAGTCAACGAAGGCCTTGACGAGGCCTGGGCCCCGCTCAGCGAGAATGATATTCTGGAGATTCTGAAAGCATCGTTGTAGGGTAGAGCCTCAGCATGATGCGTTTTTACGTATGCCTTTCTGGCGATCCCAATTGCGTTAGGGCTAGCAGTGAAAATGGCATTGGGGAAGGTGTGTGCGGGGCAATGCCGGAACGCACAAAGCAAATTCAAAATTCAAAGTTCAAAATTCAAATTAAGATTTTTGGGGCGCGATGATTACACGGTGGCGGTGACCACGGCGAACACGTAGTAGAGCAGGGCGCAGGCGGTGAGGATGCCGCCTTCCCAGCGGGTGATGTAGAGTCGCTTCTTGCCGAAGCGGCAGAAAATCCAGATGAGGACGGCGCTCACCAACAGGGTCAGAAAGTCCGTCAGGGCGATGTTGCCTCTTTGCAGGGGCGAAATAGTGGACGCGATGCCGAGGATGAAGAAGATGTTGAAGATATTGCTACCTACGGCATTGCCCAAGGCCATATCGGTGTTGCCCTTGCGCGCCGCCACGATGGAGGTCACCAATTCCGGGGCGCTGGTGCCCGCCGCCACGATGGTCAGAGCAATCACGCCTTGGCTGACGCCCAATTTCAAGGCGATGCCCGAAGCCCCGTCCACCAGCCAGTTGCCGCCGAAGATAAGGCACGCCAGGCCGATGAGGAAAAGCCCCACGGCCTTGAGTATACTCTTTGCCGACTTGTCCACCGGATTCTCCTTGGCCTCGGGATTCCGGGAGTGGAGGCCGATGGTGATGGAGTAGGCGAGGAAGATGGCCATAAAGCACAATAGCACAATGCCGTCGGAGCGGGAGATGACATCGGCGGATCCCCCGAAGAGCGTGTCGTTGGCCATCGCAAACAACACAATGGATGCCAACAGGCAGAACGGCACGTCGTAACGGACATTGCCCTTGGTGCAGGCCACGGGACAGATGAGCGCGGTGATGCCGATGATGGCCAGCGTATTGAAGATGTTGCTGCCCACCACGTTGCCTATGGCCATATCCGTCTGTCCGTTGATCGCCGAGATGACGCTAACCACCAACTCGGGTGCAGAGGTCCCCAACGCCACGATCGTGAGGCCGATGACCAGGTTGGAAATGTTGAATATCCGTGCGATGGTAGAAGCCCCGTCGGTCAGCCAGTCCGCCCCCTTGATGATGAGGACGAGCCCAATGAGAAATTGTCCGATTAGCAGGAGCATAATTAGGAGGTTGCGCAATAATTAATACACCCTGAATACGCAATGTGTTGCGTCACTATCCTCACTAACACGTTAAAACTTGTACGTCAATCCGTTTTGGGTCATTTCCAGCGACTTTTTGCCTTTCACGTAGAGCACGGAGCCGGCGATGTAGAGCGGAATGGATGCTCCGACTAGGGCAATGCCGCCGATGGAGAATACGCCCCCAATGCTGGTGGCGTCGGAAACCATTGTCCAAGCGGAGAAATAGGATGCAATACCTACGGCAGTCATACAGCCGGCCGTAATCAACAGCACTTTTCCGGTCTTTAGCTGGTTGTTGAGTTTCAAGTCCACCTTTGCGGGTTGAAGATGGGCGGGCATACCGGTCTGATTGAAACAGATCGCAGGCGTCTTGGGCATCTCCAAAGAGGGCGCAGTGTAGAGGTTTTGTGCGGAAAGACTGCAGGCGATAAGCACGAGCAATGATGTGATAAATGATTTCATAATAGTAGATTAATGTTTTTTTAATTCCAAGTGTAAAAGGTCGAATATGACACGGCAAAAATATAAATTTTATCTTTGCTGCGTCAAAAAGCTGATTTATGGAGAAAACAATCGTATCATTTCTTTTGCTGGCATTAGGAATACTGCCTGTCGTCGCGCAAAACAACAATATCGAAACTATGCAAAAAGATTATATCCACTACGTGAACCCCATCATCGGGACGAATGGGATGGGGCACACCTTCCCCGGCGCGTGCTATCCCTTCGGGGGCGTGCAGGTGAGTCCCGACACGGACACCATCCCCCACAACATCAACGGCCGCTACCAGCCGGGCGTCTATGACTACTGCGCCGGCTACCAGTATCGCGACAAGACCATCGTGGGCTTCAGCCACACCCACTTCAGCGGCACCGGCCACTCCGACATGGGCGACATCCTGCTAATGCCCTTCACCGGCGAGGTGCAGCTTAACCCCGGCACCGCCGACAACCCCGATGCAGGCTACCGCTCGCGCTTCAGCCACGAAACCGAGAAGGCCTCGCCCGGCTACTACGAGGTGCGCCTCAGCGACGACGACATCCTCGTGCAGCTCACCGCCACCCCGCACTGCGGCATCCACAAATACACCTACCCCCAAGGCGAAACGCAGAAGCTCATCGTCGATCTCAACCACTGTCTCTACAACTACGACGGCAAGGTGCTGTGGGCCTCCCTGCGGATGGAAGACCCCTACACGCTGACCGGCTACCGCATCACCAACGGCTGGGCTCGGGAG
>JAIKWD010000010.1 GCA_024685175.1 Bacteroidales bacterium
TTGCCCAACTTGCAAGAAAGAGGCCAAGAATCTGCGCCAGGTATATGATTCTCTGGAGACCATCGGCAAGCGCAATTTCGATGTGTATGCCATTGGCAACGATGACACCATTGAGGCTTGGAAAAAATATGTGAAAGAGAACAACTATCCGTGGTTAAATGTGGGTGGCAACAAGGGGAACATTGACTATCTGGATCATTTCGGCATCTACGAGAGCGGGAACCCTGCGATGTTTGTCATTGACAACAAAGACCATAAAATCATCTTGAACAAGCGTATCGAAATGCACAATCTACCGCAGTTCTTTGAAGAGTATGAACGAATTGAAAAGAATAAAGCGGAACGCGCCAATCAATAAAAATGACAATTATCTATTAATAAAAACATAAAACTAAAACAATGAAGGATATTTTCGAAAGAGTCAAAGAATCATCCGGTGGTCCGATTGGACAATATCGTGAAAAAATAGACGGATATTTCGCATTTCCAAAATTGGAAGGCGAACTTGGTCCACACATGCGCTTCAACGGCAAAGACGTGCTCTGCTGGAGCCTCAACAACTACCTCGGATTGGCAAACCATCCTGAAATCCGCAAAGCGGACGCCGAGGGTGCAGCCAGATGGGGTATGGCCTATCCGATGGGCAGCCGTATGATGACAGGCCAAACCGCCCTTCACGAGCAACTGGAAAGAGAACTTGCCGAATTCGAACATAAAGAGGCTGCCTTTGAATTCAACTTCGGTTATCAGGGCATTCTGTCCACCATTGACTCTCTGGTATGCCGCCACGATGTCATCGTGTACGACGCCGAAGCCCACGCCTGTTTGCTGGACGGTATCCGTCTGCACATCGGCAAGAAGTTCAAATTCCGCCACAACGACATCAAGGATTGTGAGCGCATCCTCGGCAACGCCTGCAAAATCGCCGACGAACAAGGCGGTGGTGTCCTGCTGATTACGGAAGGTGTGTTCGGCATGACCGGCGCACTGGGTATTCTGGACCAGATTGCAGCCCTCAAGAAAAAATATCCGTTCCGCATCCTCATTGACGACGCCCACGGATTTGGTGTTATGGGTCCCCACGGCCGCGGCACCTCCGAGCATTTCGGCGTCATGGACGATATCGATGTTTACATCGGTGCCTACGCTAAATCTATGGCCACCATTGGTGGCTTTGTGGCTACCGACAAGGAAATCGTCAACTTCCTGCGCTACAACATGCGTTCCCAGATGTACGCCAAGTCTCTCCCGATGCCCATCGTGGTCGGCTGCTTGAAACGTCTCGAAATCATCCGCAGCGAAGAGGGTGACCGCCTCAGAGCCCACCTTTGGGAAGTCACGCGCGCCCTGCAAAAAGGCTTCCGCGATCTCGGCTACGAAATTGGACCGGCAGAGGCCTGCGTTACCCCGGTACACTTGTACTGTGGCGTTGACCAAGCAGCCAACATCGCCGTTGACCTGCGCGAGAACTACAACATTTTCTGCTCCATCGTCACCTATCCTGTCATTCCTCCGGGAATGCTCATCTTCCGCGTCATCCCCACTGCTGCTCACAGCATGGAAGATGTGGAACGCACACTGGCCGCCTTCCGCGACATCAAGGTACGCTTGGCCAACGGTGACTATGACAAGCCTATGCCCGACATGGCACTGATTAAAATGTAGAACTTAATTTATAAAGTTTGTAAAGTAGATGTGAGAAAGGAATAACATTCTTTACAAACCAATCAAAAATAAATCGGCGGTGGATCCTATTGGTTCTACCGCTGATTTTTTTATTCGTTTGGCATTCAGTTTTACGATTCGTACGGGACAGGGGCCTCAGCCACAATTCCCGCTTCAGTATCGTCATGGTCGTATATGGCAACCCCTTTTTCATAGAGATATTCTGGTGCAATGTCCACTCTGCCTTCATCCCAAGTAACGGTCCATCCGTCCAAAGCAATAATCTTGAACACCCCGTCATCCTGCAATCGTTTGAAAGCCGGAAATTCCTTGATAAGAGGTTTACAATCAAACAATTTCATTCTGCCATTATTGAATGTCACCTGCAACACATAGTTATCTAGTGCTACGGCTCGCACGACCCAAACTAATTCATTCTTATTGTCCATATTAGTCTAATGGTTTAATTAATGACAACGATTCGCCTCTTTCCATTTTCCGCCAATTTTCCCACAATTCTGCCTGATGTAGCTGCATCCACTCGTGTATCAGTTTGGCTGCCCGCTTGGGCAAATCACCAATTATCACACCTGTGGAAATATAAACTATAGCTCGATATTCATCGTATCTCACATGAAAATGTGGCGGATTATGATCTGGAAAATACATGGTTACAATTATTCCATAAAATCTACTAATTTCAAGCATGTTTTTTAATGTTTTCATTTCTGGTTGCAAAGATAAACAATAATTGAACACCAAGATCATGAAAACTCAACCTATAAAAACACTATTTTTGCAGCCTGAACTGAATGAATATCATCCATGATTAAAAACATCATCTTCGACTTCGGAGGTGTTCTGTATCGAATTCGGTATCAGAACATCCCCGAAGCATTTGCACAATGCGGACTCCCCAACTTTGAGTCCATATACAGCAAACAGCACCAGAATTCGGTAATGGACCAATATGAGGAGGGCCTGATTTCCACAGAGGAGTTCCGTGCCTACATCCGCACCCTCTGCCCCACCCCACTCTCCGACCCGCAAATTGATGCATGCTGGAACGCCATCCTGCTAGGTTTCCCTGAAGCGCATGAAACGTTGTTGCAAAAGGCAAGTCGGCACTACTCGCTATACCTGTTCAGCAACACCAACCAACTGAATTATGAACAGTTTCGAGCCGACATGCGCAGGCAGTTCGGATACGACATCTTCGACAGACATTTTAAAAAATGCTACTTCTCGCAAATCCTGCACATTCGCAAGCCGAAGCGGGAAGGTTTCTTGAAAATATTGGAAGAGAACCAGTTGTGCCCGGAAGAAACGCTCTTTATAGACGACTCGCCGCAACATTTAGTGGGGGCACAGAGTTGCGGACTGCAGACGCTCCATCTAGCCGACGGAATGGATTTGTCCGATTTGTTTGATGAAGAGGGTCTGCTAAAAGCATAAAAAAACAGGGGCGTTGCAACGCCCCTGTTTTTCATATTAAAATCTAATTCGTTAGAATGCATAACGTACATGCAACAAAATCCGCCAAGTGGAGGAGAGATTGTTGTATACAGACCAAGTAGGCTGGCTGAAGGTATATTGACCGTCTTCGTAGTTCAATACCACGTCGCTGTCAAGAGCCTTATACGCACCCCACTTGCTGCAGAACAGATTGCCGAGATTGAAAATATCCAACCCCACATCCAAGGTGTGCTTGTGTCCCGTCACATTGAAGTAGAACTCCTGGGCAAATTTGAAGTTGAAGCGGTTCAGCCACGGAGCCTTGCCGCTATTACGTTTGGAGTATTCGCCTCTGTGTTTGCTCAGATAGCTGTCGCCAGCAATGTACTCTTCAAAAGCCGCCTTGTTTTCTTCGGAAACAAATGGCATTGCAGCCAATTCATCAACCGTAGGAATGTACATAAGTTGCGGACTGTTACCCATACCGCTCACATTGTTAATCAAATACGAATGGCGGGTTTGGTAATTGTAACTGTATAAACCAATATTGAGTCCTTCATAAAAAAGACCAAGTTTCGTAGCAGTGTGTTTGCCTTCATTAATGGTGTAACCGATAGCACCAATAACACGATGCGGAGCCACATAGCTAGAATAGCCCAGTTCAGGAGCATTACCATCGTTACGGTTCGGTGTGCTGGCAAAAGAGGAAACCTGGTCGCCAGAGCCGTCAGAAACGGATGTGGAATGGCTGAAGGTGTAGGCTGCCATCAAGTCAAGACCAAAATCGAAAGACTTGGACAATTCAGCAGTCAACGCATAGTATTGGCCATGAAGTCCCTTCACATTGTGCAGATAATAGCCATTCATCTTACCGCCATTCATATTGGTGATATTCTCACGGGCATAATGGGTTCTTGATTCCGGTTCACCAGGAAGTTGTACGGTACCATCCTCGCGATAACCCAGCATGCTGGCATACACCTCATTGAAATTGTAAGAGTAAATACCCTCGAAGGTGGCTTTCACATCACCGGGCAACAGGAAATCAAAGGAGAGTGACGATTTCCAGCTGGTGGGCATTTTCAAATTTGTGGCCAAGATTGTAGCACTTGTGGGTGCCGGAAGATCCTGATGCTGGAAGGCCTCGCCGGCATAAATGCTGTTGATGATGTCTGCCCGGTTCGGGCTGAAGTTCACCACCGGATTGCCGGTGTTGTTGTTGGCTATATATTGGTATTGCAGGCAGTTGGAATTACCAGCGGCACTAACAAGCCATACATTCGGAATACGACCGGTGAAGAGTCCGGTACCACCGCGCATAATCACTCTGCGGTCTTTCGTAATATCCCAGTTGAAACCAATACGGGGTGACACATTAACCGTAAGTTTGGGAAGGTCGGCGGTACTGAGTCCGGCAAAGGAGCTCTCGGGATTGGCGGCAGCTACCATGTCAAAATCCAAGTTGCGGTTGTTGTTCGGGAAGGTGATGATCGGCATCTCCAAACGGACACCTGCTGTGAGTTTGAAGAACTTGCTGAATTCCATTTCATCCTGCGCATAAACTGAAGCCTGCGAATAATCGAAGGTCGGATACAGCGTTTCAGTAGGATCGTCCGAGTTGGCATGCGTAATCATGAAAGCCACAGGACGGTAGCCTTCCACGCCGTTGGCGTCATTGACAAAAGATTGCCAAGAATCGTAGATATACCAACCGGCGCCACCCTGCATAAAGCCATTCACAATGCGGTTCCACTCATACTGGGCACCGACCAAAATATTGTGGATACCTTTATAATAGGTGAACTCATCCGTAGCTGTTATCGTGTTCACCTTACGCAAATTAGCATAGGTGAAGGGATCCGGACCAAAAGTGGTGTACAACGCCATCTGCTGCTGACCTTCCGCATCGGTGTAGGGTTCCAGAATATCCACTGTCGGGAAGAGATCACCCACGAATGAACGAGGCTCATTCTGCAAGGACCAGGTCACACGGGCCATATTGTTGCCTCTGCCGTCCAAAACACGGCTATTGAGTTCGGCAGCCAGGGAGGTGAAGTTCATATCCTGGAAATAGCGTGCCGACTCAAACGGCATAGCATAGTTGGACTGACGACCAGCCACATAGCGGTTAATCGTATAGGTTTCGCCGTTCAAAGCCGTGATGGTGGTGTTCGTGCCTCCCAGCGGGCTCATAGAGCTGGAGGCATTGTTGGAATTAGACGTGTGGGTATGGCTGAAACGAACATTGAAAAGATTATTCTTGTTGATATTCCAGTCAACACGGGCCATTACCTTATAGTCGGGAGTACTGAGCGAATAGTTCTGATAGCGTCCGGGGTTATAGCCGAATTTATCGTTGAGGAAGCTCAGAATCTCATCCATTTGGGCTACAGTGGGCCGGTTATATCCGGAGCTGCCACCATATTCGCCGTCTGCGTCTGTACGGGCCTGAATCGTAGAGCCGGCCTGGTTATCCACAATATACTCTCCGTTCAAGAAGAAGAAGAGCTTGTCTTTGAGGATCGGACCACCCAACGTAAAACCTGTCACATTGTTCAATGTGGAGGAGGTGGTCAGCAGGTTGGTGTCAACCTTTTGTCCCTGCAACTTGTTGCAGGTAAAGTAGTCATACACGGACCCGTGCCATACATTAGTTCCTCGTTTGGTCACCATATTGATGGCACCGCCTTGGAAACCACTCTGACGCACATTAAACGGGGTAACATTCACGCCAATCTGGTCAATGGCATCAAGAGAAATCGGGGCACCTCCAGCGGGCAGGTTGGTGCCAATGCCAAAGGAGTTGTTGAACGAGGCACCATCCACAGAAACGGACGATCCGCGGTAGTTACCGCCACCCACAGAAAAGCCGCCTCCCACCTCTGCGGCCTGGGGCGTGAATTTCATAATATCGTTCAGACTACGGTTGACGGTGGGCATTGCTTGCAATGTGCGGTTGTCAATGCGCGTACCGACACCCGAACGCTGGATGTTCATCGTTGAGGCTTCGGACTCGCCATAAATGGCCACCTCATCCAGATCAACCGCCGCTTTGTTTATCGGCGTACTCGCAATCGCCGTTTCGGACAATGGGGCATACACATTCTTAATCATCACGGTCTGATATCCCATCTTATCCACTTTGATGGTATAGGGACCACCCGCAATGACATTGTTGAAGACATAATAACCTTTCTTGTTCGTCACCGCATAGTAGGCAGTGTTGGTAGGAATATGCACAGCCGTCACCACTGCATCAGTCACAGCGCCCCCATCATCATTCACAAAGCCCGAAATGGATGATGTGGTGGACTGGGCGTTTGCAACAAAAGTAAAAGCCACGCATAGAACAGCTGTCAAAATGAAGGAAAGAAAACTCGTTTGCTTCCGCTGCTGTTCATTGTGCTTAAGAAAATGTAAATGTTTTACCATAAAGCTTTTATTTTAATTAATACGGAATGTTATTGTTGCCAAAACAACAGGACAAAAATAGAAAAAATAACTCAATCATTTTTTGTATCTTTGCAGTTTAAAAATTATAACACGCTTTTTTATGGAAAATAAATATCAGTTAGTCTGCACGAAGTGCGGCAAAGTATTCCCAGATTTTGCTTCCTGGCTTGCCGCTGATCAGGTGTGCCCTTGCGGTTGCAAGCGCGCTGAAGTTGTCTATAGCGCAGATTATCACAAGATCGCCGAGCTGACGAAGCCGGAGCACAAACCCACCAACTTCTATCATTATTTCGATTTCCTTCCCGTGATGGACGAAAAGAACATCGTCTCTTTTGGTGAAGGTGCCATCCCGATTGAGGAGTGGGACTTCTTGGAGAAGTTAGCGAAAGAAAAATACGGTATCGACTGCAAGGTGATGGTATACCGCAACGACCTGAACGGTGGCACCAACACGTTTAAAGACATTGCTGCCTCATTGGCCGCGACCATCTTCAAAGAAAACGGTGTCAAGGAGTACTGCGTTGCCTCTACGGGCAATACAGCTACTGCTTACGCACGCTATCTGGCGAAAGCCGGCATCAAATTCACCGTTTTTATGCCCAATGACACATACCAAGACACTGTTGAAGCCATCCGTGCCACTGGTCAGGATGTGATTGTATGCAAAGGCAACTATGGGGATGCCAAGAAAGAGGCGGCTGATTTCCACGAGAGAAACCACGTGCTCATTTCCGCTGGCAACATTGACCCCATCCGTGTAGAAGCCAAGAAGACCATGGTATTCGAATACCTGCGCCAGTTGGGCAAGATGCCCGACGTCTATGTACAGGCTGTCGCCGGTGGCACGGGCCCCATCGCCCTCGATAAAGGTGTCCGCGAGATGCAAGCCACCTTCCCGGAGACCAAGATGCCCCGCATGCTGCTCATCCAGCAAGACACTTGCGACCCGATGGTGCAGGGCTGGAACAAGGCTGTAAAAGAAGGATTCCCAGATGGTTACGAGAAAGACTATCCTATCATTGAGAATCCTAAAACGATGGTCTCCATCCTTTCCGCCGGCAACCCGGGTATGTATCCCATCGTTGCGCCTATCGTACGCAAGAGCGGTGGCACCTTCCTGCAAGTCAAAGAAGCTGAACTGGCAAAATACGGCAAAATCGTAAAGAAAGAGCGCGACCTTTACTTAGGACCTGCCTCCATCGTCTGCTTTGCCGGCTTCTACAAAGCATTGGAAGAGGGACAGATTCGCAACGGCGAGACGGTCCTCCTCAACACAGGCGAAGGCGCCGCACGCGCCTCCCAATTCGTGAAGATGATCGACGAAGAACAATAGACCTGCGCAAGAGATGAGAAATCACACCCAAACTCTCAACTCTCAACTCTAAACCCTCAACTCTTATGAACCAATATACTCAAAAAGTAGTCTGGATCACGGGCACCTCCTCCGGGATGGGCAAAGAGACCGCCTTTCGTTTTGCGGAGGCTGGGGCACGCCTGATTCTCACGGCACTGGAACCCGACCTGTTGGAACAGGTGCGTGAGGAGTGTCTGCGCCGCGGTGCAACAGACGTCACCAATCTGCCGTTTGATCTTTCACAGACGGACCAGCTCACGCAGTTAGCCGAAGATGCCTGGAACGCCTACGGCCGCATCGATGTCTTCTACAACAATGCCGGCATCAGTCAGCGCGGCACCACGGTAGAAACCGACATGGCCGTCATTCGCAAGGTGATGGACATCGACTTCTATGCCCCGGTCATCCTGACGAAGTCTGTACTGCCCAAGATGATTGAGCAAGGCGGCGGGCAACTGGCCGTAACCACCAGCATTGCCGGTGTTTTCGGATTCCCGTTGCGCTGTGCCTACTCATCGGCAAAACATGCGCTCTACGGCTTTTTCGAGACCGTAGCGGCAGAAAACTACCAACACAACATCCGAGTTACCATCCTCACGCCCGGCCGTGTACAGACCAACATCTCCGTCAACGCCCTGGAGAAAGACGGACGCCAGCATGGAAAGATGGATGCTGGACAAGCCGGCGGCATCACGGCAGAAAAAGCCTCGCACATCATCTTCAAAGCTATTGCCAAGGAAAAACGGGAAAAGCTCGTGGGCAGTGGTGAGCTCATCATGGCCTACATCAAGCGCTTCTTCCCGGGACTTTGCGCAAAACTCGCACGATCCATTAAACCCATGTAACCGGCCAGGACCATGACGGACTCCTTCGGAACATATTACAAGTTAACCGACCAAGGTGGTACCCACGACCCTTTTATGGAAGGTATCATCGAGGGGTGTCCTAAGGGCACGCCCATTGATATGGAGTTCATTAGCAGAGAAATGGCGCGACGCGCACCCAGCCGACACCCCGACAGCACACAACGACGTGAGCCGGATACGGTCACATTCTTGAGTGGCATTGACGAAAACCATCGGGCCACCGGGGAGCCCATCCGATTCCAGATACCGAACCAGGATGTACAAATAAACGAGGCGAACCGTCATGTCATCAAGCCGTCACACGCCTCATACACCTACTTCAAGAAATACGGATACCGTGACAACGAAAGCGCGGGGCGCGCTTCGGCGCGACAGACAGCCTGCCGCGTAGTCGCCGGCGCCATAGCCAAATTGATACTTAAGCCCTATGGGGTCAGCATCCAGGCAGAAACAATCCGCACCGGACAACCCGCATGTGAGGGCGACAGCGTCGGTGCGCTCGTAGGCTGCCGCATTCAAGGCCTGCCCGCTG
>JAIKWD010000012.1 GCA_024685175.1 Bacteroidales bacterium
GTTGGATTTCTCTACGGCTTTTTCCGCCTTCTCCAGTTCACGTTGCAACTTGGCAGGCAGCTCATCCTTCGCCATGCACTGGTGACATTTCATCTCCAGCGTGTACATACGGCCGATGCAATAGTTGGAGTGCTTGCAGGCACTACGCGTTACCTCACCCGACTGCAGTTTATTCACGAAATCAGTATCCTGAACCAACGCGCGAGCCATCTGGAAGGCCTCGAACCCGGAATCCAACACCATTTCCATGTCGGCTTTGTCCACCATACCGCCCACATAAATCAACGGCATCTTCAACTCCTTACGGAACTTCATGGCTGTGTCATAGAAATAAGCATCCTTGTACGGAACCGTGGGAATCACGATGCGACCGCCAAAGAAAAGACCGAGTTTCAGCCACCAGAACTTCTTCATATCCATGTAGTAAGCCAGTGTCTTGAGCGGCATGGCACCACGCATCACATCCATCGGGGCCTTGCTCACGAAACCGGCGGTGAGCACAAGCGCGTGCACACCCAATTTTTCCAGTTCCTTGGCTACGGTGATGCACTCGTCCACTTGCATACCGCTGCGGAATCCGTCGTACATATTGGTTTTCACCACGATAGCCATGTCGTCTTTGGCCTCTTCCATCACGCGGGTGATGACGCGGCGCATGAAGCGCATACGGTTCTCCAACGAGCCACCATACTCATCTTTACGATGGTTGGTGTACGGTGAAATGAACTGGCTGATCAGGTAACCATGGCCAGCGTGCACCTCAATGCAGTCGAAGCCGGCGCGGCGGCACATATCAACGGCCTTGCCAAAGGCATCCACAATCTCATCAATGTCCTTGATGGTCATCTTGCGCGTGAAAGTGGGTGAATAGAGGTTGAAACGGCCTGACGGGGAAAGCGGCTTGCAACCACAAGTGGCGCGGTGCGTCATGTTGCCGCAATGGCCAATCTGAATGGAAGCTTTTGCACCCTCAGCGTGGATGGCGTCCGTCAACTTCTTCAACTCAGGAATAATCTCCTCACGCAACCACAATTGGCCGTCGAACGAGAGACCGCTCTGACACACAGAGGCGTACGCCACCGTAGTCATACCGATACCTCCGCGGGCGACGGCTGTATGATAGTCAAACAATTCTTTTGTCGGCCGGTTTCCGTGCGCCATATTCTCGAAAGCGGCGGAACGGATGGTACGGTTACGCAAAGTAATAGGGCCAATCTGGCAAGGGGTAAAAATCTTGGATTCTGACATATTAAATTTTTTAAAATTATTCTATCGGGTCAATTTTGTGAATATTCTGTAAGCGTTTTCGGTCGTAACATCGGCCACTGTCTGCAAGGAAACCTGGAAAATGTCGGCCACTTTTTGCGCGATGAACGGGATGTAAGCGCTCTCATTGGGTTTCCCGCGGTGCGGGACAGGCGCCAGATAGGGCGCGTCGGTTTCCAGCACAATGTTTTCCAGTCCCACGTGCGCCACAATATCCTGGACTTTGCTGTTCTTGAAGGTCACCGTTCCACCCACGCCTATGGCAAAATTATGGTTAACAGCCCATTCCGCTTCTTGAGTGCCACCGGAGAAACAATGCATTACTCCCGACAACTCGCCTGGTCGGAATTGTTTCAAAATGGCAATGGCATCGGGATATGCGCTGCGGATATGCAGCGAAAGGGGAAGTCCGAGATCGCGTGCCCAACAAAGTTGGCGAAAGAACACCTCCTTCTGCTGTTCCTCGTAGGTGCGGTCCCAGTAGTAGTCCAGACCTATCTCACCTATCCCTACGACTTGTTTGTCGTCCAAGTGATTCTTGAGACTTTCCAACTGAGCTTCCCAATCCTCTTTCGTGTCCTCGGGGTGCAGACCCACCAAGGCATACATGTTTTGAGGGAAAAGAGCCACAGCCTCTTGAATCTGGGCAGGCGTGTCCTGGTTGACACAACCCAGAATCATCTTATCCACTCCGGCAGCCACAGCTCGTTGGACAACCTCTTCTAGGTTGTCGGGATAACTCTCACGGTAAAGGTGGCTGTGGGTGTCAACAAAAGTCATAACTTAGTTGAGGGAGCTCTCTTTGACCCATTTCTCGATAAGTTTCTCTTGTTTTTCCTTATCGGATAGTTCTTCCGTCATGATTTTCTCCGCGATATTGATGGAGAAGTTGGCTATTTCGTTCTTAAGATCAGTAATAGCCTTCATCTTTTCCATTTGGATTGACTGCTTGGCATCAGCCACGATAGACTGTGCTTCGGCATCGGCTTTCTGTTTGGCTTCTTCTTTTATTTTCTCGCTGATGGCACGAGCTTCATTGAGAATGCTATCTCTTTCTGTTTTGGCTTGGGCCAGCATCTGCTCGTGTTTGAGATTAAGGCTTTCCAATTCAGCGTGAACACGTTCTGCTTCGTCAAGTTGATCCTGGATTTTCTTATTGCGACTTGCTATGCCTTTGGTAATGACGGGCCAGGCGAACTTAGCCAATATGAAAAACAGGATTCCGAAACCTATCAGCATCCAGAAAATAAGTCCAAATGAGGGTTTTATGAGTTCCATATTCGATTATATGTGTTTTTCTAATTTCAAAAAATAATTGAAGTTTCCCCACCAACCGTAGGGAAACTTCAATCGAATTACTTGATTGCGAGAAGCAGACAAACCACGATGGCGAACAGGGCCACACCTTCGATCAAGGCGGCTGCCAAAATCATGTTGGTACGGACATCGCCGGCGGCTTCGGGCTGACGTGCAATGGCGGACATGGCATCTCTACCGATGTTACCAATACCAAGGCCTGCGCCGATAGCGGCGAGACCAGCGCCCAGACCTGCTCCAAAATGGCTAAGGCCAAGAGAAGGTGCTGCTTGCAATAATGTTGATAATAATGACATAATAGTTTTATTTAATGAGTTAAAAAAAGGTTTCTATATCGTTTCGGGTTCCTCCTCGGGGCCGCAGGCCATGCCGATGTAGATGGAACTCAACAAGGTGAACACAAATGCTTGGATAAAAGCAACCAAAAGTTCAAGACAGCCCATAAAGATGTAAAACAAGATAGACACAATAGACACTGAATATCCAAGTATTGGAGTCATCTGACCAAAGATAAAGATCAAGGAGATGAAGCCCATCACGATGATGTGACCGGCGGTGATATTAGCAAAAAGTCGCACCATCAACACAAACGGTTTCGTAAAGATGCCGATCACCTCCACCAATGGCATGATAGGCAGTGGAATCTTAAGCCACCATGGCACACCAGGTGTATTCACTATATCTTTCCAGTATTCCTTCTTTCCGGAGAACTGGGTCACAAAGAAGGTTATCAACGCCAAAACGCCTGTTACCGCAATGTTGCCGGTAAGGTTTGCGCCACCCGGAAAAATAGGAATCAGGCCCATCAGGTTGTTCAACAAGATGAAAAAAAACAGAGTAAGAAGGTACGGCGTGTACTTCGGAGCACGACTACCCAATGAAGGGTTGATGACTTCATCCTGAAGAAATATCACAACAGGTTCAATCAAGGCCTGCAAACCTTTCGGAGCTTGGTCCGGACGCTTGCGATACTGCTTGGCTACCGACAGGAAAATCCATCCTATCAATATCAAGGAGATGAACAAGGCGCAAACATTTTTCGTGATGGAGATGTTGATTTTGCAAACATGATCCACGGGATATTCAACACCTTCTTCCAAATGACCAGTATAGTCATCCGCCAACTTCACGATACTTCCCTTCTGTTCGCCCCAACCCATGGCATAGCCTTTGTACGCAGCTTCGCCATGATGGAACTTGTTCGACATAAAAGCAACAAAATGGCCGTTGTCTACCAACATGATAGGCAGAGGGATGGTCACACTCTTGTCTCCATCGCCACAGATATGCCATCCATAGCTATCGGTGACATGCTCAATGATAAAGGGACCTGCATTGAAAGCCTCATCCTCAGCGGCATAGAGCGGATGGGAGAAAAAGGTAAGCACAAAAGCCATCAAAATGGCTGTCAGTATTAGATGATGTTTATTACAAGTCATACAAAATCAATTAGATGCAATTTTGCAGTGCGGTTTCGACACAACTACAAAAAAGCGGCGCAATATACGAAAAAATCTCCCGTATTTGCGTCGCTTTCGCTTCTATTTTTTATTTTTCCTACTTAGTCTTCTATACTTGAATAGAAGAAACTGCTTTTGGACTCTCTCAACTGCTGCGGTCGCCCCTTATAGGTCACGTCGCTGGCGTTCTCGCTTTGGATGCGGAGGTCGCGGGCCCTGCCCATATTCACGATGGAGGCCTCTTCCGCACGGATGTCGGCCACATCCGCATCCAAGTCCTCCAAATTGGCAGTCGACGCCTCTTCCACTTGGACTTTCAGGTTGCGCACTTTGCCGGACAATTTAGCGAGGGATGCGTCTTCCAAATAGAGTTCCAAATTGTCGGCATCGATAGGGACGGTCGTCTCAAAAAGGGAGGCGTCCGAAACTTTGATATTCTCAGGCACGGGAGCCGTCACCATTACGGTTATGGTACGATTGCGGAACTTTTTGTCCTTCTCGTAACTCACACTAAGCACATTGTTGACTACATCCGTATGCACATAGTCAATCATATCGGGGGATGCCTTCACATCAATGGATACGGAATCGCCGGGCGTGAATTTCACGACGATGGCATCTTCCACCTCGATGCTCTTAAAGGCGCCATTCTCCCGACTCTGTAACGAATACGTCACGGGACGATCGATGCTGTCCAGTGCCTCCATTTTCTCCGGAACATACCAACGACTGCGCTGTTGGAAGGAGTTGACCCCCGTGATGCACATCGCCACGATGCTGGCAATCCACAACGCCAGGAGCACCCAAGCCACCCATTTGCTATGTGGCTTGCTTTGATTGGCCAGATAGGTGCACAACATCACGGTGGCTATGGCCGGACAGAGCAGGAACAAGGCGACGCTAGACAACAGAATAATCTCGTTTGCGCCCGCCACAAAGCCGGGAACCAAATTGAGAGCCAGCATAATGACGGCCACGAAGATACCCAATATGGAGGCGAACAGACCGAATGCCAGGAATCCAAGCATCACGATAGCAATGACTTTCAACACCTTAGCCAAGGTGTTGGAAGAGGAAGATGACGGAGGTGTACTCTCAAAACTTCCGGAATAGGTCTTGATATTGTCGATGTTCGGCTCCACGCCTTGCATCTCCAACTTTTGGGCCACCGAGGTCGCTTCGGGGATAAAGATCCACATCAAAATGTAGATGAAGGAGGTCCAACCCACACTCAACAAGAGAACCAGCACAAAGAGAATACGCACGAGCGTCGGATCCCAATCCATATAGGCAGCAATACCAGCTGCCACGCCGCCGATACGCTTGTTTTCAGTGTCGCGGTACAACTTGCGGACACGCTTGCGCTCCTCACGCGGGGGATTCGGCGCACTTTGGGGCTCCCGTGCCTCAGCCTGCTCGCTGTCGGCAAACTGACTGGGCTGTCCCATAGTGACAATCACATCCTCCACATCCTGGATCTCGACCACGTTGCGGTTGACCATCTTCTGCGTGAAGAGTTCCGCGATGCGCGCCTCGATATCGCCCATAATTTCATCCTTCTCGTCGTCGGAGAACTGACGACCCAAATCGGACAAATATTGATGCAATTTGGCATAAGCGTCCTCATCAATGTTGAAGACGATGCCGTTCAGGTTTATGGTCATTGTTTTTTTCATAATACTATTGATTTTTATTGTTCTTTAATCGAAATGAGGGTTTGGTTGATGTCTTGCCACGCTTCCTCCAACTCGGCCAGGAAAGCCCCGCCTTCGGAAGTGAGCTCGTAATACTTGCGCGGCGGACCTTGCACGGACTCCTGCCATTGATACGACAGGAAACCGCTGTTCTTCAACCGCGACAATAACGGGTACAGCGTGCCCTCCACCACGATGAGGTGGGCCGCCTTCAACTCCGAGATGATGTCGGAGACATAGACCGGTTTCTTGGAGATCACCAACAATATGCAATACTCCAAAAAGCCCTTGCGCATCTGCGCCTTAATGTTTTCTGAATTGATCGGCATAATTTTTTGTTTTTAAAACCACGCCGCAAAAATAGAAAAAATTTAATACCTTGCAATGCAAAGTACTATTTTTTTAAGATTTTTTTAGATAAATTATTTTATCTATTGATATTCAGTATTTTAGATATTCAGAGCTTCTTCCACTTGTCGATACAAATCGTCAAAACCCCCATCGTTATGGAAAACATAGTCCGCCATTTCCATACATTTTCCCACATTTTGGTGGTTGGGGTCGGTGGAAGACATCTCGCGTTGCTCGTTTTCGATGAAGGTCTCGTATGACACATGGTCGGTCTCGGAGCCTCGGTTGACAATGCGTTCGTAACGGATTTTGGGATCGGCATCGACGGCGAAGAGGAGGAAGTGTTCATTTTTGCGGAGGGATTCCACCTCGCCGGGTGTGCGTACGCTTTCGATGATGGCATTGCATCCGGCCTCTTCTGCCTGTTTGTATAGTTCATCCACAATATAGGAAGGACAATGTGTGGCGCGCAGGTCGTTGGCCACCTCGACAAACGTGTCGCGGTTGATCTCCATCCCTCTGCGCGTGGCCTCCTCAATCAGGTAGCCGCGCACGGAATAGTGCTTATAGCCGTAATGGTTGATGAGATAGTCGACGATGGTGCCTTTGCCAGCGCCCAAGGTTCCTGTTATTCCGATGATTTTCATTGTGGTGTTATTAGAATTAAGATTAAAGATTTGAGATGTAAGATTTGAGAAAAAAGATTCTGATTTTAATT
Source organism: Bacteroidales bacterium (assembly GCA_024685175.1). Taxonomy (GTDB): domain Bacteria; phylum Bacteroidota; class Bacteroidia; order Bacteroidales; family WCHB1-69; genus F23-D06. The sequence goes on from JAIKWD010000012.1 coordinate 6,807, forward strand.
GGTCTATGATTTTATCCAAATCAAGATTTTCCGCGTCAACGATGATTTTTGCTTTTTGGTAGAAAGGAGCGCGGACTTGGAGGGTGTTGTGCACATATTCGGCAAGGCCTTGCTCGTCCATACCGGAAATCAGCGGGCGGGGTTTCTTGCTCTTGCGCAGAAGTGCAACCAACCTTGGCTCGGACACTTGCAGATAAACGGAGTAGGCATATTGGTTGATAAGTTCCATAACGCCCTCCTTGCAGGGGGCGCCGCCGCCGGTGGAGATGAGCACATCATCATTCCCGAGACACTCTTTTAGTGTCTGGAATTCGCATTTACGGAAAACGGACTCTCCGTAGCGATGGAACAACATGGGGATGCTTTCGCGATATTTTTCTTCAATCGCAGTGTCCAAGTCGATGAAGTGCAGGCCAAGTCGCTCGGCGAGTCGTTTGCCGACAGACGTCTTGCCGCATCCGGGGAAACCGACCAGGACGATGCGCGACATCGCTATTGTATATTGTCGAGGATGGCCTCGATGAGGTTCTCGGCGCAGTCGGCGACATCCGAAATACGAGCCGGCAGCATATAGCATGGTGAGGTGAACACCATATTCTGTTTGTCGGAGATCACCTCGGTCTGTTGGGTGTTGATGTGTTTGGCGCCCATTTTGACCACATTGTCAATGGTGCCTTCGTCGCCACCCACGGTAATCGTCACGTCACCCAACACTTTGGCGATCATTACAGGGGCGATGCAGAGTGCGCCGATGGGCTTGTGTTGGGCGTGGAACTGGCGGATGAGGGTGGCCACATCCTCACGAACGGTGCATTCTGCCCCGTCAATAGCATAGGTGAAGAGGTTCTTGGCCGCACCGTTGCCACCCGGGAACACGAGGGCGTCGAAGTCGTCGACCTTGCATTCCTGGATAGGACGGACGGCGCCGCGCGCGATGCGCGCGGCCTCCTCCATCATATTGCGTTTCTCGGTGGTCGCCTTCTTGGTGTAGTGGTTGACCACATAATACTGGTTGTCGTCGGGAGCAAAGATGCTGTATTCGCATTCGTTGCGGTCAATGGCTAAAAGCGTCATAACGGACTCGTGAATCTCACTTCCGTCCAGAGAGCCACAGCCACATAAGATCACGGCAAATTTTTTCATGTCGTTAGGGTTTTTATTGGTTTGTGTCTTGCTGGGCAAGTTGTTGGGGTTTGTCTAATCCGTTGTAGAAGTTGCGATAAGCGGCACCCAGTTGCGGGTTGATGCCATCAAGGGACTTCAAGTTGCTTTCGGCCAAGGATTGCATCTTCTTGGCTAGGGCTTCGTCGCCACATCTGTGGGCAATGTTCTGCAACTGATGCAACTCTTGGAAGATGTTAGCCACAGCCTGCTGGTCAAAGTCGGGCTGACGGACGACACGCGCAATCTCATTGCTAAGCTTCTGCGCATAATACGGAGCCATCTTGTCCAACTTGATTTTACGGTAACTGGATTCAATACTGTTGTCCGGGAACTTGATTTCGGTCATCATAAAGTTCAGGAACATCAAGTCATAGCGGATGTTGTCGGAATGGATATCCAACGTATGCTCGTCGCATTTGTTGTACCACTCGAAGAGTTCGGCATACTCTTCAACTATTCTGTTAGCCATCTCCATGGCTTTCTTGTTAGCGGAAGGCGTTTTTATCTTGAGATAGTCCTGCAAATAGATAAGGCTGTTTTGTGTATAACCATACATATTGGACATCACCGACAAATACGGATAGATGTTGTCTGGAACCACCTTGTTGCCCATGTCAAAGACTTTTTCGGCTTTCTCGATCTGGCCTTCGGCAAGGAGTTGGTTGCCCAATCTATCATAGATTCTACGGGTGAGGGACACCAAACGCGTGTTATCTTCATTTTGATAGACTCGAGGATCATTGAAGCCACCCCAGTAATACGGGTAAGCCTCGCCTTTCTTGGCGTCCGGATGATTGATGAGATCAACGCGACTATGGTCGAGATAGACATTCATCAAGTTATCATAAAGTCGGTCTGAATTCACTCTACCGATATCGTAGCCAGAGCTGCGAGGGCTCTTGATAGGCACCAGTCGATAAGCGAAGCCTTCCAGCTGGAAGTACTCTTCAAGGCCAAGGTAGGCCTCTGAGCCTGTGGTAGATGCATAGTAAATAGGACGTTCCCAGTTGTTGTTGGCCAGAATATCCATCATAACGATGTAAGCCTTTGCCAGAGTTCTGACACTTGAGCCTCCCAAATTCCATTCCAGTTTGTCAACTATGAGGGCTGAATCCTTCGGATTAACCGTACCATTAGCCAACACTTTCTCCTTGTCAACTTTCAAAGAGAAGCTAGCAGGAATGGCGCGGCCGTTGGAACGATATCCTTTATCCTGTGAAAGCAACAATAACACACGGGTATTGTCAAACTGAGGATCTTTTATATAATCCATGACGGCATTCAAATCAAGGAATTGATTGTTGCCAGGTTCCAAATACATCGCATCACGGGTGCCATCCTTGTATTGGTTCCACGTCATAGAAATTGGCAATGGTTTGGATTGGTAAGCTTGGCGCTTCATCTGGTCCACATACCAGCTAGTGCTGAGCAAGGAGAGGTTACAGACACGCACGTCGGTACGATAGCCTTCCACCTCTTGGACGTACCAAAGCGGGAAGGTATCGTTATCACCCAAGGTAAAGAGGATGGCGTTGGGTTCGCAAGAGTCGAGGTAGTTTTTGGCAATGGCCAAGGCCGTGTAGCGGTTTGATCGATCATGATCGTCCCAGTTTTGACTAGCCAGAACGCTCGGCACGGCGACAAAGCAGATTACGGTTGTCAGCGCGGCACCGGCCACTTGCATGCTCTTGCTCTTGAACTTCTCGAACAGCTCGTAGATAGCCAGAACGCCAAACCCTATCCAGATGGAGAACGCATAGAACGATGCGGCAAAAGCATAGTCACGTTCACGCGGTTGGAAAGTATACATGTTCACGTAGAAAGCGATAGCCAAACCTGTCATGATAAACAACATAAACACCACGAAAGCGTTGGGCGTGTCCTTCCGCGTCTGATACACGATGCCTATCAGGCCCAACAACAACGGCAACAAATAATAAGTGTTGTGTCCAGGACGTTTCAGAGGCAATGGCAGATTCGATTGCTCGCCCACCATGGCCTTGTCAATGAACGGAATACCACTAATCCAGTTGCCATTCATATTATCCCCACGACCTTGCAAATCATTCTGCCGACCTGAAAAGTTCCACATGAAGTAACGCCAATACATATAACCAAACTGATAGGTTTGCAAGAAGGTGATATTCCGACGCCACGAGGGTACTTCATTGCGCGCCAATGCACGACGGTTTTCCTTATCAGATGAACTATTCGAATTGTAGCGATTGTTCAACCAGTTGACATATTCGGCTTCTTTCTCGGAAGACCACATTCTCGGGAAGAGCATACAGTCAGCAGGATCGTATTTGGTCTTCTCGGATTTCCTGTTGTTGGAGATTACATAGCGCTTTTTCTCTTTGTCTTTGACATACACCGGCTTGCCGTCTTCGCTGCCGATTGCCCTGGAATTGTAGCTTTGACCGTAGAACAATGGATAGGAACCATATTGTTCACGATTGAGGTAAGCCAACAGTGCCACGGCATCTTCCGGGTTGTTCTCGTCAATGGTAGGATTGGCGTTGGAACGAATCACCAAGGTGAAGAATGTGGAGTAACCTACCAACAACATTGCAAAACAGAAAGTAGCAGTCAACAAGATAGGCTTGCTCTTCTTGTAGCCGGCATAAATACCCCAAGCGATGAGGCCGATGATGAGAGCAAAGAAGATAATCGTACCCGAGTTGAACGGCATGTGGAGTGAGTTGACGAAGAAGAGGTCAAACTTTCCAGCCAGGTTCACCACTTGCGGAATAATGCCCCACAAGATGAGTCCGAGCAGCACCACGGAGCCGATCAAGGAGAGGAATACACCCCATTCGGCTTTCGACTTCAACGTGCCTTTCTTTGCGCAGAGCACGAACAAAGGAATGGTGATGAAAATCCATATCAGGAACATCCACAAGGGCGAGCAGAAGAAGGCAAAGAAGAAAGAGATGATGGCAAACGAGAGCACGGCGCCCATTCCAGTGGCGTTCTTGGAGAGTTTGTAGTAGACGATGAGCACGATGGCCGGCAACGTCAGCAAGTTCAACAAGTGCACACCGATGGAGAGACCTACCAAGTAAGCAATCAATACAATCCAACGGTTAGGGTTGACATTCTCCTTGGGGTTGTCATACTCTTCGTCCCACTTCAGGATGCACCAGAACACCAGTGCGGTGAAGAAGGATGACATAGCGTAAACTTCGCCTTCCACCGCAGAGAACCAAAAAGTGTCGGTGAAAGCATAGGCCATGGAGCCGACCAAGGCGGCGCCCATCACGGCGATGGCGCGCGGCAGGGTCATATCCCCATACTTGGCCGTCAACTTGCGGGCCAAGCGTACAATGGTGAAATACAACAACATAATGGTCAAACCACTACAGACGGCTGACATACAGTTCACGCAGAAGGCCATCTTTGTCGGGTCGCCACCGGCAAACAAGGTGCAGATGCGTCCGATGATCTGGAACGTCGGTGCTCCAGGCGGGTGTCCTACCAACAGTTTGGAGGTTGTGGCAATATACTCGCCACAGTCCCACCAAGACACCGTCGGCTCAGCCGTCATAATATACACGGCCGACGCCACGATGCCTATAATGACACCGAGGATCGTGTTGATCAATTTGAATTTCTTACTCATAAGGTTATAGAATTTTTAAATTTGATTCAAAACTATTTTGTGGCAGCCTTGAACTGCTGCAAGAAACGAACATCATTCTCGAAATAGAGACGAATATCGTTGGTCGTGTACTTAAGCATGGTCATTCTCTCGATACCGAGACCGAAGGCGAAACCGCTGTACTTGTTAGGATCTATACCACAATTTTCAAGCACGTTGGGGTCTACCATACCGCAGCCCAGAATCTCCACCCAGCCAGTGTGTTTGCATAGGTTGCAACCCTCGCCACCGCAGATGTAGCAGGAAATGTCCATCTCGGCAGACGGCTCCGTGAAAGGGAAGTAGGAGGGACGCAAACGGATGCGCACGTCGGGGCCGAACATTCGTTGTGCAAAATAGAGCAGCGTCTGCTTCATATCGGCGAAAGAGACGTTCTCGGCCACATAGAGACCTTCCACCTGGTGGAAGATGCAGTGGGCGCGGGAAGTAATGGCCTCGTTGCGAAACACACGGCCCGGGCATATCACACGGATGGGCGGCTGTTGGTTTTCCATCGTACGAACCTGCAACGATGAGGTATGCGTACGCAACAGGATGTCGGGATGCAACTCCACAAAGAACGTGTCCTGCATATCGCGGGCAGGATGCTCCTCGGCAAAGTTAAGCGCAGTGAACACGTGCCAGTCGTCTTCGATATCGGGACCGGTAACGGCCGTGTAACCAATGTCTTCGAAGATGCGACGCACCTGATTCATCATAATGGAGATCGGATGCATGGAGCCCATGGCAATATTACGAGAAGGACGGGTCACATCGGCGATGCCACTATGGGCACAAGCAGCAGCCTCAAGTTTGCCTCTGTACTCCTCCAGACGCTGTTGTGCTTTGTCTTTCAACTCATTGACCATCTGCCCGAAAGACTTACGCTCTTCGGGGGCAATATCCTTGATCTGACTGAACATTGACTGCAATTCACTCTTCTTGCTCAAGAATTGCAGGCGGAACTGCTCCATAGCCTCCGCATTCTCAATCTTGTAACTCTCGATTTCTTTTCTTATTTCGTCAATTGATTTCATAACATTCCAAATTCCTATTATTCAACCACAATGGCACTGATAATCTTGATGTCCTTCAAGGGTCTGTCGTAGCCGTCTTTCTCCTGGGCCGCGATCTTGTCCACCACTTCCATACCCGACACGACCTCGCCGAACACGGTGTAGTCGCCGTCAAGGAACGGTGCGCCGCCAACGGTAGTATAGGCCTGACGCTGTTCAGGAGAGAAGCTCTTGCCCGTGCGAGCGGCAATCATATCCAACTTGTCGGGAGAATAGACCTCGCCGTCCACGATGTAGAATTGGGAGCCGGAAGAGGCCTTGGCAGGATTGTTGTCACGAGCGGCAGCCACCGCACCACGTTTGTGGTAGAGCGACGGCACGAACTCGGCAGGCACACGGTACCCGGGACCGCCCATACCGAGACGCTGGCCCGGCTTGGCAGTCTTGGAATCCGGATCGCCAGTCTGGATCATAAAGCCCTTGATGATACGATGAAACAAAACATCGTTGTAATAGTTCTCTTTCACCAATTTGACAAAATTGTCGCGATGTTGCGGTGTCTCATTGTAGAGGGCAATCGTGATGTCACCCATAGAAGTCTTGATAAGTATCTGTGTCATAGGTTCTTTTTTGGATTCTTCCGGTTTGGATTGATCTTGGACCTGTTGCTTTTCTGCGGGCGCAGTGTTCTTGGGAGAAGAACAAGCAGCCATCACAAACAGGGCAAGCAAAAGCATAGAAGTTTTAATAATCTTCATAACTATTTAATTTTTGATAAGTTATTCTTTTGCATTGTATGCTAAAAGAATTGGCAAAGATACAAAAAATCAATAAAGGGCGGGCTCTTTATACGTAAATCGTATCGGTTATCGTTTTCCTTTCAATCAACGGCATTTTTACTATCTTTGCCGCCTATTCAACACAGTTATGAAAAAAATATTGGTTATTATCATTGGACTAGTCTTGTTGGGCACCTCGTGCTCGCCCAAAATTGTAGGTGCACGGCCACATCGCAGGGATCGCAACTGTGGCTGCGAATATACTCCCCATGCCAATTCAACCGACTCCACACTAACTTGTAATTATCATATATCATGAGAAAATTCCTTTGGATATTCATAGCGGCAATTTTGTTTTTATCCTGTCAGAACAAGAAAGCCCTTATTGTCATTGAAGGAGACATCAAAGGTGTAAAAAATGAAAAAGTATGGTTAGCCTTGATTACTAATGAAGGCTTGTCCGTTATAGATTCCATGAAAATGAAGGATGGGCATTTCCACTTTGAGCTAAAGGCCGTAGATGACGAAGCCAAAGCGCGTGCCTCCTCCCCTATGATGTACCAAATCATGCTTTCACCCTACAACACGCTCACCACATTGGCTCAGGGCGGCGACCATATCACGATTAAAGCCAATGCAGAAAGCTTAGTCGACGGCTATCATATCACCGGAGGCGAGGAAGCTGTGCTCATGGGTCAGCTAGACAGCGCTTTGTTCGCCTTTGTCCAACCCTCCGAAGCCCTTTATCACACCTACCAGCAAAATATTGAAGACGACTCAGCACGCGCTAAAGTTGAGCAACAATATGTTCAACTTCTCGACCATCATAAGCAATTCTTGCAAAATTTCATCAAACAGCATCCCGACAAGATGGCCTCCTATGTCGCTTTCTATCAGAGTTATAATAGAAGGAGTTTTTTTGATGAGCATCAAGACAAAACTTTGCTTGAACAAATTACCCATAACTTAAAAAAACAATATCCTGAAAGCCCTTATGTCAAGAACATGCAACGTCGTCTTGAGATGTTGGGATTGATGGAACAAGAAAGGAACTCTCGCCATGATACTCATTAACATTGGAGATGAACTACTTATCGGCCAAGTGATAAACACTAACGCTGCCTTTATCGGTCAGCAACTGGCAGCTGCCGGCTACGAACTTACCGATGTGATCACCATCGGTGACGATGGTGAAACCATTCGCAAAACTCTCGACTCCGCTTTTGCAAAGACTGACGTTGTGTTGATGACTGGCGGACTGGGGCCGACGAAAGACGATATTACCAAAAAGGTGATCTGCGACTATTTCCATCGCGAACTGGTCATAGACGAATCAACTTTGAAATGGGTAACAGAGCTCTTTGCGGCGCGAGGCATGGAGCTCACGGAAACCAACCGTCAGCAAGCTGCCGTACCACAAGGTTGCATTGTGCTCCCCAACACTTTGGGCACCGCTCCTGGCATGTGGATAGAACAAGACGATAAAGTGCTAGTCTCTCTTCCCGGCGTGCCTTTTGAAATGGAAAGACTCATCAAGGACGAAGTGATGCCTCGCCTGCATGCACGTTGCAATCAGCAAGGCGACATCCTCTATAAAGTGTTGCAGTGCACAAACATCACCGAAAGTGGACTTTCTGACCTTTTGGAAGAATACGAGAGCCAACTACCGTCAGAACTAAAGCTGGCCTACCTACCCAAACCTGGCATCATCCGGTTGCGGTTAACCGCCCGTGGCGACGATCCTAAAGCCCTTGCCACTACCCTTGACGAGCAATTTGAAAAGCTCAAACAGCTTACCGCCGAATATGCTTTCACTGATGAAGACATCGAGATGGAAGAAGTCGTAGGACGTTTGTTGGTCAAGGCTGGCAAGAAGATAGCCACGGCAGAAAGTTGCACAGGTGGCTATATCGCCCATCTTATCACCAGCGTACCTGGTAGTTCCCGCTATTTTGAGGGTTCTCTCGTGTCGTACAGCAACGACATCAAGCGCGACCTGCTGAATGTGCGCGAAGACAACCTCAAGCGCCGTGGTGCCGTGAGTGAACCGGTGGTCAGTGACATGGCCCTGAACGCAATGGGCTTATTTGACGTGGACTACACCATTGCCACCTCCGGCATAGCAGGTCCTGACGGCGGCACTCCCGAAAAGCCCGTGGGCACCGTCTGGGTCGCCGTAGCCACACCCGTTCGCCTGATCACGCACGAATTCAGATTCGGCAGCCGCATGGGACGCAAACAAATCATTGAGCGCGCTGCCCGGGCCGCCCTCAATATGCTACGCATCGAAATTGAAAAAGACTTGCGTTAATTTTCGATGGACCCACTCATAGCCCAGTTCAAGCAATATCTCGTCTTTGAGAAAGGCCTTTCTCCAAAGAGTGTGGAAGCTTACCTCCATGACGTGACCCTGCTGGCCAACCATCTTGGCCATAAAGCTATTGAGACGGCCACATTGGAAGACCTACAAGATTTCTTGCATCATCTGTTCGAGCAAGGCACCGCCCCCCGCTCGCAAGCCCGCATCGTGTCTGGAATACGTGCCTTTTACCATTTCCTGCTCTATGACGGCACCCTAAAAGAGGATCCCACAGCCCTGCTCGATGCTCCTAAAATAGGCCTGCATCTGCCCGACGTACTTTCCGTGCCCGAGATAGAAGCCATTATGGATGTTATCGACCTCAGCACTCCCGAGGGCCATCGCAATCGCGCCATAGTGGAAGTGATGTACGGCTGCGGACTGCGCGTGAGCGAAGTTGTCACCCTCAAACTGTCGCACCTGTTTTTCGACGAGAGTTTCATTAAGGTGCTAGGCAAGGGCAACAAAGAACGCTTCGTGCCCATCGGATCCATGGCACAGAAAATGGTCAAACTTTACGTTGAAGGAGCACGCAAAAAGGTAAAAATCAAGAAAGGGGAGGAAGACTATCTGTTCCTAAACCGACGGGGCAGCCACCTCAGCCGCGAGATGGTCTTTATGCTTGTCAAGAAGTGGGCCAAGGAGGCAGGCATTGAAAAATCCATCAGTCCCCACACATTCCGCCACTCCTTTGCCACGCATTTGGTGGAAGGAGGCGCCGACCTGCGCGCCGTGCAACAGATGCTTGGTCATGAAAGCATCACCACAACAGAGATTTACACACATCTTGACAAGGACTATATTCGCAGCAACATCGCTCTCTTCCATCCAAGGTACTAAACCTTCGACGTCGGATGTTTTACCATCCTAAACCCTTTTCGTATCAATCGGTTAACATCTTCCGATATATTCCATTTATATACCGCGAACATACCAATTCCCAGCAGTACCACCGTCCGGACAACCCCTTCTAAAATGGCTGCATATATGGTCTTGACCGGCAAAGACATCATCCAAGGAGTCAAGGTGCGCGCCCATAGCACATTCAGGCCAAACAAAGCCATCACTATCACCAGTGACTTGAGTTGTCCCCACGAGAAAATGGAGATGTTCAGTTTCCATTTCACCAAAGCCAACAAGAAAAGGAAATAAATAAGATACGATCCGAAATTGGCAAAAGCCGAACCGTTCATTCCGTATGTAGGAATCAACCAAATATTCAACAAAATGGCGGACACGGTGAGCAACACAGTGAAAGCCAACGTCATATAATAGTACTTGGAGTAGGAAAGCGGACTGATACCTGGGCTGAACGCTGAATTTGTAAGACGGGCCAAACCCAGAATGAAGATGACGCTTTTACCTGTTTCATAATCCTCACCGTTCTTTAAAATCATAAAGAGCAAATCAACATTGATCCAAATGATGAAAAAGATGAAGAGGCTGGATAGGAAAAGATGCAGGGACACATTTTTGCACAAGCTTTCCGCGCGCTCCCAGTCTTGGTTCTTGACCGCCTCGGAAATTTGGGGGTTGGCTATGGCATTCAATGATCGATTAGGTATCTCTATGACGGTGGCTATATAATTGGCAATGGCATAGATACCAGTATAGGTCAAGCCCATCTTGGCACTGACGAAAAACGAGCTGAGCAAAGGGGTGATAGTGCCGGCAATGGCAGCCAAAATCAAGAACAGAGTGTAGAAAAGAAAGTCCTTGGCCAAAGGTTTGGTAATATATTTCAAGTCCGGCTTTAGTGAAATCTTCTGCAACGTGAAAAGATAGATAATATCTATCAGGGCAGCTATAAAATAGGTGATGCAGAAACCGATCACCAGTCCATCTAGGGTGATGACGTGATATCCATAAAGCAAGTAACAGAGCAGGAGTCCCGAGCGCACTCCTACCTCACGCACAAACTTGGGCACCACGATGCGCATCAAAACATTGGCATTCGCTTCAAAGACCGATTGATATAGCATGAAAAGCCCCAAGGGTATCACAAACCTGAAATAGTTGACAAACAACGGCGATTTCTGGGAAAACATGCCGATGATGGGTTGTCTCAACAGCATAAAAACCAACCAAAACAACAAAAACCCAACAACAGGCACCACTAGAGTCCAGAAAAAGAATCCATGGTTTTTGCCTTCCTCATCTTTGAAATAGGGAAAGAATCGGATAATGGAGGATGCCGTACCCAATTGGGCGAAACTGGAGAAAAGAACGGCAGCATCTACCAATACGCGTGTCAGGCCCACCTCTTCTTGCGTCAAATAATGAGTAAGGACGAAAAAAGTGGTCACAAAGCCAATGGCCACGCCGAGATAGTTCACCAGCGTTCCTTTAATGCTCTGCTTGATAATGACGCCCATCTGTTGCTTTTCATTTTTTTGAAATGCAAAAGTAATAAAAAGACGTGAGATGTAAGAGGTATGATATAAGAATGCGATACTCAACGATCGATAATCGTCACTCAAATGTTCACTATCAACTTCTTTGCCCTTAAATCCCACTCCCTATATCCTATTCCCTATTTTTGTATCTTTGCACCCCAATATTTAGAAATAATGAAAAAGAAACACATTTATCTGATTATCGCCGGTGTTCTATTCTTGTTATGCCTGGTGATTATTCTTTTCAAAACGGGCGTATTCAGCTCTACTAAGGGTAACTTGAAATCCGATCTGTTCGCAGTAAAGGACACCGCCAATGTCACTCGTGTTTTCATCGCCGACATGAATGGAGAGCAGGTTCTGCTTAATCGTCGCGACGGAACATGGTATGTCAACGACTCTGTCCGCGCCCAGCCTGTCATGATAAAAGACTTACTTGGCGTAATCCGTAACGTGACACTTCAACAAGTCGTCGCTCAAACCGCCCAATCCAACATCAACAAAATGATGTCTGTGAATGCCATCAAAGTTGAAATCTATCAAAATGCGCCGAAATTCACGCTCTTTGGTAAAAAGTTTTTTGAAAAGGAGCGTAAAGTGAAAACTTATTATATGGGCCCCGCCACTATGAATAATTTGGCCAACTTCGCCATTCTCGAAGGATACGATGAACCATACATCGTCTATATCCCTGGATTTAGAGGCTATATCACTCCGTTCTTTTCATTCAACCCCACTGATTGGTACAACAAAGATCTTTTCAGCACAAAGATCACTAGAATCAAATCTTTGAAAGTCCAAGACTTTGATCACCCGGAAGAATCCTTCTTCGTCGAGAAAGCGGGTGCCCGTTTCTTCAATCTTTTTGACAGCCAACACCAACCTATCCTTGACTACGACACTGTAAAGTTATTGGATATGCTTTCAGGGTACCGCGACCTCAACTCGGAAATTTATGTCAACGACATGAATAAAGAGGCTCAAGATTCTATTTTAAGGTTCAACAAATTCAGGACTATTACTTTAATAGATGTCGACGGTAACGAGACTAGACTGGACATGTATCGCAAATTGACAGCAAGTGCTCAATATCTTGATGCCATTTTTGAGCAAGATGCGCCAAAGAATGATTTACCATACAACAGAGACAACTTTTATGCAATCCTTAACGGGAACACCGATAATATGGTGCAATGCCAGTATTTCGGCTTTGACCGCCAGGTTCAGCCTCTATCCTACTTCCTGAAACAACGCTAGTCGCTCTATGACCGACGATGAAAGATACATGCATCGTTGCCTGCAATTGGCAGCCCTCGGGTTAGGGAAGGTTCAACCTAATCCGATGGTGGGTGCAGTCATTGTTCATGATGGCATCATCATAGGCGAGGGTTATCATCATCAATATGGGAAAGCTCACGCAGAAGTAAATGCAATTGCCGCTGTCAACAAGCCGGCCTTACTGAAAAAAGCCACAATATATGTCTCTCTTGAACCATGTTCACACTATGGCAAGACCCCTCCTTGTGCTGACGCCATCATTCGGCATGGCATTCCAAAGGTGGTAATAGGCACTGTCGACTGTAATGAAAAAGTATGCGGCAACGGCATTAGAAAGCTACAAGAGGCTGGAATAGAGGTGGTTCAAAATGTCTGCGAAGCTGAATGTCGTGAATTAAACCGACGCTTCTTTACCTATCATCAACGGCAACGCCCCTATATTATCCTCAAGTGGGCACAGACTGCCGACGGCTATATGGACATTGACCGCAGCGGCAGCACCGAGATTCAAGACTATTGGATCACTAACCCCGCACTTAAGGTTATCGTACATAAATGGCGTAGCGAGGAAGATGCCATCCTCGTTGGATACAACACGATGGTCAACGACAAGCCGCAGCTTACCACAAGACTTTATCCGGGCAAAGATCCGAAACGTTTCGTGATGCAAAGGGGTAAGGAAATCGTGTCCGACCTTCCCTATACTCCCCTACCCGAGAATCTTGAAGATGCTATGCATATTCTATACGACCAAAAAATCCAGTCCATCATCGTGGAGGGCGGGAGAAAGACATTGGAAAGATTCATCCAAGCGGGTTTTTGGGACGAAGCACGAGTGTTGGTCGGCGCCCAACGTTGGGGCAAGGGCACCGTCGCCCCCACTCTACCCACTTTACCCGACAAGATTGAAACTATCGACGACAATAAGATTATTTATGTTCGAAGACACCTATAAGACCATAGCAGCGCCGTCGACTGGCAGTTACAGCGAGAAGCGGAGCAAGTTCCTCGCCTACGCCTTCCCCGTGAAGACGGAAGCGGAGGTCAAGGCGCGGCTGACCGAAATACAAAAAAAACACAACGACGCCCGTCACCACTGCTATGCCTATATCCTCGGCCCGTTCAAGGACGCGTATAGGATGAATGACAACGGCGAGCCATCCGGCACTGCGGGCAGACCCATCCACGGCCAACTGATGTCCAAGGACCTGACCGACACGCTTGTCATCGTGGTGCGCTATTTCGGCGGTATCAAACTAGGTGTCAGCGGTTTGCAAAACGCCTACAAGATTGCTGCCAAGGAAGCGCTTGAGGCCGCTAACATCGTTGAAAAGACCATTGACGAAACCTACGAGGTAACCTTCGAGTATCTACAGATGAACAACGTAATGCAACTGATGAAGGATCCTTTCGTGACCATCCTCGACCAGCAAAGCGACCTCAACTGCACCATCCGGTTTTCCGTGCGCAGGCGCGAGGCCGATCGTATAGTCACGGCCTTGAAAAAGGTGGGTGAAGTGAAATTCTGTTTCTAGAAGTCCGTACCTACCATCTCGCCATGCGGATGGATGATGGTGTATTTGGTGAAACGCTCGTCGGCTTGGAATCCATCGCCGTAATTAACTGAGCCATCTGCTTTCTTCTGTTTCACGGTAACGTTGGAATAGATGCTCCGCGTACGCTGGTCCCAAATAATCTCTTCCGTTTCCAAAGTATCCTGCTTGATGAAATCCACGATCACCACATTATGGCTGGCCCTGTACATCGCATTGTTGATGTTGCAGGCATAGTCGGCGGTAAGTCGGGCTTGCGGCTGGCCATAATCGGTATAGGATGTGGCTATTATGCCCTTTGGACAGTCCGTATAGTTTGAATCACCTCGATAACTATTGAACACTGGTGCATTGACGATAAAGCTCACCACACCGGAGTCGCTGACAGTAAGCACCATATTCTCCGCCGACTCATCTGGAAATTTACCGTTGAACTCCAGCAATTGCGAATTCTTATCCTTGTTGTTACAAGCAACAAAAAACATCATAAGGCACAAGGCCATTATGATGTTTTTTGCGATGAAATGAATGTTACCTTTATACATGTGAGATATCAGCACGGATTATCTCACTGTAGTATTTTCTTGGATCCAGCAACCAACATGGTAGGAGGAACCAGAGCTCAGACCACGTTTGAAGAGGTCTTCCTTGCTGGGGAATCTCAGTCTGGCACGTTGAGCGTTAGCTCTATCGGCGCAGCTCGGGTCAACGGCAACAGCCTTGGCATACTTGTCTGCTGCGGCCCATTGGCAAGCCATCGGGATATCGTCGCCAGAGCATCTGCCTACAGAATTAGCATAGAGGTCGCCAATGAGGATATAGGCTTTGCCCATGTTAGGTTTTGCCTTCAAGGCGGCGTAAGCAGCGTTACGTGCTTCGGCGTAGGAGCCCTTGGTTTGACAAGCCACGGCCAGCATGTAGTTGGCATCAGCTTTCTGTTCGTTGGTCTCGCTCAAAGAGACAGCCTCTTCGAAGTAACGGATGGCAGCATCGATCTCTGCGTTGTCCTTATCGGTTACAAAACTACGCAAGGAGAGATTACCCATATGGTATGCAGAAGTTCTGGTAGGATTAGCTCTGTGAAGGATCTCCAATGCATCCTTAAATACAGGGCTGGTCAAGCATTCGCCTTTAGCCATTGTCATGACGATCTTGTTGACAGCTGAGATATCATCCTTGCTATTAGCCAGTTTGACGGAATAGAGTTCTTCCAAGACGTCGCAAGAAGCATACGGGGTAACTGCATTTTCAATTTTGGCCAACGTTCTGCGGTAGTTCTCAACCAGTTTCATCTGGCGAGTAGTGTCAGCAGCAGGTTTCTTACAAAGTTCGACCAAGTAATTCGTGTCAATCTTGCCATTATTATACAAGTCATACAAGCTGTCTATCACGGCCACTTGCTTTTCGTATTTCACCAAAGAGTTGTTGATGGAAACATCCAGATAGTCGGTTGCACGACCGTAGGCCTCGATTACGACACTTGTGTCTTTGGTGGCCTTCGTGATACTTTCAGAGAGTTGGAAATATTTGTCCCAGATAGCGGGCTGAGTATTTTCTTTCTCCATTTCCACGGATTGTTCAAACCATCCTTCCACTTCCTTGATCTGGTCAAGATTCATAGACTTTGAACGATACAATAATGTGTTGTATGCTTTAAAGCCAAGGCAATAACCCTTGCTAAACTTTTCAGGGAAATACAAGTTGCGGATCTCATAAGAATAGATGAGCGTGTCAATCAGATGTTCTCTTTTCAGGGAGTCATTTTCAGCTTTAATGAGACCGTTAAACATATTTTGGGCATTTGTATAAATGCCATCCCAACAGCATGGGCAGTTTGCAATGAGGTAACGCCAAGCTTCGTACGCATCTGCGTAGCTCTTGCTCTTGTAAAACATGTTGAAGTTTGTAATCTGCTCCAAGCATTTCAAGGAGTCTTCCTCGTTTGCGCCATATTTAAACGGGCAATTGCTGTTCTGGGCCATCAAAAAAGTGCCAGATAACAATAACAGGGTTGCGATGAATAACTTTTTCATTTTCTTGTATTGTTTTTAGAGTTTATATCTATTTAGTCTATTTTCATTCTTTGATACCATTTCTCCTGCAAGGTAAAGTTGAAGGTGAACTTAAAGTAGTTTTGTCTGACCAAATTGTTAATGAGCGTTCCCATTTTTCCGTATTCGAACACGAGGTTAATAGATGAGTGAGTATTGAAGGTCGTTAACGGAAAACCTACGCCCAAGCAGACTCCAAATTCGTCAATAGGTTTAGAGCGGAGCAAAATTTCCCCTGAGGAATATTTGGCTCCCAATCGGAAGGTCATTCTCTTGAAAAACTTATTGGAAAGAGGGTCTGGAATGTATTGAGCGCCAAGAGAAGCGGTAAATGAGTTCTGTAAGGAGTCCCCATGGCCAAAAAACTGATATTTTTCCCAATTATTCCAGGTCAAATCAGCAGCTATGATTAACTTATCCTTGTATGTATAGCTCAACCCTCCGCCAATCGACTGAGGAATATAGAGATTACCTCGTTTTTTATCGTTGTAATAAACAGTGTCATAAGTAGTCACTGCACTATAGGTACCTTCGTAGTAGTTGATCATCAGTTTTTCTTTCGCCCAGATATATGCTGTATTACTGTATACGACACCTAGACCAATCTGGTGATTTTCCTTGAATTTAAACAAATACTGGATGCCACCTGTGAGATGTATGCCGTCTATGTGGTACGAATCGTTGATATAGGAGTTATAAAAGTTCTCGGCTTCAAAGGAAGTGTTGCGGGTTTGGTATATCGTGCCGAACAGATATGAAGCGTTAAGTCCGACGGAAAGACCCTTACAAATCTTAAAAGCATTACCCCAATACAATTGGTTAATACCACCCTTTGCAAAATAGGAATAGTCAATATCGCCGATAGTCGGATTATGGGCGGTATTCTCTATATCATAGCCGACCGTGCTAAACGGAACAATACCTACACTAGTACGCCAATGTCTTGTAACGGGGAGGCCGATAGCCAAATAGCCTGGAGCCGCTATAGAGTTATTTGCAATATGGTTTCCAGAGGCAATAGTGGAAACATTAATGGAAGCGGCGGCGTCAGCGACAAACGACAAAGAATCGAACGCCGCATAGGAGGCTGGATTACGGAAATTGATAAAATACGGGTTCTGTATCGCATACGAGGTGCCTCCCATACCGTCCAAGATGCCGTTGGAGCACTTATTGACCAACCCAACGCCAAAGCCGGAATATGGGTTACTGATCTCGTTTTGTGCATAGGCACACAACGACCCAATCAGCAACACCATAGCAAGAAAAAAATTGTTGATTTTTTTATGCAACATTGAACCTTAAGATTTTATACAATCCCAATAGTACCAGTTTTGGGGCGGCAAATATACGATTTTTTATGTAATTAGCGAGAAAATCGGTATCACCACCCGTCAGGAAGACCTCAACATGGGGATAACGTGTTTGGTAGTGCTGGATAATGCCGTCTATTTCGCAAGCCATCCCGCGGATGACACCAGAAAGGATGGAATTTTGTGTTGAGTCACCTGTGAAGAAATTGAGTTCTTGGGGTTCGAGCAGGGGCAGGCGAGCCGTGTGTTCATGTAATGATTGGAAACGCATCCGCATCCCTGGTGCTATGGAGCCACCTAGATACTCGCCTTGGACAGTCACAAAATCCGTTACCAAGCACGTTCCTGTTTGGATGGCAAGAACATCGTGGTCGGGACACAATGCATGGGCGCCTACGGCACATGCAATACGGTCTGTCCCTAACGTTTGTGGCGTTTCGTAATGTAAAGCCATCGGTAGTTTGGTGTCTGGGACAAGTTTCAGCAAGTTGGTTTTCTGCTCCAGAAGAGCTACCATAGGGGCATTTGCGGCGCCCACCGAAGATATGATGGCTGCGCCAATAGGATACTCGTTAAACAAGGGTTCTATTTCAGAACAAGTCAATATGTCATGTTGAATATAGTTCAACATTTCGTCTTTCTCGTTGTAGATTGCGGCTTTCTGAGTGGTGTTTCCTATGTCGATCACTAAATACATACTGGTCTAACGATTATTTACTATTTTTATTTTTTGTGCAATGGGGCGGTTTTGCTATTTTTGTAGCCTCGTTTTTTATCCTGCAAAAGTATAAAAATTAAGATATGGGTTTCTTCTCCTTGTTGCTTTTGGCATTGAGTTTGGCCATGGACTGTTTTGCCGTCAGTTGTTCCGCTGGCGTAACACAACCTAATCTGAAAACACGCAACATCCTGTTTTTCGCATTCTGTTTTGGTTTTTTCCAGGCTTTGATGCCCTTGTTAGGTTGGCTGGGTGGTGAGCTGATCGTTGGGTATCTTGGCCGTTTTACCAATTGGGTTGCCTTCGCCATCCTGGCCTTTATCGGCGGAAAGATGATTTACGAAGGAATCTTCCTCAAAGATGAGGAATCCAAGATCGACATGACCAAGTTCAGTATGGTTATGTTGCTCTCCATTGCCACAAGCATAGATGCGTTAGCGGTAGGGTTCAGTTTCTCCATGATGGAAGATGTCCGAATCGGCCTTGCATTGACGCTCATAGGTATTGTCTCCTTTGTCTTCTCACTGGTTGGATACCATTTGACCCGTCACCTTCGCAAGCACATAAAAGCGCACGTAGCCGAAATCATCGGCGGCGTGATTTTGGTTGGCCTTGGTATTAAGATTTTGCTCAAACTCTAGCGAGCCCTTTTCTCTTCTGGTTCAGGATAGTACTCAAACGCGCCGATATCGGGCACGCCGTTACGTAGACGTCCGAGGATGTCTGTCGTGATGCCCAAGCCTGTCTTGCCGGCATCAATGGCGGGAGAGGTTTCTTTTATATTGTAGTTTTGTCCAAATTTGGACACAAATTCCGGATCCTTGTTGTTGATACAATTATGAAAATGGGCATCCAGCATGTTGTTCTTCACCAAACAGTTATGGAAATCGTAGTTCAGTTCAACGCCCTCGAAAGAAGAAAAGCCTAATTCATCAGCATCCACGCCCATATTGCCGTATATGATGCAGTTGTTGCAGGTAAGGGTGGTATTGCCAAGAATACGAGTGTCGTTTTCGACATAGTGGTTAGACAGGGCGAAAGCAGGCTCTTTGCGGGCGTGCTGCGAAAAGTAGTTGGCCACGGTCACGTGATTCAGGGTGAAATTGCCCACTTGCAGCAACATACTGTAGCTGCCGTTGTTGCTGACCTGACAGTTGTTCATCTCCAAGTCGGAAGCACGAGCCAACACACCAAGCATCTTGTTGTTGTGTATCACACTGTTGTTGACAATGGTCTTATTGCCCAGATATTCAGTCAAAGAGGACACTTGCAATCCTATGGCACTGTTGGTTATGATGGCATTGTCTATGGTATTGGTGGACGTTCCTTCATTAATCCAGATACGGTCCCATTGTTCATAGTCCGTATCATAGAACGACTCGCGGCGGTCACCGGCAAAAAGTACCGGTTCCTCAACAGTTCCGTTTACGTGGATGTTACCGTAGCGATATACCCAGAGTCCGCCACCATGATGAAAGTAAATCTTCGTGCCTGGGTCGATAGTGAGTGTGCCCAACGAGTCCACAACTGCCCAGCCGTAAACCACCCAAGGCTTGTCATTTGTCCAATGCACCTGCTCATGCTCATGGGCTACGATATAATAATGCATGGAAGAGTTTGTGTGGTCAGGGATGATAAAATGGGCATCCTGACCGAAAGCCACCAGTTGCACCGATTGTTTGCGATGGGTATTATAGAAAAGCACAGAGTCGGTGATAAGATATGGGTTGTTTTGGTTAGTCGGGTTGATGTTCACTTTCACGAAGACAAAGATACTATCGTGTGCGGCAATTTCCACGTCATGAAACTCTTTTCCGGCTACGCCATCCACATTGATACTGTAATATGATTGGTCTCCTCCGGCAAGGAAAACATCCAACTTGACAGGATCCGCACCTGGATTCACCACTGTAAAACTCCTTGTGATAGAAGGGACGGTGGTAAAAATGGTGTCAAACATTAGCGTATCCGTAGAAAACACCAATTTAACATCATCACTGTAATTATTATGAT
The DNA here is from genome assembly GCA_024685175.1 of Bacteroidales bacterium. Taxonomy (GTDB): domain Bacteria; phylum Bacteroidota; class Bacteroidia; order Bacteroidales; family WCHB1-69; genus F23-D06. The sequence continues at coordinate 27,087 of JAIKWD010000012.1, forward strand.
TGCAACTCGTAAATGTCAAGCTGCCGAAGGACATCGACAGGACGACCAACAAAATGATCCAAGGCTCAACCCAAAGGCTCCACTTACGTGTATTATTGTGATTATTCATTGTCATCAATTCGTATTTCAGCCCAGTTATAACGGACATCGGTCAAAAAAAGTGCATGAGCTGGTGCCGAAGCACCCGCTTTACATCTATCTTTCTGATCTATAATGTTTTGAAAATCCTCTACACTTAATCTTCCCAGTCCCACCTCCAGCATAGTTCCCACTATGGCGCGCACCATATTACGGAGAAAACGGTTGGACGTAATAGTAAACACAATCTCTTCACCCTTTTGCTCCCAGTTGGCATAGGTGACATGGCAAATAAAGTTGTTGACTTGTGTATGTACCTTGGAAAAACTGGTAAAGTCTTCGTTATGGGTCAACAGCGTAGCCGCCGCATTCATCATGTCCACATCCAGCTTTCGAAAGAAAAGCATACGTTGAGGATAAGTGAAAGGATTCTTTTTTGTTGATATAAAATACTGATATGTACGTTCTTGCGCATCAAAACGGGCATGAGCTTCACTTCTAACGGGGAATAGCTCATATATAACGATGTCTTTAGGTAGGAAGTTGTTCAATTGATCTTTCAAATCCCGGCACTGTTCGGGTGCAAGTGTCACGTCAAGGTCGAAGTGGGCAAAGTAGCAAGAGGCATGCACGCCGGTATCCGTGCGCCCACAGCCCGTAACGGCTATTCGTTCACGATGGAGCAAAAGGGAGAGGCATTTTTCCATAGTCTCTTGCACAGTATTATGCTTCGGTTGTGTCTGCCAACCGAAAAAGGGCGATCCATTATATGCCAAGTGAAGAAAATAGCGCATAAAACCGTAATATGGGCGACAAAAATACAAAAATTAGCCAATAGCAGTTAGCCAATAGCTAGAACGAAGAACGTTGATCAATGAAAGATAATCGAAATCTCACATCTTTTTTCGTATTTTTGCGCCTCTTATGGAAAAGCTGCTTGAAATATCGGATCTCTCATTAGACTTGAAGCAGGATGGGGAATGGAAATCCATCTTGCATCATGTAAATGTCAGTCTTGAGAGAGGTGAGACATTGGGCATTGTGGGCGAGTCAGGGTCTGGGAAGTCAGTTACTGCCTTGTCTATCATGCAATTGCTCAACGAAGGCATCTCGCGTTATCCCAACGGCGTCATTGAATTTTCCGGCACGGGCAAGTCCATAGACTTGCTCAAGTGTAGCGACAAGGACCTGCGTCAATTACGGGGTCGTCACATCGCCATGATTTTCCAAGAGCCGATGACTTCCTTGAATCCTGTCATCCGTTGTGGGGAGCAGATTACCGAGCAAATCTTGTTGCACACCAAAGAGAGCAAGGAAGGGGCGCGGCAACGCGTGATCGAACTCTTCCGGGAGGTGATGCTGCCGCGCCCCGAGCAGATTTTCGACTCCTACCCTCACGAGCTCTCCGGCGGACAGAAACAACGCGTTATGATTGCCATGGCGATGAGCTGCCAACCCGACTTGCTCATTGCCGACGAACCGACCACCGCCCTTGATGTGACCGTACAGAAGGGCATTCTTGAACTCATCAAGGACTTACAACGCAAACATGGTATGGGCGTGCTTTTCATCACTCACGATCTTGGTGTAGTTTCAGAAATTGCCGACAAGGTACTGGTACTCTACAAAGGCACTGTGGTGGAGCACGGGCCCATTCGGAGCATTTTCTTTCACCCACAACATCCTTACACACAAGGACTTTTAGCCTGCCGGCCCTCTATGACTTCTCGTCTTAAGCGACTACCCACAGTGGATGATTTCATGAAAGATCAAGCGCGAGGAATAGACCAAATGGTTAGCTCACTTATTGTCACAGCGGAAGAACGAGAGTCGATGCATCAGAAGATGTACGCCGAGCAACCCATCATCACCATTGAGAACCTGAGCAAGCAATACCCTGTTCGTAAGCGTAAACTTTTTGAGAAGCGCCAATATGTTCATGCCCTGAACAATGTGAGCCTGGAAGTTTATGAAGGTGAGACGCTTGGTTTGGTGGGTGAGTCGGGATGCGGCAAGACCACATTGGGTAGGTGTTTGATACGGCTCATCGAGCCCACATCGGGCGTGGTAACTTACAAAGGTACCAACTTGATGAAATTGTCCATATCGGACATGCGCAAAATGCGCAAGGACTTGCAAATCATCCTTCAAGATCCGTATTCTTCATTGAACCAGCGACTTACTATTGGCGATGCCTTGATGGAGCCGATGAAAGTGCACGGGATGGAGAACGGGGAGTGCGAGCGCCGGAGCAAAGCCATCGCTCTGTTGGAGCGTGTCGGCCTTAACGAATCGCATTTCAACCGTTATCCACACGAGTTCTCCGGAGGCCAGCGTCAGCGTATATCCATCGCCCGCGCCTTGGCCGTCAACCCCAAGTTCATCATCTGCGATGAATCGGTATCCGCCCTTGACGTGTCCGTGCAGGCCCAAGTGCTAAACTTGCTTAACGAATTGAAAGAAGAGTATCATTTCACCTATATCTTTATCTCTCACGACTTGTCGGTGGTCCGTTTCATGGCAGACCGCATTGCCGTTATGCAAAATGGATCAATAGTCGAGCTTGGCGATGCCGACCAGATCTGCGACAACCCACAAACCGAATATACTCAAAAGCTCATCGATGCCATTCCCGGCACCAATATTAAAGACCTTTAATATTTTGAAACGTATGGACGAATTGAAAAAACATAGTATCACCTCCATTTCAAAACTCATTCTTCGAATCTTGATCGGACTGTTCTTCATCACCACTGCTGTGATGAAGTTATTGTCATTAGATAGTTTCGAAATATATATTTACAGTTTTAACCTCTTTAGTTTCAATTGGTGTGCCATACTCGCCCGTTTTGTCATAGTCGGAGAACTTCTTCTGGGTACTTTTCTCATCGCCAAGATTCTCTACAAGCCGACGTGGTGGCTAACCATGCTTTTGCTAGTGGGATTTACGCTTTTCCTTATATATGTAGCCATCTTTCGAGAAGACACCAACTGTCACTGTATGGGGGATATCATAAAACTCAACCCAGTCTATTCCATCATCAAGAATGTAATAACCATGTTATTGCTACTATTGGTGCGCAAAGAAGAGGATTACCATTTTCGAGGGAAAGTAGTCGTAGGCATCGTGGCCTTAATTGCCGCCTTGGTGGTGCCTTTTGCCCTGTTTCCTACCGATTCCGTTTACAACTTGTTTATGAAATCGGATAACAAAGTCAACGAAAAAATGTTTGCCGAACAAATGCAAGACTCTACGGCTCAAGCGCTAAATCTAAGCAATGGTAATTACATTTTGGGTTATTTGTCTGCAGATTGCAAGTTTTGCAAAATCAGCGCCCGCAAGCTCAACACCATTATTGAAAACAATCATCTGGACACCAATCGCGTGGTATTCTATATCTGGGGGGCAGAAGAGTCGGTACAAAAATTCAAGGAAGAGACCGAGGCCATTCATTTCCGATATATTCCAATTGGTCCTATACATGCCATACAGTTGGTGGAAGGGAACTTCCCGACTTATGTTTTCGTTCAAGATGGGAAACCCATGGAAGCTGTTGACATTCGTGGGCTTGGTGACACTAAAATCAAGGATTTCCTCTCAAAATAAAGCAATATGACCCTAACCCATCGGAAAATAGAAGATTTATACTTGTTTTACGCCAAGAACGGGTTCTATCACACCACAAATGAGATTGCGGAGGGGATGGGTATTAGTCGTAAGACATTCTTTAATCGATATGAGAGCAAAGAGAATGCCACCAATATAGTTATCAAAGAGTGGTTCTCAAGAGTCCGTCAAAGGATGGAAGAAAAAATAGCCCAGAGCAATCATGCCGTAGAAGCCCTGTTGCAGTTTGGATATGAGCTATACAACCTCAAGATCAAGGAGCGCCTATTCTATTCTTTCATGAAAGATCATAACTTGTTTGTTTCAAAAGAAGCGCCTTTCGTAGATTTATTAGCCGATATTATTCGGGATGGAATAAGCCATTATCAATTTTTAGAAGACGTAGACGTAGAGTTATATGCTCTTTTTTTCATGGCAAACTACACGCATTATGACTATGCTGACGAAGACAGGTCCATCATTATGCAATTTGTTCTCTCTCCCATTCTAACGGAAAGGAGCTACAAGTTGCTAGAAGATGTTGGTATCGGTAATTTCTTTTAGTATTATTATGCTTCGGCAACGAGGCGTAGCACCTCAGCCACGGCATCGGGAAGGCCTGCGGGATTTTTGCCGCCAGCGGTGGAGAGTCCGGGTTGTCCGCCGCCCCCGCCTTGGATGAGTTTGCCGGCGGCACGCACCAACTTCGGGGCCTCGTACTTGGGAACCAGATCGTCCGATACGGCCACCACCAGATTGGGCTTGCCGTCACAAACGCTGCCCAAGACGACCACGCGATTGGAGGTCGTCCGCAATTGGAAAGCGGCATTGCGCAAAACATCGGCACTGAAGTCTACAATCTTGGAGATGACCTGAACACCGTTCACCTCTGCAGCTTCGCTTTCGAGTTCCTTGCAGAAAGAGGACACCTGTTGCTTCTCAAACTCTTCGATCTTCTTTTTATAGGCAGCGTTGTCGTCGTTCAGCTTTTGGATGGCCTGCATGATGTTGTGAGAGCCCAGCGTTTCACGGACACTTTTGATGAGCTCTTGTTGCTCGTAAACCATCGCCTCGGCTGCCGAGCCCGTAACGGCTTCGATACGGCGCACGCCAGCGGCCACGGCACCTTCGGACACAATCTTGAAGAAACCGATGTTGCCGGTGGCGGAGGTGTGTGTACCACCGCAAAGTTCAATGGCCTCGCCGAATTGGATGACGCGCACGAGATTGCCGTATTTCTCTCCGAACAGGGCGATAGCACCTTTGGCGCGCGCCTCTTCGATAGGAATGTCCACGTGCTCTTGCAGTGGCAAATTCTTTCGAATCAACTCGTTGACCATCTTCTCCGTGCGGGTGATCTCCTCTTCGGTCATCTTGGCGAAGTGGGAGAAGTCGAAGCGCAAGCGGTCGAAGGCCACGAGAGAACCCTTTTGCTCGACGTGTGTGCCGAGCACAGCGCGTAAGGCGTGGTCCAACAAGTGCGTGGCCGAGTGGTTGTTGGCGGTCATTTGGCGTTTTGTCGTGTCGATCTTGGCCGTGAAGGCGGCGTTGAGATTCTCGGGCAGCTGTGCGGCGTGGTGGATGGTGAGGTTGTTTTCCTTGGTGGTGTTGTAGATGGCCACCGTCTCGTTGATGCTCTCCAACAAACCTGTGTCACCCACTTGTCCACCCGACTCGGCGTAGAACGGAGTCTGGTCGAGTACAATCTGGTAATAGACCTTATTCTTGGCCGTGACCTTGCGGTACTTCACAATCTTGCATTCGCATTCGGTCTGGTGATAGCCCACGAACTTGGTGGGCGTATCCTGCGGGATGAGCACCATCCAGTCATCGGTGGCGACAGCCGCGGCGGCGCGGGAGCGTTCTTTCTGTTGTTGCAGGCCGCGTTGGAATCCCTCCATATCGACGGTGAGGTTCTTCTCGGAAGCCAGCAGTTGCGTCAGATCGACGGGAAATCCGTATGTATCAAAAAGTTCGAAGGCGAAATCGCCGTCCACGACACCCTGAGCGGCGTGTTTGGAGGCATAATCGTCGAAGCGGGCGATGCCTTTGGCAAGGGTCTTGAGGAACGATTGCTCTTCTTCAAGGATAATGCGCTGCATCAGGTCTTGTTGCTTGGCCAGTTCCGGGAACTGGTGTCCCATTTGGGCCACGAGGTCGGACACAAGCGTATTGATGAAAGGTTCCTTGAAATTCAGGAAGGTGAAACCGTAGCGGATGGCACGACGAAGGATACGGCGGATGACGTAGCCGGCACCCGTATTGGACGGGAGCTGTCCATCGGCGATGGCAAAACTCACGGCGCGCAGGTGATCGGCCACCACGCGCAAGGCGACGTCGACATCGTGGTTGTCGCCATATCGCACGTTAGCCAGTTGGGCTATCTTTTGGATGATCGGCTGGAAGACATCGGTGTCGTAGTTCGATTTCTTGTTCTGGACCGCCATACAAAGACGTTCGAAACCCATACCCGTATCCACGTGGCGGTTGGCCAACAACTGCAGTTCGCCGGAGGCGGTGCGGTTGTATTGCATAAACACGAGATTCCAGATCTCGATAACCAACGGGTTGTCCTTGTTCACCAAATCGCGGCCGGGGACTTTTGCGCGTTCAGCATCGTCGCGCAAGTCGATATGGATTTCGGAACAGGGGCCGCAGGGACCCGTGTCGCCCATCTCCCAGAAGTTGTCTTTCTTGTTGCCTTTCAGGATTCTGTCTTCGGGCAGGTGCGTTTTCCAGAAGTCATAAGCCTCTTGGTCGAAGGAGGTGCCGTCTTTTTCGTCGCCCTGGAACACGGTGGCGTAGAGACGGTTCTTGTCCAACTTCATCACTTCGGTCAGGAACTCCCAGCCATAGTCAATGGCTTCTTTCTTGAAATAGTCGCCGAACGACCAGTTGCCGAGCATTTCGAACATGGTGTGGTGGTAGGTGTCGCGGCCCACCTCTTCGAGGTCGTTGTGCTTGCCGGACACGCGCAGGCATTTTTGGGAGTCCGCCACGCGACAGTATTCGGGCTGGCTATTGCCTAGGAAAATATCCTTGAACTGGTTCATACCGGCGTTGGTAAACATCAGAGTGGGGTCGTTCTTCACCACCATCGGGGCGGAGGGGACGATATGATGGTCTTTTGACTCGAAAAATTTCAAAAAAGCGTTCCTAATTTCGTTTGAAGTCATATCCTTTTGATTTTTGAAGGCGCAAAGATACAAAAAATAGTAGTTTGCGATGTGTTATGCCTATTCTCTATTTTCCTATATTTGCACTTCCAAAAAAGAATAGAAATGAAAAGAATCACCTTGTTAATGGTATTGATGGCGTTTGGAATTATCCTGAGCGCCCAAATAACCCCAACATGTTACCGTTTATCTCTTTCAGACAAGAACAACAGCCCATACTCTATAAACGATCCATCGGCATATTTGTCGGAGCGGGCCTTGGCTAAACGAGCCAGGTTCAGCATTCCCATCACGGAGCAGGATTTTCCGGTCAATCCCCAATATTTGCAAGCCATCAAGGCAATTGACACCAGTATCCGTGTACTATGCACTTCGAAATGGATGAACACGGCCACCATCTATTGCCCTGACAGCACGAAGCTTCCCCAGGTGCAGGCGTTGGCATTCGTAACCGATATCTTGCCCGTGGCGGCCTATAATTTGTCCAGCCTTCATGGCAATGCCGAGCCCGAAGGGCATATCCATTCGTCCATCGTGGCCAACCCGGCCAAAGATAGCGTGATGTTCTATGATTACGGGACTGGAGCTGCCCAGATTGCCTTGCATAACGGGCATTTGTTGCATAATGTGGGGTATCGAGGCGATGGTATGTTGATTGCAGTGTTCGATGCTGGCTGGGACGGGGTGGACACCAGTATATTTTTCCGTCACATATTCGAGAGTGGCAGACTTGTGGGCACGCGTGACCTGTTGCCGTGGGCCGACAATGTCTATGCTGGTCACCACCATGGCACGTTGGTGACCTCCACGATGGCAGCGATGACGGAGGGTGTTTTCGTGGGCACGGCTCCCGAGGCCAGCTACTATCTCATCCGTTCGGAAGAGCCCAATATGGAGCAGTTGATAGAGGAGGATTTTTGGGCGCAGGCCGCCGAGATTGCCGACAGTCTGGGCGCTGATGTCATCAACTCATCCTTGGGATACACTGAGTTTGCCGATTTTCCGCAGGGCAACTACACGTACGAGGCAATGGACGGAGTGACGAGCATTGCTTCGCGCGCGGCCACCATACTCGGGCAGAAAGGTGTCGTGGTCTGTATCAGCGCCGGCAACGAGGGTGCGCACGAATGGCACTACATCGGGCATCCGAGCGATGCCTTTGACGTGTTGGCTGTAGGGGCTGCAGACACAGCGGGCAACATCGCCCCATTCTCCTCCCGCGGTCCATCCTACGACGGCCGTGTGAAACCCGACATCACGTCCGTGGGCGTGAATACCGCCTGCTTCTGGCCGGGTGACTATCTTGGCACTGCCGATGGCACGAGTCTTGCAGGTCCCGTGGCCGCCGGGCTCTGCGCCTGCCTGTGGCAAGCTCTCCCCAATTATTCAGCCGTCCAGTTGATGCAGATCATCCGCGAGAGCGGCTCTTGTTACAGCAACCCCAACGACTCGCTAGGCTATGGCATTCCCGACTTCTATGCCGCCTATCGCCTGCACCAAGCCGACGCCGTTACTGATTATGTCCCTACCCGAATAGAGGTGTTTCCCAATCCTTGCGTCGACTTTGTGAAGATTCCGAATCGAATGCAGGACATTCAACATATTGACATTTATTCCCTTGACGGAAAATTAATTATGCAAAACGATCCAAGTCCTGACTATTTCATTACGCTGGATGTAAGTCGACTACCGAAAGGTATGTATTTGGGGAAAGTGCGACTTGCAAGCGGTCGGACGCAGACCTTTAAACTTGTAAAATAAAAACCCTTTTAACCTAAAAACAAAACAAAATTCTTAACCGTGAAAATTTTCGACAACCTATTGTCGCTGTTCTACCCGCGTATGTGCGTGTCGTGCGGCGATGCATTGCAACAGAACGAGCGGCATCTGTGTCTGCACTGTCAGATGCACCTGCCGGAGACGCATTTTCACAAAGACCTTGAGAATCCCTTGAACCTGATCTTTGCCGGAAGAGTAAAGGTGGAAAACGTTTGTTCGTTGCTCTATTACAAAAAGGGCAATGGCGTACAGCACATTCTGCATGCACTCAAGTACAAGGGGCAGAAGGAATTGGGCTCGTTTCTCGGCGAGTATTATGGTCGTCAGCTGAAATTGGAGCCACGTTTCCAGACCATCGATTTCATTATACCCATCCCATTGCATCCCGACAAGGAGCGCAAGCGGGGTTACAACCAAAGCGAATGGATTGCAAAGGGTTTGAGTGCAGGTATGGGCAAGCCGTATCGTACGGATGTGTTGGTAAGGACGCACTACACGGAGACACAAACCAAGAAAAGCCGGTTCAGTCGGTGGGAAAATGTGAAGGAGGTGTTTGAGGTGGCGGATGCGGATGCGTTACGGGGCAGACACGTGTTGGTATGTGACGATGTGCTGACCACCGGAGCCACGATGGAGGCGGCCATACAGAAACTGCATTCCGCTGCCGAATGCTATGTCAGCGTGGCGACCTTGGCCACCGCGCACGGCTAATACCTACAGGGCGAATTGGACGATGACGAACACCAAGCCCAGCACGAAAGTAGAGATGATGATGCCGCGACCTGTCTTGTCGTATTTGAGTTTGAGCAGGTAGTGGCGCAGGATCAACAGAGAGGGTATCATACTGATGAGAATCAGTTTGGGCACGATGGTCTTGTACAGGGTCGGGTTGTTGACGAGCATCTCGGGTCGGGCGTGGACCAGAATGGCCAAGACGGCGAACAGAATGCCGAACAATATGACGGGGATCAGGATGCCGAGCACGATGCCCATCGCATAGGAGTCTTTTCTCAGGAAATCTAAAAATCTATTCCACATCTTCTTCAAGGTATTTAAGGTCTTTCATTGCTTTGTAGGCAGTCAGGTCGTAATGCACGGGTTGGATGGAGACATAGCCCTTTTTCAAGACCGTTTCGCAGGCATCTTCACGGGTGTCCGTGTTGACCAGGTAGCCGGTGAGCCAGTAGTAGTCGCGGCCGTAAGGGTCAGTACGTTTTTCCATATCCTCGTACCAATAGCCATCGGTTTGGCAGGTGATGCGCACGCCCTTGATGTCGGCGAGCGGGAGTTTGGGCACGTTGACGTTGAGGCAGACGTGTTCGGGGATTCCATTTTCGAGCACGGCCTTGATGATCTTGCGGCCATAGTGTTGGGCGGCGGTGAAGTCGGCGTTGGGGGAGTAGTCCTGCACGGACAGGCCGATGGCCTTGGTGTCGAAAGACGCCTCGATGGCGGCGCCCATTGTGCCGGAGTAGATGACGCTGACCGACGAGTTGGAACCGTGGTTGATGCCGGAGAGCACGAGGTCCACCTCTTTGCCCCGGAGCACGACTTTCTGCCCTAACTTGACACAGTCCACGGGCGTGCCGTTGGTGCGCCAATACTCCACTCCATCTTCTGTCTTATAGTGATGGATATGTAAGGGCACGTTCATCGTGATGGCATGTCCCATAGCCGAACGCACGGTGTCAGGGGCCACGACGACCACTTCACCGAATTCCTTGGCCAAGTCGACCATGGCTTGGAGACCCTTAGCCTCATAGCCATCGTCATTAACCACCAATATCAGAGGTTTAGGATTCATCAAATGAAGAATATTATAGTATTATTGTTTTACAATTTTGAAAGTTTTACAAGTTTTTCCATTAGCTGATATTTTCAGCAAATAGATGCCATTGGACAAGTCGTCCATGGCAATGGTTTGATTGGAATCAACAACATTGCCATGACGTAAAACACGTCCTGTCATGTCATACAATTGATACTGAGCATTTTGAGCAATAGTCCCCTCATCCAAGATCAAATGAATGTTGTCTGAAGTGGGGTTAGGCATGATGACGATAGTGGATGAGGTAAGAGCCTCTATAGATGTAGGGACATTAACATTGGGTAATCTTACCAGATCAATCATTGCTCTGTCTTGGCCGGAACTATACCATTGATCTTTCTTGTATTCCCATTTGTACGTATGTTGTCCTGCAGGGACGGCAAATGCTGCTCTAGCCCAGCCGACATCGCCGCTCCACGCTTCTCTCTTTGCATTGTCAATGTAAAAATTGAGAAAATCATAGCCTTCTTCGCTGGAAACTTTATAGTAGAAAGAGATGGAATCTGCTGACGTACTGCTTGCAGTAAGCGAAAGGACACTGGAAGAGTTGTTGCCTATTGAAGCGGAACGGGCGGCGTAGTTGCCTTCGTAAACATTCTGATTCACAATTTGCCATGTATTGTTGCTGCCAGTGTTCCAGTCATAAGACGAAAAATCACCACTTTCAAAGTCTTCCACTCTTTCGCCCACAGCCACGTATGCGACCGTGAAGCCATGGTAATAGCATACGGCGTAGTCTGCCTTGATTCTAAACAGGGTATTCTCAGTCACAGCAGGGGCAATGGTAGTGGTAACCCTAACCTCTTCAGACGCATCCACGTCAAGGGCAGAAGTCGGCACGCTATTCGCGGACAGTTGCAGCAAGCTGGGTTCATTGACACTCACGTCAAGATGTCCTGCCTTGGCATCACCATTACCTTCGTTGCCGATCGTGAACACCAGATCAAACGTCTCGCCGAAGTCTGCTTTGCCATTATTATTGCCATGGACAGCATCATCGACACGAACATTTCTCACAAACAATTTCGGAGCATGAAGAACGATGGAGCGTTTGATGAGATTAGTATCACCACCAAGTACGATTTCTACATTGATAACAGCCTTATGGAAAGCGGGGACGTCCTCATACACTTGCATGAAGAAAGAACCTTCAATCGACTTAGTCTCACCGGCGTCAATTCTATTGACGATATAACCATCGCTCCAAATGGAAAGATAAGGATCGTCAGTATAGACATTAACATAGACATTATCTCCTGCTTGGTTGCCTATATTATAAAGCTGGACGTTGAGGGTGGAAAACTCGCCGGATGCGGGTTCATTATCGTTGCCGTCTACTGCGGTCAAGCTGCTACAGACAACAAACGGTCCATCAGACGGGACAAAGAAGAGCCGGCCTTCAAACGGCAAATAATTGGGAGCGGTAGCCAAGACTGTGAAGGTGTCGGGCAAGACAGGTGCAGGTGAAATGTCAAGGGTGACAAAACCATTATTGATTCTACCCGTGGAAATCAACTGATTGTTTTTGGAAAGAGTAACCGTTGCATTTTCCACCGTAGAATTAAAACCGACCTGACTCGAGTTGATGGGGACATACTGATTATAGGTAAGATTCATTTCCTGTGGTTCGGCGGTACGAATATGCAATGCCGGGTCACCAAAGAGAATCCATGTACGAGCCGTCTCATAATCACCATAATTGTCCAACATCGCGATGATACCATTGAATGCAATACTGCCGAAAGTGTACATCCGACTATAATCGTTGGCACCCGTGATAAGTTCATTCATACGATCTTGGCCGCACATGGGTGGATTCCAAGGTTGGCTGATAGAAGACATAAGCACGCTCACGGCGCCAGTGGGTTCACCGTTCTTGGTGGCTCGCAACCATGCCTCGGCGAAACAAGTAGTATTGGGATATTGTCCATTAAGACATGCTACGGAAATAATAAAAGGCAACTTGCCGGCATTGTTAAGGTTGTTGATGTCACTCACGTTAAAATTGCTGGTGCTCCATAGGGTCACATCTCCATGGCCGCAATAATTGACAATACCAACGCCATTATTTAATGCTTCTGCGATTTGGCTAGCAGAAGGATCACCATTAGCATCTAGTCCACCTTGATTACCCTCGAAGAACTCATAGCCATCCTCATAGGTATAGCTGGTCAGTATATTGCTGATATTGTGCATGTGCTGGTAGTCGTATTCTCCGTTGTCGCCTGGGCCCTGATTGGATGCAATACCCATGTAAGAAGACAAATGAGCCGTTAGTGGCGGGTTTTGCTCATACTGGATAAAGCGTTCCACTTGAGTATTAACATGCGCCACAGTCTCAGCTGAAATCTTACCAATGATCACATCAGGATAGTGGTCATTGCCGGCAACTTCGCCATAATAGTTGTCGCTGGCATTTCCACTGGCCTGAAGAACCGGGAATTTGTTTTTATCGCCAACCAAAACCACGTAAGTCAAGTTGTGGTTATCGTAATAATTGGTGATATATTGCTTGATGACGCTGCTAGTAGAGCCCACAGAGTCAAGAGACACGATTGTGGTTTTGAACCCCGACTTGTTTTTCCAAGCTGCATAGGGTTGCATCGCTTCACAGAACTCTTGGGGAGAGAGTATTAAGATTTCACCCTCTTCGGGCAATTGATTACTTCTAGATTTCTTGTAATTAAGAAAGTGGTCTGAATAAATAGCATCGAAAGTGCGGTTCAACTTTTGGGCATTTGTTACGCTTTTATGGCTATTGAAGTGAACTTTCACCGTAATGGAGTGATATACTTTCAGCGTTTGTTGAACCGGATTGTATGCAAACGGGAAAAAGTGGAACGAGATGCCAAAATAGTCGCGCAGCAGGTAGGGATCGTCCATAACCACGGTGTCATTGTACAGAAAACGATCCTCTTGGTAAGCGGCTCCTTTTTGGTAAGGAACGGTTGCTGGATCAACATTGCGATAAAGTCTTCCTTTGGAAGGAGCCAAATTGACTCCCTGAACCATCTCAAAATCAGTATTCAAAACATCGACTGTAGGACGGCTACCTTCGGGTATGATGAGTGAGATTGCAGCTTGCAAAAGTTCAGGCTCGCCGGCATTTTGCATGGGATAAGCTTTATCCATGTGAAGGGATTGCATATTTTCCCCGTTTTCGACAATTTGGCTCGTCTGATAGTTGGGAAAATCCACTTGAATCACGGCTTCGCTGTTGGAGGTGCTAACCAGAGTAAATTTCAGCTCCTGAGCTTGGCTTGCCAAGGCTGTAAATGTCAATAATACCAAGAGAATTGACACTTTCTGATATATTTTTGTCATAGGTCTAAAAATTAAAGGTGCAAAAATACAAAAAGTTGTAAGACCTCGGTCGCTTAACCTCAGAAAAAGCACATTCAGGATTTCCCTTTGATACTACTATCCGCTACCTTCCAACCGCTCTATCGTGGCGCCATATCTGCCAGCTGTTGAACAAATTCTGCCACACGGAATAGAAAGCCAAAAACACAGAAGCCAACGGATTCAGATAGGTGTTGGCCATCCAAATGCCCATAGCGGTATTCTTTTGGCCCAGCATCTGACCACCAGCCATCTTGTCGCCGTATTTTTTCCCGATCCATTTGCCAAGGGCAAAGTGCACAGCGCAGGTAAACACAGAAAAGATTCCCAATAATAAGATATTGAGACCATTGCCTTTCCCATGGATGAAAATATAGTCAATGGTTTGCCCTAACGTGACAAACAGCAGGAAAGCCCAGACATAGAACGTGACATTTTTGTATTTACAGAGGAAATCGTTACCTTTTTTCCAAAAGAGTTGAAGAAACAAGGCCACAAAAAACGGCAGCGCAATAGTAGGACCTATCTTTCTGAAAATAAGGAGGAATGAAGCCCAAAACGAGAGGTCTTGATGTACGCCGATGAAAGTGAAATAGAAGGGAGCGACGACAGAGACCATCAAGTTGCAAAGGATGGTATATTCTGTCACTGTTGCACGGTCAGCTCCCAGAAGGCAAGATATGATCACTACAGATGCGGCCACGGGGCACAAAACACCGATAAGCAGTCCTTGCGCAACCAGTTCGTTATGAAACACACCGTTTACCAAATAAAAACATCCTATACTAGCTATAACTTGAAACAGCAGCAGCCACAAGCTAAGCGGCGTAGCACGGAGTTTTCGGATATCCACGGCAACGAAGTTGAGGAACAGAATAGTAAAGATAAGATAGGGAGATAGGAAGGCAAGTACAGAGCACCAACGGTGAAATAACAGACCGAGCACAATAGCTCCAGGGAGAATGTAGCTTCTGAACTTAGACATGCCCGTCATTTTTGCGCAAACTTCAATGAAAGGATTGTGATGAAGAGAAATATGACATTAGGAATCCACGTACCCAACACCGGCGGCAATCCTCCCGAGACCGAGAATACCGTAGAAACCTGCTGCAAAAAGATAAAGATAAAAGCAAGTCCCATGCCCATAAAAATGTGGACACCCACGCCACGTTGGTTTTTCCGTGAGGAAACGCTAAGACCAAGGAAAGTCATGATGAAGATACCAATAGAGTTGGACACACGTTTGTGTTGTTCTATTTGGAAATGGGACACCAAGTTGGAGCCTCTCAATTTCTCTTCGGCAATAAAATCTCGAAGTTCCTTGAACGACATCGTCTCCGCAATAAAGACATCTTGGCTAAAGTTCCTAGGCACCACATTAAAAGTCGTATCCATCATTTTTCCAGCTTTGACGATCTCCACCCCATTGACAATATCGCGACGAAGATAGTTTTGCAGATGCCATTTGCCATCTGTTTCGTCATACTGGGCGATCTGAGCTTTTATTTTAAGATTAATTGCCGTACTGTCAAACTCTTCGTATGTGAACTCATAGCCCATATCGTGATCGCGGTCCCATCTTTGAACATACAAGTAGCTATTGGGCGAATTTTTGATGTGCAAATCGTTGGTCGCGATAGCCTGTTTGCCAAAATACTTGTACTTAAACTCATTCATGTTCTCATTGGTATGCGGCACAATGAAGTTGGCGAAGATCAACGATACCAACATGATGATGACAGCCCCAGTAAAGTAAGGCACCAAGAACCTGTAGAAGCTAACTCCGTTGTCAAGTATAGAGATTATCTCATTGTTAGAAGAGAGCTTGGAGGTAAACCAAATCACGCTGATAAAGGTGAAAAGCGGGATAAACAGGTTGATGAAGTACGGGATGAAATTGAGATAATAGCCGACAATGATTTCCTTGACGGGGATAGCCTTGCTCATAAACCGCTGGATATTCTCCGAAAGGTCAAAAACTATGATGATGGTCATCAGCAGCAAAATAGAATAAACCACCGCCCCGAGGAACTTCCTCAGGATATAGGAATCGATGATTTTCCATCCTATTTTGTCACGGAATCGTTCATTCCATTCTGATAGTTTTCCCATCTTTGTCTGCTATCTTACTGATTATTTCTCGATTTTTAAAACATCACTTCTCATTGTCTTCTTTCAACCACTGATCCAGCCAACGGAAGAATTCACGTTGCCACAATATGGCATTTTGAGGTTTTGTCACGAAATGGCACTCATCAGGGAAATAGAGGAAACGACTGGGGATACCTCTCATTTGAGCGGCATCGAAGGCTTGCATGCCTTCTGTATATGGAATACGAAAGTCCTTGCCGCCGTGAATAACGAGAATCGGCGTATCCCAGTTGCCAATAAACTTATGAGGTGAAAAATCGTAACTCTTGGGTGTGGGAGTCTTCCAAAAAGCGCCCTCTATGTCATGGTTGGCAAAGAAAAGTTCTTCTGTGGTGTTATACCAGCTTTCGAAATTAAACATTCCGCAATGGGCGATAAACGCCTTAAACCGTTTTTCGTGGTGGCCAGCCAGCCAATAGACCGAGAAGCCGCCAAAGCTGGCGCCTACGCAACCCAGCCTGTTTTCGTCAACGTATGGTTCTTTGGCCAAGGCGTCAATCGCAGAAAGATAATCCTTCATGCATTGTCCGCCATAGTCCCCACTAATCTCGTCATTCCACTCTTGGCCAAAGCCTGGCAAGCCGCGACGATTAGGTGCCACCACAATATAGCCATGGGCAGCCATCATCTGGAAGTTCCATCGATAGGAAAAGAATTGACTAACAGGTGATTGCGGACCGCCTTGACAATAAAGAAGAGTTGGGTAAGCCTTGGTAGAATCAAAATCAGGCGGCAAGATAACCCAAACCAACATCTGTTTGCCGTCTGTCGTCTTCACCCAACGTCGTTCACTCTTACATGGAGTAATTTTATCCAGAACGTCTTTATTGATAAAGCTTATTTGCTTCACAGCTTTCGTTTTCAAATCGACAGCATAGATATCGGAGGGAGAGGCGTGGCTGGTACGCGTGGCGATAATTCTGTCACCACATACTTGCAACGTGTTATAATCGTAGTCGCCATCGGTAATCTGTTCAAATTGGCGAGTTGCCAAATCAAGGGAGAAAATATGAACCGCCCCTTCTTTACAGCTATTGAAATAAACCTTTTGTCCATCAGCGCTCCAGGAGAAAGTGGTAGCATCTTGATCGAAGTCTTGACTGTAATCCTCCATTTTGTTTTGTTTAAAGTCATAGATCATCAATCTGTGTTTATCCGATTCAAAGCCGTCGGTCTTCATACTCCACCACACCAGTTTTTTAGCGTCGGGAGAGAACACTGGATCCATGTCATAGCCCATATTCCCTTCCGAGAGATTCATGGTTTTCTTAGTGTTGAGATCGTAAAGATAAATGTCTGTGTTGGTGCTTTCCGCAAAAGCCTTACCGTAAAGTTTCTTGCAACAGTAGGCAAGCTTAGATCCATCGGGGCTCCAGGCAAGTTCCTCTACACCGCCAAATGGAGGATTGGGACAATGGTATTTTTGTTCAGCCAATAGGTCAACGGCATTTTCACATTCGGGGTAATCAGCCACAAAGAGATGGCTGTAAGTACCATCTGTCCAGTAGTTCCAATGTCGATACATCAGGTCGTCATATATCATAGCATTGGCTTTGGGGAGGTCTGGATAGCGCTGTTCGATCGTGGGGTCAATGCGAACGTTTTTGGCATAGCAGATATGTTTCATGTCCGGGGAGTAGCGGAAACAGGTGATGTCGCCGTCCACGTTCGTCAGGCGTTTAGCGTTACTACCATCAGGATTGCTCTCCCACACTTGTGTACCCGCCGTATCCGTAAAAAGATAGGCTATTTTCTTGCCATCGGGGCGCCAAGTTGGTTGGACCTCATCGCTAGCTGAAGTAGTGATTCGAGTAGGTTCCCCTCCATCGATGGGCATAGTATACAACTCGGCATTACCACTATTGGTACGATAATCATAGTATTTGACACTATACAGGATAGTCTTACCGTCTGGTGACACTTGGACATCGGACAGGCGGCCCAGGTACCACAAGATCTTTTCATCCATGACGCCCCTTGAGTAATCAGGAGTCTCCCGGCTATCCTTGTCTACGATCGCCTCTTTATCTTTTGTGTTGCAACTGCTCATTATCGTAATGGCTAAAACCATAAAAAGAAAGCATTTCTTCATCCGCTTGCGTTTTAAGGATGCAAAAATACAAAAAAAGCCGTTAGCCGTTTGCTGGCTGTCGTTAGCATTCAAACTTGATGTGGATTAATAATTGTTAACAATAGACGACCTTTCGCCAATCGTTAAAATTAGTATCTTTGCGGCCTCATATTAAATTAGGGTAAAAATATACTAATATGAAAATCGGATTAATTAAAGAGGCCAAGCATCCTGTGGACAACCGTGTAGCTTTGGCTCCGGAGCAAGTAGCCAGCCTACAGCAGCGTTATCCTGACGATCAGTTTGTCGTACAGTCCAGTGACATCAGGGCATACTCCGATGACGAATACCGTTGCGCGGGGGTGCTGGTTGCAGACTCCGTGGCGGACTGCGACGTACTCTTCGGCATCAAAGAGGCAGATCCCGATATCTTAATCCCTGACAAGCATTATTTCTTTTTTGGCCACATTGCCAAGATGCAGACTTATAACCGGCCTTTGCTTCTATCCTTGATGGAGAAAGGCATCACTTTTTCCGATTATGAATACTTGGTTGACGATCGTGGCCTGCGTGTCTGTGCCTTTGGCTGGTGGGCGGGTATTGTCGGCACCTACTATTCCTTGCGTGGTTATGGTCTTCGCCACAAGCTCTATGAGTTGCCCAAGCCGGACTTGCATTTTACCCTGGACAAACTCAAACAAGCCCTCAAATCCATCCAGTTGCCCTGCATCAAGATATTGGTCACGGGCAACGGCCGGGTGTCGCACGGCGCCCAGGAGCTGTTGGAAGAAATCGGGGTTGCCCGCCTCACGGAAGAGCAGTTTCTCGCTGACGGCCCTGTTTTAAGGCCCTCGTTCTGCGTAGCCGATGTGGACAGGCTGGTGGCCCGTAACGATGGACAAGCTTTCACATGGGATCATTTCACTCATCACCCGGAAGACTACCACAGCGACTTCATGCGATGGGCCCGTCAAGCAGACATGTTGATATGTGCTCATTTTTGGGATCCCAAAGCTCCCGTATATCTCTCTGCCGATGACCTCGCCGACCCCACTCTGCGGATCCGTTTCATTGGTGACATCTCATGCGACATCCAAGGCAGTGTCAAGTCCACATTGCGTGCTTCGACGCATGACGAGCCTTACTACGACTATAACCCCAGCACGTGCGCAGAAGCGCAGGCCTTTTCCGCCGACAGCAACATCACCGTGATGGCCGTAGACACCTGCCCCAACGCACTCGCGCGCGACACCAGCGCATATTTTGGCGATATGCTTACCAAACACGTGTTTACTCCGTTGCTTGAACGCCGACATTCCGACGTCATCCAACGCTCCACCATCCTGGAAAAGGGCATACTGACCCCCCATTTTCAATATTTGGAGACCTTCGCCAAAGGTGAATAATCAAAAACTCGCTTGACCTATGGCAACTGGTGACTTGAAACAAAAAACCATCTCCGGCATGATTTGGAGTGGCCTCGGCAGAATAGGAACTGTCGGCATCTCCTTCATCTCCAATATGGTGCTTGCACACTTGTTGATACCCGACGATTTTGGGTGTATCGGCATGTTGTACATATTCCTTGCCATATCAGGCGTATTCGTGAACAGCGGCCTTGGACAAGCCCTAATTCAGAAAAAGGATCCCACCCACATTGACTACACCACCGTCTTCTACTGGAACTTGTCGATGTCCGTACTCTTTTACCTCATCCTCTTTTTCTCCGCCCCTGCCATTGCCGACTATTTTAATATTCCTTTACTAAAGACTCTCTTGCGCGTGCAGAGTGTCGTGCTGCTCATCCAACCCTTCAGCACCATACAAGCCACCCAACTTCAAAAACAGCTCCGGTTCAAGGAATTGTCGATACGAAATGTCGTTGCTGCCTTGATGGGCATGATCGTGGCCATCATCATGGCAATCTTAGGATACGGGGTATGGAGTTTAGTGGCTTCAGCTCTAGTTTCGGCTTTTGTCAGCGTACTATTGCTTTGGAAGATGAGCACCTGGCGCCCGACATGGGAATTCAGTTTCCAATCGCTGAAAGTGTTGTTCAGCTTCGGCGGCTTAATGCTAGTCTCTTCCCTTGTGGAGACAATATACACCCACCTGCAAAACCTCATCATCGGTAAGTTATATTCTGCCAAAGATCTAGGATACTATACGCAAGCTAAAAAACTGGACGAGGTCCCCGCCAACTCCCTCTCGGCCGTGGTCAACGAAGTCTCTTTCCCCGTATTTGCAGAGTTGCAAGACGACAAGGAGAAACTAGTGGCAGGGGTGCGGAAGAATGTCAAGGCCATCACCTACATTAACATCCCGATGATGGTGCTCCTGATGATCATCGCCGCTCCGCTGATACGCTTGCTGTATGGCCCACAATGGGACACCTCCGTGCCCTATTTCCAGATTTTGTGTGTTTCCAGTATGATTTATACCCTCAACACATTGAACACCAACGTCATCAAATCGTTGGGCAGAAGCGGCATCTACTTGGCTGTCCAACTCATCAAGCGTTTGATCGGCATCGGCTTAATATTCTGGAGTATACGATACGGAATCTATGGATTGTTGTGGTCCGTGACATCCGTAGGATACATCTGTTTTATCATCAATGCCATTGTCAACGGACGCCTTATCAATTACGGCTTGTTCAAACAGATCAAGGATATAGGGCTCTGCTATCTCACTGCTGCTGCCATCGGCGCGGGCGTGTATTATATCGGGACTCTTATCCCATTGCACCAGTATTTGGTGATGGCTATTCAAGTCGTACTCTTCGTCGCCCTGTTTTGGTTATGCTCCATTTTGTTCAAAATGGAAGGATATAAAACCTATAAAGAAATCATTTCAAACAAGATTAAGGACTGGAAAAAAAGAAACTAACTCCATTTGGTAACCACTCATTATTATCATGATCATATACAATCCATTCAGAGGCCTGCAAAACACACTCAAGGTGCTTACCAAACACCCGGCAAATGGTTTGGCGCAGCGATTTCGTGTTGCTTGCGATTATTCCAAACTATATCGTCGCAAGGGACTTTTGGCCGATGAGTACATGGAATATCGTTTTGATCAATGCTCTGAAACGTTTCGCAACACTTTTTTAGGATTGAATGAGCAACGTTTCTATCTCGACTATCTCAACCCCAAAAAATATTACATCTTAGCTCGTAATAAGTACCTAACTCACAAGATATTGGAAGATGTAGGCATTCGAAAGCCAATATTATATGCCTACTATCAACCAGAGGGGCGTGGGGAAAGCGCCTGCGTTTCAGCCCATGCGAAAGGCATCTGTCATATACTTCGACATAAGGGGGTTGAGTCTTGTGTGGTCAAATCCACCGAAAGCTCACATGGCGATAATGTACATGTGGTGACGGCCATTGAATACAAGGACGACGAAGCGCTGATGCACTTACACGATGGCAATATCATTAAGTTATCGGACCTATTAGGTCCCGAACCATTAATTTTTGAGTCACGGGTAAAGCAGACAGCGCAATTGTCGGCTTTCAATGCGGATTCGATAAATACCGTTCGTTTCATGACAACCTTATACCCCAATGGAGAAGCACGTATTGTTGCCACATTCATCAAGATTGGGCGAGCCGGCAGATGTGTCGACAACGCCGGTGAGGGCGGAAACGTGGATGCCAGCATTGACACGGAGACCGGCACTCTGCAATATGCTATCCAATATGATAATCCACACCATTATCATGACATAGAGGTTCATCCTGACAACCAAAATCCCATCAACGGCGTACATATTGACCATTGGCAAGCCATCAAGGAGGATGTGTTAAGGTTCCAACAAGCCTTGCCTTATGTTAAAGCAGCAGGCTGGGATATAGCCATTACCGAAGAAGGTCCTGTGGTCATTGAGGTTAACGATATGTGGGACCGACTTGGACAACTTTTTCTAAGACGGGGCTGGAGAAATGAGATTCGAGACTGTTACTTGGCCTGGAAAAAGACTGGAAAGAATTATCCCTTAGTTCGGAGAGAAAATATGCTAAAAGAAAAACATCTGGAAAAAATCGCACGAAATGAGTAATCCCGTCCGCATATTTGTAGCTGGAGACTTCTGTTGCAAGCCCTCCACATCGTTGCTCTCCGTATCGGAAGAGCTGCGGAGGTTATTGCAGACGTGTAACATTCGGATTTGTAATTTCGAATTCCCTTTGCTTCCCGATGGCTTCAATCCCCAAAAAGCCAATTTCCAGAACGATGATACGCCCGATTTTCTTAAAGATTTGGGATTCAATCTGTTCACCTTGGCCAACAATCACACTTTCGATTGTGGAAAGGATGGTTTTCTAAAGACTTCAAAGGCCCTGGAGGGGAAAACAATAGGCGCAGGCGACTTGGATGAGGCCTATCGCCCCAAAATCATAGAATCCGATGGGAAAAGAATAGCTTTCCTAGGACTTTGCTACGCCGCCAAGGAAGGCGTTCTCGACAGTTATGCCGAAGACCAACATTATGGAAGTGCATATCTTTACGATAACAAGGTCAACCATATCATAATAAACGCAAAAAAAGAAGTGGATTATCTAATCGTGATGGTCCACGACGGAATGGAGTATGTGGATATACCCTTACCTGACACCATCACGCGGTATCGCGATCTCATCGACTATGGTGCGGATGCTGTCATAGGCACACATCCGCATTGTCCACAAGGTTGGGAGTGTTACCAGGGGAAACCCATCTTTTACAGTCTGGGTAACTTTTTCTTCAATAGCAAAGGCACCACGGACACACACACCGAGCTCCCGCATTGGTACGAAGGACTATGTGTCGTACTTGAGCTGGAAGACCATGGCATCCATTATGAAGTTGTTAATACGCTTAATCAAAACAACACTTCTATCACTATCGAGCATTCCAGCGCAAGAGATTCGCACAACCAACAGCTTTGTCGCTATCTTGAAGACCATCAAGCTTATCAAAACTATTTACAAAGCAGCGTATTTCCCATCTTGCAAAAGCAAGACTACTTGATTTTGGATGCTTCGGTGCATCGGAAGCCCTTCTCAAAAACATTAGGTATCTGGTTTCACCGCCTAGGTCACCTGTTAACCGGTCGGAGGCACATCAATGACGAGCGGATGGTCAATTTGCTGAAGAACGACGCCAGAAGAAACATCCTTTTACGTCTCTTGAAAAACAACACAAACAAATAATGGAACTTTTCAGATTCATAATTGCCAAATTAAAGAAATGGGCTTCTCTGCAATCGTTAGCCCGAGAGTTGCGATGTAAATATCGCAAATTACTGGTCAAGCGCCCCCTAACCTGCAAACAGAAGAGAGAAATTCAGGCTTTTTATCGTAAGACCATTGGTCATCGCGTCCCATTGATTTGGCACAAATTCCTCTATTCAAGGACAACCGTATATTCCGAGAAATACATTCCTGTCGGTGTATACCGTACGGAGATGATAGGCCGGTTAAACAACTTCGCAATGATGGAAGCTTATGCCGACAAGAACATCTCCGAGCAACTCTTTCCTGACGTAATCCAACCCAAGACCTTCCTTAAGAACATTCACGGGCACTTTTACATCGACAACAAAACTGTCGGCATGGATGAGGCCCTCGCCCAATGTCAGGAGATAGAAGATGCTATCATCAAGCCTTCCCTGTCAACACGAGGTAACGGCGTGCGCCGGATGGAAGTCCACCATGGCATAAGCAACCTGGAGGGGAGAAGCCTTGCGGATGTTTTCCGTTTATACGAACAAGACTTCATCATTCAGGCTAGGGTTCATCAACATCCAGCCATGAGTGCATTAAATCCCTCTTCCGTCAACACCATCCGGATTCTCTCCTATCGACGGGACATGGACGTGAAAATCATATATACCGTCATCAGAATTGGACGTGAAGGCACCGTTATCGACAACGAGAGTGCCGGTGGCATCAGTGCCCGTATTGATCCAGACGGCAGAATCGCCAAATATGCTTTCGGTTCCGCGGGCACCGATCTGGTAGAGAAGACCGACTGCGGCATCACCTTGGAGGGATATACGGTTCCTTCATACGATCGGGTTATAGATACAGTAAAACGTCTGCATCTCGACCTTCCTCATTTCGACTTAGCTGCTTGGGATTTTGCCATAGGCGAAAATGGTGAACCGATTTTCATTGAATGGAATGCCAATCCCGACCTCAGCCAATCGGCTTTTGGTCCGGCTTTCGGTGATGATACAGAACAGATACTCAAGGAGATATACACCCACAAGAACACAAGACACAATTATTGGTAAAAGCATTACTTTTGCAATCTTCATAACATATAATAAAATGGTTTTCAGATCCAAAGCGAACTTGTTGTTGAGATATTTCGTCACCTCACTCTCCCCAAAGTTGAGCGTAAGCCTGTTATATCGCATCTATCATCGCAAAAAGTTAAATCTTAAAGAGCCTCAAACCCTTGATGAAAAGATACAATGGATGAAGCTTAATTATTACAAAGACAACGAGTTGGTAAAACAATGCGCTGACAAATATCGGGTCAGGGACTATGTGGAATCCTGTGGATTAGGCCACATTCTCAACCCGTTGCTACATACATTCCATCATGCCAGCGAGATTGATTGGTCCATCCTCCCACAGAAGTTTGTGCTCAAGTGGAATTTCGGTTGTGGGGGCAATGTCATTTGCGATGACAAGGAGAAATTGGACATCCCTTCCACCATTCGCGACCTCGACAAGTTTGAAAAGATCAAGTTCCACCTCATTGCTGCCGAACCGCAGTACAACTTCGACGAGAAACTAATCCTCTGCGAACAGTTCATTGAAACCGAAGACGGGTTGTCGCCTGTAGACTACAAGTTTTACTGTTTCAACGGAGAGGCCAAGTATGTGTTGTGTTGTATTGGTCGCGGCACAAAAGAGAAACCCGACTTCTACTTTTTTAATCGGCAGTGGCAACTTCAGCGCCTCAATCACCAAGGCCAGGCCGCACCGGAGGGCTTCACCATTCCGAAACCTGACGGCATGGACCAGCTCTTTGAGTACGCGGAAGTGTTGTCGAAACCGTTCCCTTTTGTGCGCGCCGATTTTTACCTGGAAAAGGGGAAAGCCTATTTCGGTGAGCTAACCTTTACGCCAGCTGGTGGATTTGACAAGGGTAGGCTACCTGAGACAGACCTGCTTTTTGGACAAATGGTGCAACTGCCCACGCTTCGTTAACTTTTTGATATTTGCAAAAGATGAAAAATAAAATCGCCCAATATTTACTCTTTGCGACATTGGCCATGATTGCCGCATCCTATCTGCCTTGGCTCTATTTAACCAAAGTCTATTATATCCTTCGCTACTTCATCATGGCTTGTACCGCAGGGGCAGTCATCCTCTCTTTTTCTATCGAGAAGTTTTTCTCCGAAAGATTCATGCGTCTCTTCTTGCTTGCCATCATTTTGACTTTACTAGTGTTTATTGGATTTAGAGTCGTCGGGCGCCACTACCTTCTCGCCGACTTGAGCCAACTCATTGTAGCTTTCGTATGCATTGGCGTAGGCATCGGTTTGGATCTAGACTTACGTCAATGGGGCAACGTGGCGTATTACTACACGCTAGCCATAGTGGCCGTAACTATCGCCAATTGCTTTTATTGGGCAGGTGGCTTATACATACCCGAACACTACATGTTGGACGAGGGCAAAAACCAAATCGGTGGAATGGTAGCCATCTGTGGAGCCGCCATGTTCTTTTTCGGCATCAAAAACAAGGAAGAGCGTACGCACTTCATGGTGATGTTTGCGCTGACTTTCCTTTTGCTACTCCTCATCCGCGCACGTGCCGATTTCTTCGCCTTGCTGGCATGCGTACTCTTCATTGCTGCCAAAGATTGCAAATGGAGATGGAACTGGGGCGTAAAAAGCATCCTCACCGTCATAGGTATCTGTCTTGTCGGCTACATCATCTATGCCGGGTTCATCAGCGACGAACTGCACACCTTCATGGCAGGAGGCAAGTCGTCGGGCGATTTCGATGTGATCTCCTCCAACCGTTTGGAGCGCAATCAACAAGGACTTGACATCTTGTTGCACGATCCACTGAACGGCGATGTGGACAACGATTCCAACATCCTCCTCATCCACAACTACATCCTCTTGCGCTTAGTGCGCTATGGCATTTGGTCGTTCCCGATGGTGGCTTTCTATCTCTATTTTGGAATCGTCACCATAATTGCCTTGTTCCGCAACCGAAAGACCGCGTTGGCCGATGTGGGCTACGTGGTCTGCATGGTCCCCTTACTGGTGAGTTTCATGGAGCCCAGCTTTCCTTATGGGCCCGGATCGGTGCAACTGCTGGCCTTCTTGCTGCTGGGCGCTACGTTCCGCCAACACCTCATTCCTCCCAAACGTGACGAGGACATCCATCCCAACACAGTATTACACATTAGTAACGACTTCGCCAACAGCAAAGTACATGCCGAATTGTACCGTCAATTGGACAGCCAAGGGGTGAAACAACTTGTCTACTCCCCTATCAGGAAAAAAGAATTGGAAGGACAGAATAGATTTGAGGGACAAAACACTCAATTTATCTATTCCTACATATTAAAACCCTTGCATCGAGTCTTTTTCAACCTGAAAATAGATAGAATTGGACGAGACATTAGCAAAAAAGTAGATTTATCACAGATCTCATGCGTGCACGCGACAAACTTGTTTAGTGACGGAGCCGTGGCATTATATCTCAAGCGGCACTATGGCATTCCCTACATCGTAGCCGTCCGCAACACTGACCTCAACGCTTTTCTCAAGTGTATGCCACATCTCTGGTGGGTACATCGTGCTGTCATTCAGGAGGCCGACGAAGTAATCTTTATCAGTCCTGCCTTGCAACGACGTCTCTCCAACCACTGGACTCTCATTGGCATGCAGGATCTTCTTCGCGGGAAGAGCCAGCTTATTTCCAATGGCGTCAATGCATACTGGCTTGACCATATACAGACGAAACCAGCCCCTTCCGAGACACTACACAATATTCTCTACGTAGGCATATTCGATGACAACAAGAATGTCTTGCGCCTCATGCAAGCTGTCATGCAACTGAAGGACGATCTTCCCGACATCCATTTGGATCTTGTCGGTGGCGATGGCAACCGTGAGCAAAATGTGCTAACCCTTGTGCAACAGCATCCCGATAGTTTCCGCTATCTTGGCAAAATATACGTGAAGCCAGAGCTTCAGAAAGTCTATGCAGACAACTCCGTCTTTGCCATGCCCTCACTGCACGAGACCTTCGGATTAGTATATGTGGAAGCCCTCACACAGGGTCTCGCACTGCTATACACACACAACGAAGGAATTGACGGCCTCTTCCAAAGCAATGTTGGCTTGGGAGTGAATCCCCGCTCCACTGATGAAATCGCCCACGCACTAAAACAACTGTTGCAAAATCGGAATCATTATTCCAATAATGAAATTGATTTTTCGGTTTTCAATTGGACCAATATAGCCCAAACCTACAGGAAGATCTACAAAAAAATCAGCAATTAATACTCTAACAACCATCCATTATGCTTTCAGTAATTATCCCCGTTTACAACGAAGAAAAATACATAGAGCAGTGTTTGCACGCCATCATAAGCCAAGATTATGATAAAGAGAATCTGGAAGTATTATTCGTGGACGGACTCAGCAGCGACGCCACCCGTAGCATAATCAACCGCTATGCTCAGCAATATCCTTATATTCACTTGGTTGACAACCCCCAACGCATAGTGCCGTATGCTATGAACATTGGCATCAACATGGCCAAAGGAGATATCATTATGCGTTTGGATGCCCATGCGGACTATCAAAGCAACTATTTTTCGGCTCTTACCGCAGCATTGGAGACCCTCCATGCAGATAACGTCGGCGCTGTGTGTCATACTGATGTTTTGCACCACACACCCAAAACCATAGCCATCAAAGAGGTGTTATGCCACAAATTCGGCGTGGGCAATTCCGCTTTCCGTACGGGCACGGACAGTATAATTGAGGCCGACACTGTCCCTTTTGGTTGTTACAGAAGAGATGTTTTCACTCGCTTTGGCATGTACAATACCCTTTTGGTGCGCAACCAAGATATAGAACTCAACAAGCGCATACATGCAGGAGGCGGAAAAATCTTTTTGCTGCCGCAAGCACTTTGCACCTACTATGCCCGCGAAACGTTTGCAGGCATAGCCCGAAATAACTATCTAAATGGGTTGTGGAACTTGCTCACGCTCAAAATCACAAAACATTTTTCTTCACTGTCGCTGCGACATTTCGTACCTCTGTTATTTTTACTATCGATTGTCATCCCCGCATTATTAGCCATAGTATATTGGCCATGTATTTTGGTTTCTGCTTTATCATTGGCTCTATATCTTATTTTCTTACTGTTCACTTGTCTGCAAATCTCCACCAGCAAGCATTGCCATTTCGGCTATCTTTGCTTAGCCTTTGTCGTGGTGCATTTTTCCTATGGAGCAGGATCCCTTGTCGGTATATTTAAACCCGTAAAAAAATGAAAAAAGACATAGCACAACAATACAAGACTGCCATCGCGACATATCTGAACACCTCGTCCGAGCACATATATTTGTATTACAAAGGCAGAGTTGCGCTCTACGCCATCCTCAAAGCCATGCAAGTGCAACAAGGTGACGAAGTGATAATTCCTGCATTCACATGTGTTGTAGTGCCCAATGCCATTAAATATTTAGGTGCGACACCCGTGTATGTCGACATTGACCCTGTCACTTATAATGCTGACATGCAATGCTTGAAGCGAGCCATCACAGAACATACCAAAGTGATAATATGTCAAAACACTTTTGGGCTGTCCTCAAACGTGGAGGAGATACAATCCCTTGCACGTAGCCGCCAGATATACACCATAGAAGACTGCACTCATGGGTTCGGGGGCACCTACCACGGCAAACCCAACGGCAGCTATTGCGATGCCGCCTTTTATTCCACCCAATGGAACAAACCATTCAGCACGGGAGTAGGCGGATTTGCCTTGGTACAAAACCAGATGCTCCAACAAAGAATGACAGAGGTTAACAATCAACTAGAATTGCCCACCCGGAAAGATGCAATCTCTCTGTCCACACTCTATTTTGTTCGCGAAAAGATTCTTACCGAAAAACGCTATTGGCGAATGATACGCCTTTACCGATGGCTTAGTCGACACAACTTGGTCCAAGGGTCCTCCGGCGGTACTGAATTGGTCTCGACTGTCATGCCCAGTCATTATTTTAAAGCCTTGTCCACCACTCAGATGAAAAAAGGACTCCAAAACCTACAGCATTTGAACGACACTCTGGCTTTACGCAAGCAAAATGCAATCATCTACAATGACTATCTCCAAAAACATGGAAAAACTTTTGTTGAGTCAGCCCTCTTTGAAGATCACTCCTTTTTGAAGTTTCCCATTTTGGTAAACGACAGAAAAAAGGTCATGGATATGGCAGAAGAGCAGAAAATACCTCTTGGAGAATGGTTCTGTAGTCCCATTCATCCCATAGACAAGAATTGGGAATTATGGGATTTCCATGCGAACAAATGCCCAATAGCCGTAGAAAAAGCATCTCAGATGCTCAACTTGCCCACCGACGAAAAAGAAACTGATAAAATTATTCGTTTTTTGGAAAAAATAAACGATTATCTCTTATAAAGAGGCGAACGTACGACACCCGCAATCTATTGTCTATTAACTATTTGGCTAAAATATCGTGAATCTTAGCCACGATGTCGTCTTTGCCAAATCCTACTTCGTGATAGATGCTCGGGATATCGCCATGAGCAATGAAACGGTCTGGAATTGCGATATGGTGCAATTGATTGCTCAAATTATGATCTTCAAGATATTCGGCCAAAGCAGAGAAGAGCCCTCCTTTTTCAGTACCATCTTCCACGGAGAGCCATACAGGATATTTTACAGCTAGTTCCCGTAAAATATCTTCATCGAGAGGTTTGAGAAATCGCACATCCAGGTGTGCGACATGAGCACCTTCACTTTCAAGGGTATCTAGTGCCTGTGCCACCAAATTACCCAGCGGTCCAAGGGAAAGCACAAGCACACGCTCCCCTTCGCGCAGAACACGTGCTTTACCTATAGACAACTGTTCAGGTTCATTATGCCAATTGGCTAAAACACCGTGTCCACGAGGATATCGTATCACGAAGGGAAGGCCGCCCTGCTTGGCATTTTGATAAGCCGTCCACATCATGTTTCGTAATTCGTGCTCGTTTAACGGAGAGGCAATAATGAGGTCGGGTACGGCACGCAGAAAGGCCAAGTCAAAGGCTCCTTGATGGGTGGCTCCATCCTCACCGACAAGGCCCGCCCGATCGATGCAAAAGATCACTGGCAACTTCTGGAGAGCCACATCGTGGATTACCTGATCGTAGCCACGCTGTAGGAATGAGGAGTAGATATTGCAAAACGGGATGTACCCTTCCGCAGCCAATCCGGCGGAGAAAGTCACGGCATGTTGTTCAGCGATTCCTACATCAAACACTCTTTCAGGAAATTCAGCATCCATGATAGTCAGCGAACAGCCCGTGGCCATGGCGGGCGTGATGCCCACCACTTTCTTGTCCTGCCGGGCAATCTCCAAAATAGTATGTCCGAAGACATCTTGGTATTTAGGAGGTTCACCTTCGCGTGTGGGATGAATAATCTGGCCTGTCGAGGGGTCGAACTTGCCAGGAGCGTGATAAGTGGTCTGATGCTGCTCGGCCATCTCAAGGCCTTTGCCTTTTACGGTGAGCACATGGAAAAGCTTGAGGCCCGGCAGCTTCTTCAGGTCTTGTAAAGTCTTCACCAAATAGACCACATCGTGCCCGTCGGCGGGGCCAAAATAACGATAACCCAGACTCTGGAACCAGTTACTGCCGCCCAACAGGTAACCCTTGAGGCCGTTGCCAAGTCGACTCAGACTGTTGGTGATCTTGTTGGACTGCTTGGTACGGAAAGTAAACAAGTTCCACAAGCGGTTTTTGAAGCGGTTGTATGCGGGCGAAGCAGTGATAGAGAGCAGGTATTTGCTCATGGCGCCTGTACTACTATCTATGGAAATCTTGTTATCGTTGAGAATAACCAGCATATTCACGTTACGGTAGGAAGCTTGGTTCATGGCTTCAAAAGCCATGCCCCCGGTCATGGCACCGTCTCCGATTACAGCAATGTGGTTACGTTTCATGTTTCCTTCCATCTTAGCCGCCATAGCCATGCCCAGGGCGGCTGAAATGGACGTAGAGGAATGCCCAGTGCCAAAAGCGTCGTATTCGCTCTCTTCACGACGCGGGAAGCCGCTAATGCCATTGTAGCAACGGTTGGTGGCAAATTTATCTTTCCTACCTGTTAGTATCTTATGGGCATAAGCTTGGTGACCTACATCCCACACCAACTTGTCGTCGGGGGTGTCGAACACATAGTGAATAGCCACCGTCAACTCCACCACCCCCAAACTGGACCCAAGATGGCCAGGATGTTTAGCCGTCTGTTCAATGATGAAATGACGCAACTCGTTGCACAACTGGGGCAGTTGCTCAATGGAAAGTTTGCGCAAATCTTCCGGTGTCTCTATATGTTCCAAGTAACCCATCTTCTATTTTTCTATAATTTGTTGGTAGAAATCGAGTATTGTTTCCGTGATTAATTCGTTATTGTGGTGCATCGCAATGAAGTCGCGGGCGTTCTCGGAGATAATGGCACAAAGGTCGGGTGTCTGAATGCACTTGTCAAGCACAGAGACAAACTCCTCTGGCGTATCGGCAATAAAAAGATGCTTGCCGTTTTCCACTGCTAATCCTTCTGCGCCTACAGAAGTAGTGATAACCACTCTACCGAGAGCCATGGCCTCGACAATTTTGACTCTAACGCCACTGCCAGAGAGGAGAGGAACAATCATCATGTCATGATCCAACATAAACTCGTTGGCATCGGGAACCGAGCCTACGAATTCCACATTAGGATCTTTACGTAGATAAAGACTATCGGGTGTGCCGTGGCCGGCAACAGTAAACTGCAACTCGGGATGTGCGGCATGAATCATAGGCCAAACTTCATCCAAAAACCATTCGATACCCTCCATGTTGGGCGACCAATTCATACTTCCAATATGACACAAAGAGGGTTTGTCGGAGGGAATATATTCATCTTCGAGCACATAATTATCCATATCAATGCCAAAAGGGATGATTATTCCAGGAATCTCTGGTGCCGTTTTACTGAAATATTGATAATCAGGATCGGAAATAGTCATATAGCCGTCCACTCTTTTTAAGATTGTCTTTTCGGTGCGCTCCAATTGACGTCTGTTAGCATTATAAAGGATCTTTTTGATCAAATTGCTCTCGTTGTCGGCCAAACGTTCCCATATCTTATGCTCGATGTTATGCATACGCATCACAATACGGGCTTTGGAGTATTTACGAATAACATTGATATAGGGAGAAACATAAATGGATTCCAGGTGAACAATATCATATTTTTCGTGAGTGAGAATGGCTTCTAGCTTAGCCGCCATATCACGGGAGTTAAATCGCTCAATGTGGAAGGAGTGACGTTTAAAGATTGAGCGAACGCCATCCATGAAACGAGGCGTCGTGTCCATGAACACCGACTCGAAGCGAGTCTTCTGCAGATAATCTACGGGGAATGCTTTCAACTGGACAGGATGTTTCTGCGTCTCCACAGCGACAACTCTAACCTCTTGATTGCTATTGAGCAAGCCTTGGGTGATATTGTGCATGGCGATGCAGCCGCCGTCAATAGGCGGTAATGGAGGCTTATGACAAAGTTGAAGTATCTTCATGTTTTTTTCTATGGAATAATTTAAGATTCTTAATTCTTTCTACAAAACGGGTGTATGTGTCAGGGGACAAAACGGCCGAATCCGTAGTGGCATGATATGTGAGGAACACACAAATCGGCAAAAGAACGAACGACGACAAAAACATACCGAACCAGACAGGCATGGGACTGTTTTTGGCTATTTTCTCGCCCGTAATGGATATGGCAAAATAGAGCGTAAAAAACACCACCGTGATCACTAGCGGGATACCTATGCCGCCTTTGCGGATAATGGATCCTAACGGTGCTCCAATAAAAAAGAAAAGCAAGCAAGCTAGCGACAAAGTAAACTTGCGGAAAAATTCAATCTGGTAACTCCAGAGATATGAAGTCCTGAATGCCATATCCTGATAGGCAAACCGCACCGAAAACTGAAAAGATCGGGCTGAATTATCCGCGTTTTGTAGGATGCGCGGTAAAATTTCAGGGTCGATAGAACTTAAATCGTATTGGCGACCTACTGACAGGGTGTCAAACGTAGAGTCATTCTGCACTATTGTATTATACAAATAAAGATTGCCAAAGAAGACATTGGACACATTATGGGCAAAGTTTCCTATATCATGCTTTATAGTATCAATCTTGTCGTTAAGCTGACTGATAGACAAGGCTGTTGAGTGGGATTGAAACAAACTCTCATCGGTATTACCCATGGCAGAGAACTCTGACAGGTCGAAGCGTTTGTACTGTTTGCTGAAAGTCGCTCGTGTCAATGGTAATTTGCTGCGATTAGCTCCGCCGCCGCCCGCGTAGGCCGACTCATCCCAAAAAGAACCGTCGTAAAGCGTGAACATGATGTATTTTTTGTCGGGTGTCATCTTCATCGTACCCGATTGCGCATAGGTAACGGTGGTGTTACCTATATGTCTTGAATGTTCATAGATAAGAACATCTTTGATGGTCTCTCCGTCCGGCATCTTCTTTCCGACACGGATGGTGTAATTGTCAAAACCATTGTAAAAGACACCCTCATCGATGTTGAAAGCGGGTTTTTGTTCTTGGATGTCGAAGAGCATCATGCGCAGCTTCACGGATGCGCGGGGGATGATCTCGTTAGAGAACACAAAAGCGACAAGAGAGATAACAAGCGCAAGACCTGCAAGAGGCATCATCATACGTTGCACAGAGATGCCCGCCGATTTGAGAGCTACAATCTCGTAACGCTCGCCCATATTGCCAAACGTCATCAGCGAAGCCAAAAGCACCGCCAACGGGAATGCCATCGAAGTGAGCGTAATAGAGGCATAAAAGAGCAATTTAAGGAGCAATGAGAGCTCCAGGCCCTTTCCCACCAACTCATCAACCCATTTCCACAAAAACTGCATAAGCAGCACAAATAAAGCCACAAAGAAGGTAAGGACGAAAGGTCCGAGGAAGTTTTTGCAGAGATATCGATTGATGATTTTCACGACGGATCGCTTCTGTTAGTAATCGCCGAGCGTGACGGGCAGTTGTGCAAGGGCAGCTTCCGCCTGCTCATCGTTTGGAGCCGCGCCATGCCACTTGTGCGTACCCTCCATATAATCCACACCCTTGCCCATCACAGTTTTCATAATGATAGCAATAGGCTTGCCATTATGGGCCAATGTCTTGGCTAAAGTGAGGGTCTGCACACACTTTTTCATGTCGTTGCCATCGACTTCAAGCACGATCCAGTTAGAGGCTTCGAATTTAGCGCGAAGACGGCCCAAATTGCACACTTGGTCGGTGGGTCCGTCAATCTGCTTGCCATTGTTGTCAATGGTCACGATAAGGTTGTCCACGTGTTTTGCGCCTGCGAACATCACGGCTTCCCAGATCTGTCCTTCCTGCAACTCGCCATCGCCGGTAAGGGCGAACACGAGATGGTTGTCCTTGTTGGCCGTCTTAGCCAAAGCCGCTCCTATAGCGACAGACACACCCTGGCCTAGAGAGCCGGAAGCCACACGAATGCCAGGCAGGCCTTCCACGGGCGTAGGATGGCCTTGGAGACGCGTGTGGAGCTTGCGGAAGGTAGAGAGCTCTGATATGGGAAAATAGCCTCTACGGGCCATTACGCTGTACAAAACAGGCGTAATATGGCCATTGGAGAGGAAAAACATGTCTTCGCCGTTGCCTCCACGGGTAAAATGTGCTGGATCGATATCCATGACTTCAAAAAAGAGGGCCGTCAAGAAATCAGCGCATCCCAACGAGCCGCCCGGGTGACCGGATTTAGCTCCATGCACCATTCTGATGATATCACGGCGTACTTGAGCCGCAACGTTTTGCAATGATTGTGTATCCATAATATTGTGTTTTTTGTCGATGTTATAAAACCACCTCGGAAGAAATCCTGCGGGCGATGTCTTGGAATTGTTCAGGGGTGAGTTGAACGCGTTCTTTCTTGAAGTCAAGGTCACCCACACCATTGATGGGTACAAGGTGAATGTGATTGTGTGGCACGTCAATACCGATAACGGCCACGCCCACGCGATTGCACGGGAAAGCCTTCTTGATGCCGACAGCCACCTTCTTGGCAAATACCATCATCTCGCCGAGCATATCGTCCGGCAAATCAAAAATATAGTCATTCTGCAATTTGGTGATAACCAATGTGTGACCTTCGGCTATCGGAGAGATATCTAGAAAGGCAAAGAATTTATCGTTCTCGGCAATTTTATAACAAGGAATCTCTCCTTTAACAATTTTTGTAAAAATAGTATCCTCCATAATGTTGATTTTTTTTAACGTGCTACTTCCAAAATTTCAAAATCCATAGTTCCAGCGGGGGCTTGCATGGTGACCACATCGCCTTTGGAATTGCCGATAAGCGACTTGGCGAGAGGACTGGTGACGGAAATCTTACCAGCCTTAAAGTCGGATTCCGATTCTGGCACTATTGTATAAGTCATTACGGCACCCGTTTTCACATTTTTTACTGTAACGATAGAATAGATAAGAACTTTAGAGACATCTATCTTAGACTCGTCGAGGACGCGGGCCTTGGAGATGAGGTTGCGCAGATTGGCAATCTTAAGTTCCAAGAGACCCTGAGCATCCTTAGCGGCATCGTACTCGGCATTTTCGGACAAATCGCCCTTATCACGCGCCTCCGCAATGGCTTGTGAAATCTTAGGTCTCTCCACTGACTCCAATTCGTTCAGCTCTTTCTTCAGGGCATCGAGACCTTCCTGAGTGTAGTATTTTACATCTTCCATATTCGTTGATTTTTATTACACAAATAGAAGAGGCTTTTGCAAGCCTCTTCTATTATATTTAAAAAAGGGTTATACGATTTTACAATGTGAACTTGAGACCGATGTAGTGGCAACCCTTCCATTGATGGGTGAAGCGGTAGGCGTAGTCGATGTAGATACGGCTGCCGGTATTGCCTTTCTTCAACGGTATCACGCAGGTTGCACCCACGGAAGGACCAGTGAAGAAGGAATCGCTGTTCATCATGATAGTAGACAACACTTGAGCTTGAGCGTTCTCACCATATTCAGTACGCTGTTTCTTGGATAAGTTCTCCAAGGAATAACCGGCGCGAATCATGAAATAGTTCATGAAGCCGTATTCCAAACCGATGGCGAACACATCGCGGCTGTAAGAGTTAGCGGTGAATGATCCAGCAATAGTGATTCTGTGTTGAGCCTCATCACGAGTCAAGCCTTCAGCCTCAAGATCTTCTTTGGACATGGATTTGTATTCGCCGCCGAAGACCAAGAAGTCGTAGGATACGCCGATAGACAACAAAGCGGGCATTTCACTTTCAGCGGAACGAATTGCAACGGTTTGTTCAGTTGTCGTACCATTGATGACACCCAAGAATGACATACCGTCACCCTTATAGCTCATAGGAAGACCGATGTTCTTCAAGGTCACACCGATTTTAAAGTTTTCAAACTTACCTGCGGTATACTGAACACCTGCATCCAAGGCAAAGCCAGTGGCGTGCAAGTCTGCAATACTTTCATTGATAACCTTAATGGAAACACCACCCTTGATGAAGTTGTTGAAAGACTTGGCATAGTGTAAGCCAATGTACATCAAGTTAGGGCTGAAAGTACCAAGGCCGCCTTCGGGCTGAGCCACCGTGGTAATGTCAATAGCGCCAAAACCCATTGAGTAGAAAGAAAGGCCTAAAACACCAAAGTCCTTACCCTTACGTCCAAGATGTTGGGCGAAAGCGAGGGAGTTGATATTTACACCAGCCTTGGATCCTACCAAGTATTGGGCACGGTTGAAACAGAATTCTGTTTTCTTGACATAAGTCAAGCCAGCTACGTTAGAGTAAACAGACTCAAGGCCACGGATCTCGGCAACACCTGCATTGGCCATGCCATTGGAACGGGCCCACGGGTCTATAAGCAAATGGGATGCACCAGCCTGACCGGAACGGTCTCTGTTACCTGCCCACACATTGGATGTGGGGACAGATAATAGAGCAATTACTGTGCA
Source organism: Bacteroidales bacterium (assembly GCA_024685175.1). Taxonomy (GTDB): domain Bacteria; phylum Bacteroidota; class Bacteroidia; order Bacteroidales; family WCHB1-69; genus F23-D06. Next base: position 64,414 of record JAIKWD010000012.1, read on the forward strand.
AATTATTAATGATTTAAATATATTTTTCATAACTTCTCTGTTTTTACGTAATTGTTAATTTTAGAAACCATTCAAGTCGGTAGGACGCATAGCACAGAAGAATTTGAGGGTACGCTCGCCAATGCCAGGAGCTTTCACATGGATAATGTAAACGCCACCTGCAATAGGAATGTTAGCGTGGTTCTTCAAATCCCACTCCACATAGGAGGAAGCATCACCCTTCGTAAGGGTTCTGATCAGGGTACCGTTGACGGTGTAGATAGAAATCGTACAATTAGTAGGTAAGTTCACGATGCGGACATAATTCTGCAAAGCAGTGTGTTCGTATTGTGAGAATCCATAGTAAGGATTAGGTACGATATTGATTTCGTCCAACAGAGTTTGAACCGTCTCTTCAGACTTGGCAACTTCTGTGGGGATCAAGTTTCTCGTAGTGAATTCATACATAGGATATCCGCTGTTCTCAGAAGCGTTAGGCGACTGTGAAGGATCATCATACCAACGGGAGGAGTATCTCATGTACGGACGAGTGACACGTAACTTGATGGTGGCATCGCTTGACAACCAGTTGTTTTCTTGTAAGGCAGCAGGCATCGGGATGCTGGTCCACATTACGTTGTTGAAGAGTTGTTGCTTCAACATGTTTCTACGACCATTAGCAGGAGTGGTAATGCTTTCGACGGTACTGAACTTGGCTTTCAACCAAGCACCTTCATCGTAAGGACCACACTCGTAGAACGGATATTGTTGACCGTTGTAGTTAATATAACCACCATGGTTCAAGTTGACACCCGTCATCTTATCGCTATCATTGTAGTTTCTCTTCTTGTTGGCGTCAACCCAGTAGTTACTACAGGTATTGCCAGAACTGCCAACGATGTATACATAGTGACGACCGCCATTGAGAGGCTCACCATATTCAATTCCATAGGAGTCACGGAGAGTATTGAATGTGGTTACTGACAATGCGTATGGTTGACCATCATCATCAAGTTGAAGTTCGCCTGTTCTTGGATCTTTTGCATATGCATAAACACTTGTCGGATTGAAGATCATGTCGTTACCATTGTTCATAGTATCGAGAGAGTTTTCAGCGAACATAATGTTCAATCTTTCACCAGTCTCAACATTGATAGCATAACCAGGGAACCAACCCATACCTGTTGTACCGCTGCCATCGGGGTTACCCTCTTTGTCAACAGAAGGACAATGTTTGGGTTCGTGACGGTAGTTCATATAAGTTTGGCCTCCGAATTCTTGAGGAACCTTATAATCGGTACGGGAAGAGGATCCAGCCTCAAGCACAACGCAACGGGTCCATTTGCTCTTATCCGGGGTAAGTACGATATCCACGGAATAAAGATTGGTCATGGTTTGGCTGTAACCTGGGTGCAAAGAACCGGTTGTCATCTTGGCAAACTCGAAACCAGGGTTAGCAGGACCATCTTTCGAGGTGATATTTTTATCATCAGCCTGCATATACTTGGCTTGCGGGCCACCATCATAAGGTGAAGAGAGGACGTAAGGAGCCCAAGTGCCACCTATGAGATCTTCAAATTGCTGTTGAGGATCCTTGAAAGCACGAGTATAGTCGATATCCGGCTGACCTTGGTCATCCAAACCTTTGAAGAACTCATAGATACAAATCATATCCTCGGTACGCCACATCATGTAGTTGCCACTAGCACCTGTCTGTTGTTCGCCCCAATCTTCCCACTTACCAGAAGCTTGTTGACCAGAGTGAATCCAGTTGGATGGATAGTCACCTTCATCGTCAACCACGCCAGACAACCACGGTATGCCACCATCATAGGTGATTTCAGAACCGATATAGTCTACTTGACCATACTTCGACAGATTCGCATAGGTTAAACCACCTAAACGCATGTTGACTTGTTCAATGATTTCATCTTGGTGAATATTGAAATTAGCATTCTTCACGGAAACGGAGAAACCGAGATCCAGGAAGAGTTCCTCATTCGTAACACTGATGGGCTTAGCGGTGTTGAACACACGATCCAATCCCATTTCAGCCAACTCATCATCAGAGATTTCATCGGAGATGATCAATTGCCATTCGGTGCTATCGTTCACATCCTCACTTACAGAGTTCGGGAGGAATTTAATAGAGTAGTCGCAAGGTTTCACTTGCAACGGGTCGATGACCTTGACGCTCAACGGACCGTAGTTGTTCTTGTATTGTACATTATTATATGTATTATTGGCAAGAATAAGGTCGCGAGACTCGTCTGTCATATCCAAGAAATAACCACCGTTACCTTGACCCTCAATACGGGTGATCATAGGTTGATCACCATAAGAACAATTGACGAGGTTCTCAACATTCTTGTGGGGAACACCGGTATAAACCTTGATGTTACGACGACCAGCCAGATAAGGCGTCTTTTGACCATCCAAATGATCGGCATCCAAGGTGAATTTCTTATACTCATTGTAACCATAAGCAATCACCATGAAATAGTATTCCTTGTGGTTAACCAAAGCCTTATTGGAACCGCTGGCGAATTTATCTTCGGTTACTCTCAAAGAGTGGAAAATACCCTTGTTGGCACCATCCACCATTTCAGTAGCTACAGATGCGCCAACAGCGTCGTTGTAGATCCAGTTGACCAATTGGCCGGCTTCGTTTTCAATGTCACATTGGGCGATAAGGACAGCCTTGCTGAGGTCACCGATATCGGTGGCGCTGACAGAAGCGTTAGCCAATTGATAAATCTGATAACCTTCAAACTTATATTGACGATCATGTGTGCTCAAAGTATCGTGAAGAACGACGGGCACTTCTTTTCTGACCACAAAGGTATCAGGCTCGCCGGCAGCATTGTACGCGAAAACCGTATCGTACACGGTTACAAACTCCGTTCTTTCCAACGTATGCGTGATTTGAGGATCAAGTTCATGATAGGTTTCGTGATAGTTGTTACTGTTTCTATCTTCGTTGGAGAGATAGATGACGAGTTCATTTTCAAGTTCGCGGATAGTCAAATCCGGAGCATCAGGACCATCAAGGGTCTTGAAACAGTTCTCGAAAAGTGATTGGCACTTATCATCGGCAATCTTCAACAAGTCAACAGAAGCGAGAGCACCACCTTGAGAAGCACGTGCCCAAGGAATACCAACAGTAATATAGTTGACAGAACCTGGTTTCAAGGTGAAAGGACCAGCGGATTGCATGAAACGACGGTCATAGGGAGCGTTGTTTTCATTAGCTTCCGTCCAGCCACCATCTTTGCCGTATTGTGGGTCAATACCTTGAGTACCCCAATTACAAATATCGGAGGTACCAGGGAACATGAAGTCGCAATAGGGACCACTGGTGTTATAGGCATCGCCACCGAATTTCATCTTGACGTTGTCTCTCCAAATACCCTTCAACATGTTATAATACTGATAAGCTTCGCGAGGGTCACCGATAGGAGTATCGTCATTGTTGTGGAAGACGAATCTTCTCATACCGAAACGTTCGTTATCAATAATGCTATCACCAAAGTTAACACCGTTGATAGCCATTTGGTCGAGTTCGTATTGGCCAGAGAGGAATCTATCGCAATATCCGACAACCGTTCTAGCACTATCAGCATAGAATTTTGGGTTATCTCTGTTATCGGCATCCATGTAAGGTCCTTGGAAGAAGTCGACACCTACCGCAGGGGGTTGGTCGCCATAAGCCCAGGTTTGACCTGAACCATCCACGTTGGTACCATTGTAGCAGTAACCCAAACCACGACCCACATCGCAACCTACGTAGTCATCATGAGAATATCCCAAATCAGGGTCAACCCATTGAGAGAAGTAAGTTTCTCTCAAGGAATAGGTGGAACGGTTGATAATCTCATAGGAGTAGAACGTCATGTTGTTCAGTTCGTCGTTTGTGGAGAAACCGAAACACTGTCCACGGATTTCCAAGCCGATCTGTTGACCGTTGGATTCGGAGTGTTTGCCACCCTTATCGTTGAAAATCCAGAACAGGGTAGCATCGCCTTTCAGCACGTGGTCGGCATAGATCATACCATTGGAACGTCTCCAATCATATTCAAAGTCCGTCGTGGTAGATCCACCATAGTTATTGCGCTCTGTCCACAAGTCTTCGGGAGTACGAGGCAATTGGTGAGCCGCGGCGAGGGCGATATTGTCTTCCGTCCAAGGACAGAGGTCGTTGTTAATGTCATAGTAAGGATAGTCACCATTTTCAGGATCATACACCTCGTTGTTATTGACATCTTTGAAAGGAGCCAAATAGTAGGAATAGCCTTCATCGCCATGGGCAGGCCAGTTGGCAATGGAGGAAGGCATCACATAACCAGAAGTGTTGTAACCGGTAATGTGTTGGTCAACTTCAGCTCTGGTAATCTTGAAGTGCTTATCAAATTTGATACATTCCGACTGTGTTGTTGTTGCACCGGTGATCTTCAGAGGGCCGGTCCAATAGTCGTCACCCACTTGTCTGAAACGCACGGCGGCGAGTTTCAACTGGTCGTTCTCATCATAACCACCGATCCAAAGAGCGGCACAGAACATGGAGGTCTTACCAGATCCGATAGGTACCTCATATTCAGCCAATTCCTTGAACCACATCGTACCACCAGTCTCGATATAGGCACGCACGTTGTTCACCGTAAGCTCGTTGGAGCTACTTGCGGGCAGACAGGTTGCAGATTCTGCCTTGGGTGAGGAAGATCTACGTTCTCCTTTAAGTCTCTCGGCATGCAGCGCGGGTAGCATCATGCACACCATCAGGAGCGTTAAGCAGAAAATTTTACTAATATTTTTCATATATTCTATATTTTATTTCTAACTGTTAAAAACCGAATTGAATACCCAAGCTGGCGCGAATCGGACGGCTGTAGTTGTACGGATTCTGAACTCTCATCTGATAATAGTTGATGAAAGAAGGCACGTAGATTTGAGCATTGATAGAACGCTGGTATTCAGCTGCGGAAAGGTAACCATCATCATCCGGGTTTCCAGTGTAGTCATATACTGAAATCACGTTCTTGAAGTTGAAGAGGTTTTGGATATCAACATAAATGGTAAGGTAACCAGGCTTTGCGGATTTAGCATTACCGTCTTTATCCTTAGCATTCTTATTCAAGTTGAAGATGAAAGTCTTGTCAAGACGCAAGTCGCATTGGAATTGCCACGGCATGTTAGAGCCGTAGAGAGAACCAGAGATGGTAGAAGTGGTACCAGCCACGATGGTAGAGTTAGGTGTACTGGAACGGGTGTACGGTGTACCTGAAGCAGCAGAGAGCAAGAGGGAAATGCCAGTGTTGGCGAGCCATTGAATGGTCTTCGTGGTCGGCTTTCCATCCACCATGATCGTTTTTTCAGAAGTAGGACCATCATAGTCCACACCATTTTCATAACGATAGTCGAGGTTAACACCGATTCTGTGTCTTTGGTCGAATGACAAATTGGTCAGGGTTCTCAAGTTCGGTTGGTTAGCGGCCAAGATGGACAACTGTGACGTAGCGCTGGAACCAGTACCTTTAGCATATTGCAAAGTGTAGTTGGCAGACAGGGTCAAGTTGTGCGTTCTGTTCATTCTGTAGGAGAAGGTGAAACCTTGAACCGTACCGAAGTCAATGTTTTGATAAGAATAATAGGTGTTGGGATATGCACCAGAGAAACGGTAGGCTTGGATTTGATTACGTTTCTCAGAATAGTATGCACTGATACTGATGGAAGACTTGTTGCCAATCTTCTGACGGAAACCGATTTCATAGTCAATACTCTGTTGCGGTTTCATGTTGGGGTTGCTGATAATGCTACCGGCGCCGTTACGTTGAGAGATGAACAAGTAATCCACAGGAGAAATTTGCAAGTTGGTAGGACGAGAAGTGATAATGTTGTAGTGAGCGTAGAACAAAGAGTTGTCGGAGACAGGGAATGAGAAGGAGATACGAGGCATGACAGACCATTGTGCCTTGTAATCCGTGAAAGCGCTTGATTCAACCTTCGTAATACCGCTGATGAGGTTGTTGTTTTCATCGTAAAGCGGGTTTTTCAATATAGGACCATTCACGTTCAAGGAAAGGGCTGTTTCAGGGTTGATAACCTCTTGACCATTGGCGTTGTACCAAGTGTCGCCACTACGATAACCAACGATGGAACCCGTGCTGAACTCGCTACCTGCGATGTCAGCTTCGCTCAAATAAGTGTCATTGCCTTGATAGTAAACAACCCAATCGCCTTGAGCATTGCTAGCGTTTGTGAAGACGTCAGCAATAGTAGCATTGGCGTAAGCAGGATTTTTTCTCAAGATTTCCATGATGTTATCAACCGTATAGGCCTCACGCAACAAATACGGGTCTTTCAACACTTCCTGGTTGGCGTCGAAACGGTCAACACGAATACCGACGTTGAACAACAAGGAGTTGATGGAGAATTTGTCTTGCAAATAGAAGGCCATATAGATAGGTTCGTAAGCACCAATGGAATAGGTACGTTTGCCATTGTATCCGATATTGTTGAAGAAGTCGGAAATAGTCGTTTTGTGCTTGTTGATTTTTCCAGTATAGTCATAGCCATAATAGCTTACCATCGGTGAAACACCGGAAGAAGTACCCAACAACAGTTCCTCAGCATCAAACATGTCTACGCTGAAGGTGCTGGGGTCGAGGTTGTCTATATCAATCCAGTCGCTACCATTAGGATCAAGACCCAATTTCTTACGAAGATTTCTATCGAATGTGGTCTGGCTTTCCAACTGGACCAAACGATCGTAGTCGACATAAACATATTCATCATCATTGGTGATGATTGGGTTTTCCATATCCAACTCCATAATGTGGCTGTTGGTCTCGTTTCTCATAAGGGTCCACAAAGTGACAGGTCCAATACCATATCCGCGATAAGTCAGTTTCTCAAAGTCGAAACCAAACTTGATTTCGTGGTTTTGGATGTTCATGGAGATACTAGCCTTGGCACCGATTTGTTCGGTTTGGCCTTTGCTGTAGCCGTTGGAAACTGTACCCGGAGAATAATACATGGAGTAAATCAAGCTAGGAGACTCGCCGTTAAGCAGAGCACCGAACTGTTGGTACAGGTTAAGGTCGATAGGGAATCCATCATAGGTTAAGTTATAGATATCTTGATCAGTATATTGGTCTCTGAAGTTCAAGGCATATTGCGACAGAATGGGGTTCACATCGAAGTTAGGATTAACTTGGAACGTTACCACAGAGTCATACCATCCTTGGAACAAATATCCGGGGCTACCGATATGGTGGATAGTACTATCATTGATTACAATGTCCGTCTCTTGGAAGTATTGGTAGCTCTTTACCTTGTTGGTCGTAAATTTGCCCACATAACCATATTCAAACAATCTGTCTTTATGTCTGGCAGCGTATGAGAAGGAGTTGAAACGGGTGTAGTTGACGTTCAAGTCATACATCACGTTCTTGAGAACTCCCGTACCCGTGGTGTCGGTGAAGACACGGTGATTGAGTCGGGCGTTCAAACGCAGGGTGGCATTTGTGGAGATGGGGTTGTTGTCGCCGTTCATCAGGGCGAAAGTGCTGCTCCAAGACTTACCGGTCAAGTATTCATAAGATCCACCGAGGGAAAGTCTCATGTTGTTCTTCTTACCGAGGGTGAAGTCTAACTTCAATTGTCCGAGGTAATCCCAGTTGGCAGCATTCTTTCTTACGCGCTCTTTGTGGAAAGCATCGCTAGTCAAATAGCAAGCTTCTTGATACCAAGTACCGAAAGCTTCGTTGGTATAACGCAACGGGTTGGCGATGATAGCGTCGCGGGTTTCGTCATTAGCCACCCAAACACCACCACGGGCAGGAGCGGCATCGTGATCGTAGGAGACCTCACCACTGAACATGAAACCGACACGAGTAGGATCACTCTTCTTCTTGCCCTTTACCAGCGGACCGGAAATAGATACAGCGCCCAGGAAGTTGTTGTAACCATCGATGGAACCTCTCAACTCAACAGAGCCGTGGAAGTCCTTCGGGGCGGATTTTGTCGTGATGACGGTGAAGGAAGTACCATCACCATATTCAGCAGGAATACCACCTTGGATCAACTGAGCTTCTTCAATGGACTGCATGGAGATACCGCCATTACCACGGACACGCACACCATCGATGATGGTCTGCTGACCGTCGGAACGGTTACCACGCACAGAGTTCATGGCACCGTCCACACTCTGGACGCCTTCCAAGTTGGCCAATGCACTCGTTACGGAACGACCCGGTGTCGTACGCACGTTGTCACCGCTGATACGACTCGTTGAACTCGTGTTATCCGGATCGAACACAGGCGGTTCGTACTTGATCACGACCTCTTCCAAGTCACTGGAACAGTCAATCGCAAAGTCAATGAAGAGCACCTGGCTGGTACCCACTTTGATATCGGTCTTTTTCAGGGATTTCTTACATGTCATCTGGGCATCTGCCTCAAGATCGTAAGTTCCCAACTCAACACCGAACATCGAGTACTCACCCTTGTCGTCAGCCATTGCCATGTTCACAACCTTGTCGTCAATCTTCAGGAAAACCTTCGTGAACTGCAACGGCTCACCCGTCTGGTCCACAACCTTTCCCTTGATGGTACTGGTCTGTGAAAATGCTACGCTTGTGAAAAGGATGATCACTCCTAGAACTGAGAGTAATTTTTTAATCATAGCCATTAATTTATATTAAACTTAAAATTTTTTATCCATTATAATTGGGGCGGTAAAACTACAAAAATTTTCGCTTTATTCCTTTTATTTTTTTTAATAAATTTCAAACTATTTTAAATCAATTATTTAGAACTTCCTTTTCAGAATTTCCGAATATATTACGCCCTTATAGATCTCATCGGCATCCAATTTTAGCGGACCTTTTTCTTCTATTTCATTTTCAATGACTTGAGAGCTATTAGAAAATTCTATTTTTTGCCGCTGACCATTTTTTTCCAAATTATTGTCAATGGTTTCATACGTGAAATACTCCTCTTGTTTTGGAACTTTCACATCACTTTCTTGCAAAAAATCATCCGTTCCAACATATTCATCAATATCTTCTTCCGGAACAGGCTGGGGCTGTGGAATCAGCTTCTTCTTGCGCGCAAGTATGGACGGGACAAGTGTGAAAAGGACCATCAACCCGATGGTTATTAGAATGTCAATGAAACTTTCCATTTATTTTATTGTTTTAAATATTATTATTGTTATCTTCATTTTTTATAGACTTTGCCTTGGCAATGCTGACATTCAGGTCATAACCTATAATCAACACTACTGAGCTCCAGTTTATCCACAACAAAACGGCAAACAAGGCCCCCAAAGAGCCGTAAATCACGTTATAATTGCTAAAATTGGAAAAATACATGTTCAAGATCCACAACAAAAGCACCAACAAAACGGTACAGGTAATGGAGCCGGGCGAGAAGAATTGATAGTTCTTCTTGTCAACTGGGGCTATGTAGTAGGTAAAACTGACCAAAAAGTACAAAGCAGCATAAATCAAGATCCACTTGACTGCGTGGATGACAAAAAAGTATCCACGGCCCGAACTATCGCCGAGCAGCTGCTGGTGCACCTGCTTGATCAAGACGGAAGACAGAATGAAGAGCATAGCGACAACGAGAATGGCCAAGAAAAAAACGAACATCAGCAGCACGCTGAAGCCTATCTGCTTTATGAAGTTGCGGTTGTGGTCATCGAAGTAGGCGGTATTCAGCGCTACGAGCACACCGTTCATACAGATTATGGAGAAGTAGACGCCGAAGAAAAGCATCAACAATGAGAGTGTCCCGTGATGGCCGGTCACCACATCCATAACCACATCGGACACGGCTCCCCACGCATATTGGGGCACAATCGACTGCACAAAGTCCAGTACCACCTGCTGGATCTCGTTCCCCAAAAATGAAATGGCGGAGAACAAGGATATTATCATAGGCACCAAAGCGATGAACACCCTGTAGGTGAGAGCTGCCGCGCGTTGGAAGATGATGCCTTTGCCCAACGACTCAATGTAAAAACGCATAGCATCGTAGAGGGGCACTTGCTGGAACCCCGGCAAGGTGATTCGCCTGGACTTCTGGACGACCTTACCGATAACCGGCGCGTGGTCCAAGTCGTTATGCGCATCGCGCAATCGCTCTTTTATATGCTCGACGTTCCATTTCATTCCTCTTCAAATTTCAAGTTGAAGTCAACTTTGATCTTGTCTTTCGACGGTTTGCCCTTGCTCTCGGTCGACCGAACAATCCTGCCGACAGGCACTCCTTTTTTCACCAAGTGCTGCTGCACCAACTCGTAACATTGGTCGGCTTTGCCCTTGGATTCGGTGGTCATCATTACCTCTAAATCCATTTCGGGCTTTTCTTTCAAATATTCGGCAATCGCATTGAGTTGGTGCGTCTGCTCTATGTTCAGTTCTTTCTGTCCAGATGGGTCGAAGGCCATCGTCTTGAACGTCTCGTCACCGGCCATCGCCTTGGCGATGAAATCGACGGGAGAAGCTGCTATCTTGACCACCAGATTCAAGAAAGTCTTCCAAATCACCTTTCCGAACGAGAACTCGGGAGAGGAGATGTCGCCTTGGACGGGCAGGTCCATCTTGGCGTGGCCCTTGCGGTCTGTAATAACATAAACGGCGGCCTTCATCGGTATCTTGGCGGCCGCGGGCGTTATGCTTTTGTCCTTCTTGCCAAACGCCGGCTTGTAAAGGTCAAGTTCGTTCCGACTGTCCAGCATATTGTTCACAATGTCGATATTGCTTTCGAAATTGAAAAGTCCATCCTCCACGGGATAAGCAAGATAATGCAGGGAATATGGCGTGAACTCCTTGATTTCAAGATTCTTGATGGAAATCTTGGCCTTGGCGTTGGCCAAATTCAGAGGATCGAGTTTCGCATTGCAGGCCAGTTCGCCCGAGTTGCCCAACTTGGCACTCAACGTCACGGGGAACTGCTTGCCGTTGGAGAGTTGGTCGGCTTTCATATTCAGGGCGCTGACCTCGAACTTCTGCTCCTGTGGAGACACCGAGTGGTCAGCATACATCAGTCTGCCATTGCTCACGACCAAGTTCTTGACGATGTATTGAATCGGGATGGAGACACCTGTCTTGCGCACGGCAGCGGTGTCCTTCTGTGCCTCTTTCTTCTTCTTCGCTGCCTTTCTGGCTTCTTTCTTCGACACGGCCGTCGTATCCATCTTGGCTTCAACACCTTTCAACCTACTTAACGTGTTGCCGTTTTCGTAAACGTCGAAATATATCACGGGATCGGCTAGCTCCAACTTGTTGACTTTGAACTCCTTCTTGCCTAAATCACCCTTCTCCAAATCCACGTTCAAAGCTTTGAACGCCAACAATGGCTCCTTGTCTGATTGCACCGCACTGAAATTCTTAAGCCCCAAATTTCCAGCAAATTGCAGATCCTTGATGTGTTTGACACAACCCTTCACGGAGGCATCGCCTTCCAAAAGTCCCTTGAGTTGGCCCACCTTGATCAATTCCTTCAGATAGGGCCATCCCATCGCCAGGGAGAGTTGTTTCATCTTCACATTGGCATCGAAATCGCCTTTCTCGATGTTATAGTTTCCCTTCAAGGCGAAACTGCCGCCTTGGCGGAAGTCGGTCGTCATATTGACGTGCATAGGTTTCCCCTTCAAATAAAGGCGCGGAACCTTGATGTCCACATTTTTGGTGTCGAATGTACTGCCCACGCGCACATCCTTGTAGAGCACCGCGGCATTCTTGACGTGAATGTGCCGGATGTCCACTTTCCATTTGGACGGACCTTTTTGGGGCTTGTGTTTTCTGTCCTTGGTGTAGAAATCAATGATATCGCTGAAGTTGAAGCGAATACCATCTTGGATCACCTTTCCCTCCAAGTTGTTGAGCTGAATCTTGTTGATGCGGACGGTCTTGCCGAGCAGTCGGGGCAGGGACACGCGCACCTTGAGTTTGTCGAAATGGATGAACCGGTCCTTGCCATTCTCTTCCTTGGCGTCAAGACCGATAAGGGCTACCTTGCCTGTTAAGACGTTGATGCGAACGTGCTTCACGTGTGCCTGGCGATGGCAGAGTTCCACGCTGTGCTTGTTGACATAGTTCTTGACGATAGGTCCTGCCAAAATACCAACTAGCAAGAGGATGGCGACAAGTATGCCAACAACCCACAAGGCAATTTTCAGTCCTTTTTTCATAGTCTAGAAAATAACGGTTTTCAGACTCAGGTCGAGACTGGCGATATGGTGTGTGAAGGCGCCCACGGAGATGAAATCCACGCCGGTGGCCGCATAATCGTGCAATGTCTCTTTCACGATGCCGCCGGAGGCCTCGGTCTCGTAGCGGTGGTCGACCATCCGCACGCCCTCGCGCACCTGGTCGGGGGTGAAGTTATCGAACATGATGCGATGCACGCCACCGTGCTCGAGCACACGGCGCACGTCGTCGAGACTGCGGGTCTCAATCTCGATATTTAGATGCAACCCCTTGTCCTTCTGGTAGTTGTTGGCTGCATCTATGGCCTTCTCGATACCGCCCGCAAAGTCGATGTGATTGTCCTTGAGCATCATCATATCGAAGAGGCCGAAGCGATGGTTTCGGGCACCTCCGACCGCAACCGCATACTTCTCGAACACTCGGTTGTTGGGAGTGGTCTTGCGGGTGTCAAGCAGCGTCACCGTAGTATCCTTTACCATTTCCACATATTCGTGGGTGGTGGTGGCGATGCCGCTCATCCGTTGCATATAGTTGAGCACGGTACGTTCGGCCGTGAGCATCTTCTGAGCGGAGCCGTTGAGTTTGAAAACGATGTCACCCTTGTGGATGATGTCTCCATCGTGCATAAACTGCTCCATCCGGATGGTGTCGTCCACCTGCCGAAGCACCTCGCGGGCCACGTCCACACCGCAAAGCACGCCGTCTTCTTTAACCAAGAGTTTCATCTCGCCTTGGGCCTTGGGATCAATGCACGACAAGGAAGAGTGGTCGCCATCGCCGATGTCTTCGGCCAGGCTCAACCGGATCAATTGCTGGATTTGTTCGGTTATTTTCATTTCTTTACCAAAATTTCAGGGGTCTCTATGACATTACTCTCATGCAAAGCGCGATCCACAAGACGGCATTGCAACTTAATGGTATCATAGGGAGAAAAGATGTTGTTAATATATGTTAAAATAGAGATTTCACCCTCTATTGATTCTGGCAGATTGTCACTAAGACGTGGAATGCGAGCGTGCAGAGGCATAGGCAAATCAACCAACACCCAATTGCCGTTTTGCTTTTCGTAGAAATCGATGAAGAAGTTGTAGTAATAGGCTGAGTCCGGGGCAAAAACGCCTACGGTATCCTCTTCGTCCAAACCAACATCCCCGTCACCATCCTGAAAATGAACCACCAAGTTGGCTTGGTTGTCCACATTTGTGCCATTATCTACTTTTTCCAGACGAACAAATTCGATGGCCGGTTCATCGGGAAATCTTTCCCGATGACCACAACTGCAAAAAACAGCTGCGCAAAAACAGAATAACAGCCATCGTTTCATTCTAGTATCTCCGGATCGGATATTGCAAAAAAGTGTTAATTCATCAGGATATGCACACCGTTGACGAAGTCGATGGATTTTTGGATCAACTCATGCATATAGGTGTCGTTCTCCACGAAAGGCACAAACTCGCGGTAGGCGGCTACAAAGTCCTCCAAGAACTCTGAGCTCTTGAGCGGACGTCTGAACTCGAGCGCCTGGGCGGCGTTGAAGAGCTCGATGCCGAGGATCTTCTCCACATTGTTGACCACGAGGTAGCACTTGGTGGCGGCGTTGGCGCCCATACTCACGTGGTCTTCCTGACCTTGCGACGACTCGATGGAGTCGGTAGAGCAAGGCATCGTGAAGGCCTTGTTCTGGTTGACGATGGAAGCTGCGGCATATTGCGGAATCATAAAGCCGGAGTTGAGGCCTGGGTTCTTGACCAAGAAAGAGGGCAACTCGCGCTTGCCGGAGATCAATTGATAGATACGGCGCTCGGAGATGTTGCCCAATTCGGCCATCGCTATGGAGAGGAAGTCGAGCACCAAGGCCAAAGGCTGGCCGTGGAAGTTGCCCGCGCTGACCACGATATCCTCGTCGGGGAACACCGTCGGATTGTCGGTGACGGAGTTGATTTCGGTCTCCACCACATTCTGCACGTGTTGGATGGAGTCCTTGGTAGCCCCGTGCACCTGCGGGATGCAGCGGAACGAATAGGGATCCTGCACGTGCTCCTTGTGACGCTTGATGAGTTCGGAACCATCGAGCAGTTGGAGCATGTGGGAGGCCGTGATGATCTGACCTGCGTGCGGACGCACCATGTGGACGTTCAAGTTGAAGGGCTCGATACGACCGTCGAAGGCATCCAACGAAATGGCGGCGATGATGTCAGCCATCCAAGAGAGTTTTCTGGCCTTGATAAGCAACCAGACAGCATAGGAACTCATAAACTGCGTACCATTGAGGAGGGCCAGACCTTCTTTGGACTGCAGGGTGATGGGCTTCCAACCGAATTTCTCATTGATGACGGAAGCCGCGTATTTCTTGCCTCTGTAATAGACTTCGCCCATGCCGATGAGCGGCAGACTAAGATGGGCCAACGGGGCCAAGTCGCCAGAAGCGCCCAGCGAACCTTGCTGATACACAACGGGATATACACCCTTGTTGTAAAAATCGACCAACCGTTGGATGGTGGCCAACTGCACGCCGGAATGACCATACGACAAAGATTGGATTTTCATCAACAACATCAGTTGCACAATCTCTTGGGGCACCTCATTGCCCACGCCACAAGCGTGCGAGATAACGAGGTTGCGTTGCAAGGTGGAGAGGTCTTTCTTGGAGATGCTCTTGTTGCAAAGCGAACCGAAACCAGTAGTCACACCATAAATGGGTTCCTTTTCCTTGTCGGTTTTCTTGTCCAGATATGCACGGCATTTCTGCACAGCGTCTATGGCCTCTTGGGACAACTCAATCTTTTGTTTGCGTTCGATGATCTTCTCGACTTTGTCGATACTTAAGAATTTGGTAGAAATCTTGTGTCTTGTCATGATATGTTATTTTTAATTATTTACTAATATCCCATATTAAAGTGCAAAGATACAAAAAGATTTGAGACATTAGCCGTCTACTAACTGCTAACGGCTAACGGCTTTTTTTGTATTTTTGCGTTTTATTTGAAAAATCATCTCTTTATGAGAAAGACAGGGCTTTATTTTGGTTCGTTCAACCCCATTCACATCGGCCATCTCATCATTGCGGAGTATATGTTGGAGCATTCCGACCTGCAAGAGATATGGTTCGTAGTGTCACCGCGCAATCCGTTGAAGCAGAAAAGTTCGCTACTGGACGATCGCCAGCGACTGCACATGGTCAACTTGGCGGTGGAGGACGACGACCGGTTCAAGGCCTCCGACATCGAGTTCTCGTTGACGCAGCCTTCATACACCTGCCACACTCTCGCCCATCTCGCGGAGAAATATCCGCAACGCGAATTCTGTTTGTTGATGGGGGAAGACAATCTGGCTACGTTCGAGAAATGGCTGAACTACGAATGGATTTTGGACAACTACCACCTCTATGTGTATCCCCGACCAGGCTACGACGCGGGGGAGCGCAAGAACCATCCGCACGTCACGTTCGTGGACGCCCCGCAAATGCAACTCTCCTCCACCCTCATCCGCAAGAGCATCCAAGAGGGCAAAGGCGTACGGTATATGCTGCCCAAAAAGGTCTATCAATATATTGAAGAGATGCATTTTTACGAAAAATAAACTCACCAAAGAAGAAGACAATGGCATTCAAAAGATATAACATTGAAAATCTGGAGATCATATCCGCCGGCGCGGAAGGTAAGGCCGTGGCCAAACAAGACGGCCTGACCATTTTCGTACCTTACGCCGTGCCTGGCGATTTCGTAGACGTGGAGATCTACAAGCGCAAGCACGGCTATGCCGAAGCCAACCTGCTGGCCATCCGCTCGCCGTCACTCGACCGCGTGGTACCCCCGTGTGGCCACTTCGGCGTGTGCGGCGGCTGCAAATGGCAAATGCTATCCTACGACAAACAATTGGCATTCAAGCAGAAACAGGTGGAAGACAACTTCAAGCATCTCGGCAAGTTCGAGTTCCCCGAACTGAAACCCATTATCGGCTCCGAGAAACAATACTACTACCGCAACAAGTTGGAATACACTTTCTCCACGATGAAATGGCTCTCTTACGAAGACCTGAGGCGATACGAAGACGGCGAGTTTTACGAGCAGCGTTGTCTGGGTTTCCACGTGCCGGGGATGTTCGACAAGGTGCTGGACATCGAGCACTGCTGGCTGCAGGCCGCCCCGAGCAACGACATCCGCCTCTTCTGCCGTGAATACGCAATGGACCACGACCTGGCCTTCTACAACCCGCGCGAGCAGACGGGCTTGCTCCGCAACATCATCATCCGCTCCGCCTCCACGGGCGACCTTATGCTCGTGGTCGTCATCACCGACTTCAACAGCGAAGTTGAGGCAATGCTGACCGCCATCGGCGAGCGTTTCCCCGAAATCACCTCGCTGGTCTACGTGGTCAACACCAAGATGAACGACGCCATCTTCGACTTGCCGTTCCACCTTTTCAAGGGTCAGGACTACATAATGGAAGAGATGGAAGGGTTGAAATTCAAGGTAGGACCCAAGTCTTTCTACCAGACCAACAGCGAGCAGGCGTACAACTTGTACAAGGTGGTGCGCGACTTCGCGGCCATCCAGCCCGACGAGGTGGTCTACGACCTCTTCACGGGCACGGGCACCATTGCTAACTTCGTGGCGCACCAAGCCAAGCGTGTGGTGGGCATCGAGTACGTGGACGCAGCTGTGGCCGACGCCAAGATCAACTCGGCACAGAACAATATCAACAACACGGAATTTCTAGTGGGTGATATGGCCAAGATCTTCACCGACAGCTTCATCAAGAAGCACGGCAAGCCGGACGTCATCATCTCCGACCCGCCGCGTGCTGGCATGCACCCTAACGTCATCGATCAACTCCTGAAACTGGAGGTGCCGCGCATCGTCTATGTCAGTTGCAACCCCGCCACGCAGGCGCGAGACCTCACCCTGCTCAACGAGAAATACCGCGTCACGGCCGTGCAACCCGTCGATATGTTCCCCCACACCCAACACGTGGAGAATGTGGTGCGCTTGGATTTAAGATAATCTCATACATTTTTCATAACTAACATCACTCTATGACAAACAAAGGAATAGCATTGGTAACCGGCGCCGACGGAGGAATGGGAACTATTCACACCCGTACCTTGGCCAAAGCCGGCTATGAAGTAATCATGGCCTGTTACGATACGGACATAGCTCGCCCGACCTACGAAGCCATTCAAAAGGAGACGGGGGCCACTTTACATTTAATGCAAGTGGATCTTGCTAATTTGCAAGATGTTATCCGTTTTGCAAACGAAGTCAAACAACGTTTTTCAACGTTGAATATTTTATTGAACAATGCGGGTGTGCTAAGTCTTCGAGCCAAGAACAGCGTTAATGGTGTGGAATATACCGCTGCGGTCAACTATCTCGGCCACTATACACTCACGAATGCATTGTTACCTATCATGGGCCAAGGCACCCGCATCGTCAGCATGATTTCCATCGCCTATATTCTTGGTACCATCCGTGAGGATTTCTTGTCCGAGACCAACGATAAAAAGTTCAACCGATTCACCACCTACGGCAACTCCAAACGTGCCCTTTACTATTTCATGCTTGACGTGGCTGAAGAGTGGAAGAAACGGGGCATTTGCATCAATGTGGCCGACCCTGACATTGTGAGCACTGGACTTATCCGCCAAGGCAATATTGTGGTGGACAAGTTGTGCGACTGGATCTTCCGACCGCTTATCAACACGCCGGAGCAAGGGGCTGCCACCATGTTGGCAGCGGCACTGAATCCTGAATTCGAGGGTGTTACGAGCAGCTATTTCAAGAAACAGAAAGTCAAGCCTCATAAAAAACGTTTTTATAACAACGTGAAGGAGCGAGAGTTGCTTCGCAAAATCACACAAGAGGCATTGTCACGAAATGGTATAGTACTATGATAATACCACCCTATCTGAAGCGTGGCGACACGGTGGCCATTGCAGCTCCGGCGCGCAAGATCTCCCTTGAGGAGATCCGCCCCGCCGTGCATATGCTGCAAGAGGCCAGTTTTAACGTTTATTATGACGACCGCCTTTTTGCCCAACAAAACCAGTTTGCCGGCGATGAACAAACGAGAGCAGGCTATATCCAAGAATTGCTCGACAGTCCTGCTGTCAATGCCATCTGGTTCGCTCGCGGAGGCTATGGTTCCGCCCGCATCATTGACCTACTCGACTTCTCCGCTTTCAAACAGCACCCCAAATGGTTGGTGGGCTATAGCGACATCACTGTCTTTCACGCTCATATTAACAAAAATTATGATATTGCCACCTTACACGCCACCATGCCCATCAACGTGCACGAAGGGGAGCGCGAGATTGCCGCTAACCAATCGCTATTGGCGGCACTTACCGGCCAACCTCTTCATTATAAGCTGTACACCCACCCTCTCAACAAGCCCGGCTATTTTGAAGCTCCCATAATTGGCGGTAACCTATCGGTACTGTATTCTCTCATGGGATCCCCTTCGGATATCGACACCGATGGCAAGATACTCTTCATAGAAGACCTCGACGAGTATCTCTACCACATCGACCGCATGATGACCAATCTGGAGCGTAGCGGCAAACTCGACCACCTTGCCGGCCTTATCGTCGGCCACATGAGCGACATGCATGACAACACCATCCCCTATGGCAAAACGGCCGAAGAGATTGTCGCGGAGCATTGCGCCCGTCATGACTTTCCCGTCATCTTCAACTTTCCCGCCGGCCACGAAGCTGATAACCGTGCCATTCGACTGGGATGCCCATTACGTGGTTTTCTGGAAAACAACTATATTTGCATCGATAATTAATATTCCTCCAACATGTCAGCCAGTTCCTTTTTCCTCAGATTATTCGGTTTCAAGACCATCGGTTTCACCCCGGAAGAGTTCCATGCCAACCCCGAACTCAAAAAGTGCGTTATTGTGATGGCTCCACACACATCTTATGTAGATTTTCTGCTAGGGCGTCTCTGTATCAAGCATTTGCGCCTTAAGATGGCCATGGCGATGAAAAAGGAATTCTTTGTGTTTCCGCTCAAAGGCTTTTTGGAAAAAATCGGCTGCGTTCCTGTGGACCGCCAGCATGCCATCCACTTCGCAGACTTTGCCGTACAGCTGATCAATAGCCGTGAGGAGGTCGCCTTCATCATTTGTCCTGAAGGCACGCGGGAATTGGTAAAACGCTGGAAACGAGGCTTCTATCAAATAGCCGAAAATGCAGGCGTACCCATCTGTTTGAGCCACATCGACTTCAAGAGTCGCACGATTGGTGTCGGACAAATTTTCCATCCGTCGGGCGATTTCGACAAAGACATGGAGAAAATTGCAAAATACTATGCGGGTATGCGTGGATTCCGCAAAGGAAAGTTCAATTATGAGAACTTAAAGGTGGAATAATCACAAATAAATCTTTTCTAAGACCTTTTCTTCATTCTCCCAAGTAAGCTCTTGGGCTGCTCGTTTGCAATTTTCCTTACACTGCGCATAAAGGACAGGATCATCCTGCAACTTCTTGATTTCAGCCGCAATAGCAGCAGGTGTCAAATCTTCTGCCACTAGTCCCACGCCATATTCGCGAACAATAGCGGCACGTTCTTTCAGGTTGGAGACCACTTGCGGCGTACCCGCTTTGATATATTCGAATATTTTGTTGGGCAAGCTAAACCTGGCATTATCACTTACGGCACGGTCTACAGATATACCCACATCAGCCAAAGAGGTGTAATTGAACAGCATCGCCTGGGTCTGGCGTGGCACAAAAGTAACACGGTCGTTGAGTTTCAGCTCTTGGGTCAGTCGCTTGATTTCTTGAAGACGAGTGCCGCCTCCGACGATGAACAAGTGTGCGGATTGTAAGAACTTCATAGCTTGGACGGTCTCTTCGCCTCCACGACCTTCGTTGATGCCACTGCCTTGCAAGATGATATTGAAATCATCGTCGGACATGCCCAACGAAGCCTTTGTTTGCGTAATCTTTGGGGTGTGCGCCGGAGGAATATTTCTCACCAGATAGGGACGTATTCCATACTCTTTTTCATACTGGTCCACAATAGACTGGCTGACGGTAATAACTGTTTTCAATTTGGGGAAACAATGTCTCTCTATGCGAGTCCAAACCCAACGGGAACATGGGTTTTGAACCACGGAGATCTCTCCGCAGAAATACTCGTGACTATCGTATACCAGACGTTTGCGACGGATACGGCTCACGAGGGTGTTCGGCCAAAGAGTGTCAAGATCATTCGCAATAAGCACATCGCATTTTTTGAAGAGGAGATACATCAACAGGCGAATGTTGTATTCGGCATAGAAGAGCGGTCCCCTGCGGAACAAAAGACGCATCCTGTGAGTATGATAAGGCCGAGGTTCTAATTTTGGGGAGTCGCCATAACAACGACCCACGAGGGTTACCTCGTAACCGTTACGAATAAGGAAACGCGCAACTTTGTCCACACGAGAGTCGGTGAACAAATCGTTGGTGACCGATAAGATGGCCTTCCTCATGTTATGCTTCAATACGGCCGTGGCAGTTCTTGTACTTCTTGCCGCTACCGCAAGGGCAAGGATCGTTGCGACCCACTTTTTTCTCCACACGGATGGGTTGGCTGCCCTTGCCGCCAGGGGCCACCTGACGACCTCCGCCAGCCACTTCTTCGCGGCCCGTCGTTAGTTTCTTGGCTTCTGATTGCGGAAGTTCAGCCTCACGAACCTGTTGTTGTGACTCTTCTAATGATGGAATGCGACCCTTGTTCAAATAACTCACGATCTCTTGGCTGATTCTTACCAGCAACTGGTCAAAAAGGTTGAAAGATTCCAATTTGTATATCAACAACGGGTCTTTCTGCTCGTATGAAGCGTTCTGAACACTTTCTTTCAAGTCATCCATGGCACGGAGGTGCTCTTTCCATGCGTTGTCAATAACGGCAAGCGTGATTCCCTTCTCAAAAGACAAGCCCACTTCGCGGCCCTTGGTCTCATAGCACTTTTTCAGAGGGGCAACGATACTGATGTTCTTGATGCCATCGGTAAACGGAATGGCGATATTCTGGAAGCGGTCGCCATGCTCAAGGTAGACACGCTCCATCACCGGATAGGCCTGATCGCTAATCTGTTGCAGTTTGTTCTTGTAATGTTCGTACACAACAGGATATAGTTTCTCGACTAACTTGTTCGGGCGCTCCTGCAGGAAGTATTGCTCTTCGAAAGGAGACTCGCAACCGAAGGTCTTGATCATATCCATACTAAAGCCCTGGAAGTCCTTGGCTTCCCAGTTTTCGGTCACGACACTTTCGCATACGTCTTCGAACATTTGGGCAATATCAATTGCGAGACGATCGCCAAACAAGGCGTTACGACGCTTGCGATAGATGGTGGAACGTTGTTTATTCATCACATCGTCGTATTCGAGCAAACGCTTACGAATACCGAAGTTGTTCTCTTCCACCTTCTTTTGTGCCCGTTCAATGGACTTGGAGATCATACTGTGTTGGATGACGTCGCCGTCTTGATGGCCGAGTTGGTCCATCACCTTGGCGATACGGTCAGAGCCGAAGAGTCGCATCAGGTCGTCTTCGAGGGAGACGAAGAACTGGGAGCTACCCGGGTCGCCCTGACGACCGGAACGACCACGCAACTGGCGGTCGACACGTCGGGAATCGTGGCGTTCCGTGCCGATAATGGCCAGACCGCCCTTCTCGCGCACCACTGGGGTAAGCTTGATATCGGTACCACGACCAGCCATGTTGGTGGCGATGGTCACCGTGCCCTCGCGACCGGCTTCGGCCACGATGTCGGCCTCTTTCTTGTGCAACTTGGCGTTCAAGACATTGTGCTGGATGCGACGGCTGGTCAAAATACGCGACAGCAACTCGGATGTCTCCACGGAGGTGGTACCCACCAATACCGGTCTGCCTTCCTCGTGCAAACGGATAATCTCGTTCACTACGGCGGCATATTTCTCACGCTTGGTCTTGTACACCAAGTCGTCGGCATCGTAACGGATGACTGGCTTGTTGGTAGGAATGACGACCACATCGAGTTTGTAGATGTTCCAAAACTCGCCTGCTTCCGTCTCGGCGGTACCAGTCATACCAGCCAATTTCTTATACATACGGAAGTAGTTCTGCAAGGTAATCGTTGCATAGGTCTGGGTAGCGGCCTCCACCTTGACGTTTTCCTTGGCTTCGATAGCCTGGTGCAAGCCGTCGGAATAACGTCTGCCCTCCATAATACGACCTGTCTGTTCGTCCACAATCTTCACCTTGTTGTCGATGATGACGTATTCCACGTCCTTAGCGAACATCGTGTAGGCCTTCAACAATTGGTGGATGGTGTGGATGCGGTCGGAAGCAGCGGCAAAGTTGTTGTATATCTCATCCTTACGCACCGTCTTTTCTTGCGGAGTGAGGTTCTCTTTCTCCAACTCGGCAATCTCGGCTCCCACATCAGGCATAATGAACATCTTGGCTTCCTCGGCATCGCGGCTGATAAGATCGATACCTTTGTCCATAATGTCCACCGTGTTGAGTTTCTCTTCGATGACAAAATAGAGTTCGTCATCGATGAAATGCATATTGCGGTTTTGGTCTTGCATAAAGAAAGACTCAGTTCGCTGGAGCACCTGTTTCATGCCCGGTTCGCTGAGGAATTTGATAAGAGCATTGTTCTTGGGCAAACCTCTATGGGCACGCAGGAGGAGCATAGCGCTTTCATCCTGGGGCTTGGGATCAGGATTCTCCGCCAACATCTTCTTGGCTCGAGTCAAAATCTCGGACACATAGACACGCTGGGCTTCATACAGCTTTTGCACAATTGGTTTGTAGCGGTCGAACTCCTGTTGGTCGCCTTTGGGCGTAGGACCGGAAATGATCAACGGGGTACGGGCGTCATCGATGAGCACGGAGTCGACCTCATCGACGATGGCGTAGTTGTGCGGACGTTGTACAAGCTCCCCAGTATTGCGGGCCATATTGTCACGAAGGTAGTCAAAGCCGAACTCGTTGTTCGTACCATAAGTGATGTCGGCGTTGTAGGCGCGGCGACGCTCGTCGGAATTGGGCTCGTGCTTGTCAATGCAGTCGACGGTCAGGCCGAGGAACTCGTAGAGACGACCCATCCACTCGGAGTCACGCTTGGCCAGATAGTCGTTGACGGTAACCACGTGGACGCCCTTGCCCGGCAGTGCGTTGAGGTAGACGGGCAACGTAGCCACGAGGGTCTTGCCTTCACCCGTAGCCATCTCGGCGATTTTGCCTTCGTGCAAAACGATACCACCTATCAACTGCACATCGTAGTGGCACATGTCCCAGGTGATCATATTGCCGCCGGCGGACCATGAATTGCGATATATGGCCTTGTCGCCGACAATCTCAATGCCATCGTGTGTGGCAGCCAGATCCCGGTCAAGGTCAGTGGCGGTAACCTCCAACTCTTCGTTATCCTTGAAACGACGAGCGGCTTCTTTCATGACGGAAAATGCTTCGGGAAGAATCTCGTCCAAGACATCTTGAGTAGTCTTATAAACCTTGTCCTCCAATTTCTCCACTTCCTTATAGAGGTCTTGTTTCTCTTCAATTGGAAGGTCATAGTTGTTATCCAGATAATCTTGGATTTCTTTGAGACGATCCTCCTCTGTAGCTGTAGCTTCACGAATTTTTTCACGGAACTCTACCGTCTTGTGACGAAGATCATCCGTGGAAAGATTCTTGATGGTTTCGTAAGCCTCTAATGCTTTATTGAGCTTAGGTTTAAGCTCTTTCATATCGCGATCGGCTTTTGTGCCGAACAATTTAGTCAAGAAATTTGCCATAAAAAAAATGTGTTTTAAAAACTTGCAAAAATACAAAAATTGTGCCAATGAATGAGAGCTGTCAGTTTTCATGACACTGTTTTTTGACTTGACAAACAACAATTTTTATTGTATCTTTGCACGCCCAAAAATATCATAATGAAATTATCAGAATTTAAGTATTACCTGCCTCAGGATTTGATTGCTCTCTACCCTTCTGAAGAGCGCGACGAGGCCAGAATGATGGTTTTGGACCGTAAGGCTAAGACCATTGAGCACAAATTATTCAAGGATGTCATCAACTATTTTGACGAAGGTGACCTGTTTGTCATGAACAACACCAAGGTCTTTCCTGCTCTTCTGTATGGTGAAAAAGAGCAAACCCGCGCCAAGATCAGGGTGTTCCTGCTTCGCGAGTTGGACGAGGAGAGTCGCCTTTGGGACGTACTGGTCGACCCTGCCCGCAAGATTCGCATTGGCAACAAGCTCTGTTTCTGCGAAGACGACAGCTTGGTGGCTGAAGTGATTGACAACACTACCTCTCGTGGCCGTACGCTTCGTTTCCTTTTCGACGGTGACCATGACGCTTTCAAGAAAAAGTTGATGGAGCTGGGCACCACCCCTCTGCCCGAAGACATCCAGCGTCTCCGCGAAATCGTACCCGAAGATGAAAATTACTATCAAACCATATACGCTTCAGAAGAGGGCGCTGTCGTCGCTCCGGCAGCAGGTTTCCACTTTAGCAGAGAACTGCTTAAACGTATGGAGTTGAAAGGCATTGAACGTACATACATCACGCTTCACGCCGGTCTTAGCAACTTTAACGACATCGAAGTGGAAGACCTCTCCAAACATAAACCCGACTCCGAACGCATGATCATCCGCGCGGATGTGGCTGACACCATCAACAAAGCCAAGGACGAAGGTCACAAGATTGTCATGGTCGGCACCACCACTACCAAAGCCCTTGAATCGTCCGTCTACGCAAACGGTCATGTAAAGACGACTCAAATGAACGGCAAAGAGGACACTTGGACCAACAAATTCATCTATCCTCCCTACAACTTCATGGTAGGTGATGCTATGATCACCAACTTCCATGCTTCCCAAAGCTCCATGCTGATGATGGTGGCCGCTTTTGGCGGTTACGATTTGGTGATGCGTGCATACAAGGAAGCCGTGGCCGAGAAGTACAGATTCCTCACATACGGGGATGCAATGCTGATAATCTAAAATCCAAAGATCAAAAATCAAAATTCAAAGTTTTAACCGACATATACTATGGCAAAGTCTTATGAAGCAGCTGGCGTGCGACTGGAAGCCGGATATGAGTCCGTGCGCCTGATCAAGAAACACATATCCCGCACTAACCGTCCCGGCATGATGGGCAACATCGGCAGCTTCGGAGGCATGTTCGACCTGGCGTCCCTCAACTACAAGGAGCCAGTGCTTGTAAGCGGCACTGACGGCGTGGGCACAAAGCTCAAGATCGCCTTCATGATGGACAAACATGACACCATCGGACAGGATGCGGTGGCCATGTGCGTAAACGATGTGTTAGCTCAAGGCGCAGCCCCGCTATTCTTTCTCGATTACATTGCCGTAGGCAAAAACGAACCCGCCAAGATCGAACAGATCGTCAAGGGTGTCGCAGACGGCTGCGTGCTGTCCAACTGCGCACTCATCGGCGGCGAAACCGCTGAAATGCCTGACATGTACGATGAAGACGAATACGATATCGCCGGCTTCACCGTAGGCGCCGTGGAAAAGTCCAAACTCATCGACGGCAGCCAAGTCAAAGTAGGCGATCTGCTCATCGGCCTCGCCTCCTCCGGCGTACACTCCAACGGTTTCTCCCTCGTTCGTAAGATCGTCTTCAAAGACAACCAACTTGACCTCAACAAGCAATACGAAGGCCTGCCCGACACCCTCGGCAATGTGCTGCTTACTCCCACCCGCATCTATGTCAAACCTGTTTTGCAAGTGTTGGAGAAAGTCAACATCCACGCCATCTGCCACATCACGGGCGGCGGCTTCGACGAGAACATCCCTCGCGTCTTGCAAGAAGGCCAAGGTATCTACGTGGAAGAAGGTACCTGGAATATGCCCGCCATCTTCCCGTTCCTCGAAAAATATGGTAAAGTGGAACACCGCGAAATGTTCAATATCTTCAACATGGGCATAGGTATGGTGCTCGTAGTTGACCCGAACGATCAAAAACAGGTTGTCGACATGTTTGAGGACCTCGGTGAAAAGGCTTATGTCATCGGCAAAGTCACTGACAAAGAGGGCGTCGACATCAAATTAGCATAAACATGAAAAAAATCCTCTTTCTGTCACTCTGCCTGTTGTGCAGCTTTTGGGGTCTCGCTCAAAGCAACACCAACAACGAGGCGGCCAAAGTAACTGTTGGCATCCGTATCGGTGGCACAGGCTCTATGTTCATTGTACCCAAAGGACAAAACATCAGTCTCAATCACCCCATGTCCACTTCTAATCGTACCATGAAAATCGGCATGACCGCCGGCATTGCCGTTGACATTCCTCTCAACGACCATATCAGCCTGCAAACGGGTCTTTATTACTCTTTGCAAAGAGCGGGCGTATCGGCGGTGACCGCCATTGCTCAAAACGACACGGACTATTCCATCGCCTCTGAGATCAAATTCAAAACCCATCATGCCAAGTTACCGCTGATGGTCATGTACCATTCTAATCGAAGTTCCAACCACTTCGTCGCCGGGGCTGGTTTGTTCGTCGATTTAGGCATGGGGGGACGAGTCATTTATTCCTCATCGGCCGTTCTTCATCCCGGGAACAGCTATCTTGTCAACACCGATTTCAACCCCTATGACAAGGGAAACAAATATTTTTACTATCATGAAACGCAAGACGACCACACCGACAAGTACTTTTACGGGAAAGGTCCCCTGTTCAAGCGTTTTGATGCTGGTGTTTCCGCCGAATTGGGCTACCAATTCTCCAGTTTTTACTTGGGTGCTCATTTAGACTTCGGCGTGCTGAATACGGCTCATCCTGCCTTATGCAAGGACAATTATTTGCAACGGAACCTCAATATCCAAGTGTTGTTGGGCTATAATTTCAATTAAGATGAAGCACATCGGACCACATGTAAGTGCCACGGGCGGCGTGGAGAATGCTCCTTTGAACGCAGCCGCAGTAGGCGCATCGGCATTTGCTCTGTTCACCAAAAATCAACGTCAATGGGTTTCGGCGCCACTCACTGAAAAGTCCATTGAAGCTTTCAAGGCAAACTGTGAGAAGGTGGGGATTACCACCGACTATATTTTGCCCCACGACAGTTATCTCATCAACTTGGGACAACCCAACGATGAGTTGATCGGCAAATCGCGCAGCGCCTTCTTGGACGAGATGAAACGTTGCGAGCAACTCGGTCTCAAGATGTTGAATTTCCACCCTGGCAGCCATCTCAACCAGATCTCGTTAGACGAGTGCTTGCATCGCATTGCCGAGAGCATCAACATCGCCCTTGACCAAACCCATGGCGTAACCGCCGTAATAGAGAATACCGCCGGACAAGGCTCCAATGTGGGATTCAGCTTCCAGCATATCGCCCATATCATTGACTTGGTGGAAGACAAGGACCGGGTGGGCGTTTGCATTGATACTTGCCACACGTACTCTGCCGGCTACGACTTGAAGACCGACGAGGGCTACGCGCAGACTTTCCGCGAATTTGACGAGACCATTGGCGCCCATTATCTTCGTGCCGTACACCTCAACGACACCAAGAAAGCCTTCGCCTCTCGCGTGGATCGTCACGACAGCATCGGCAATGGCCTGCTCGGCATGGAATTCTTCACTCGTTTCATGAAGGACCCGCGCTTCGACGATATGCCCCTCATCCTCGAGACCCCCGACGAAACACGGTGGGCGGAAGAAATTGTAATGCTTATGGAATTGAGCCGTTAATCAATTAGATTTAAGACATGGAACGGCTTTGAGAAAAAATCACTGCTGCAAACTGGAGCATATCAAAAAAAATGTATTTTTGCACCGCAAAAAACACCTAATGCTGCGTTCTTCTAACGGTTAGGAATCAAGATTCTCAATCTTGCAATATGAGTTCGATTCTCATACGCAGTACACACACCAAACGCCTTTCAAAAGAAGGCGTTTTTTTTATATTTTTGCACAAAAATATTCAAGTTATGAAAAGTTTTGGCAGCGACAACCATTCCGGGGTATGCCCTGAAATCCTAAAATCCATTGAAGAGGCTAATGCAGCCCACCAATTGTCTTACGGTGATGATGAATATACAACACGTGCAAAAGAGGTCCTGAAACGAGAATTCGGGTCTGCCGCCGAGCCTTTTTTTGTATTCAACGGCACGGGGGCCAACGTGGTATCGTTACGCGCCTGTGTGCAGTCGTTCAATTCCATCATTTGCGCCAAGACCGCTCACATCGCCGTGGACGAATGTGGTGCGCCGGAGTTCATGACGGGTGCTGCCCTGAGAGAAGTTGACACCCCTGACGGCAAGCTGACACCAGAACTGCTCGCTCCCCGCCTCATCAACTGGGGTTTCGAACACCACTCCCAACCCAAAGCGGTGTACATCTCCCAATGCACCGAGTTGGGCACGGTCTATACCTGTGAAGAAATCAAGGCCCTCGCCGACTACGTGCATCAATTTGGCATGTATCTGCACCTTGACGGCGCCCGTCTTGCCAACGCTGCCATCACGTTAGGCAAGACATTCAAAGAGATGACCGTAGACTGCGGAGTGGACATTATGAGCTTCGGCGGCACAAAAAACGGCTTGCTGATGTGCGAGGCGGTCATCGCCTTCCGTCCCGAACTGGCCGAAAATCTCAAATACCTCCGCAAACAATGCGCCCAACTATACTCCAAGATGCGGTATGTAAGCTGTCAATGCATCCCTTATCTCGAACAGGGTCTCTGGCATCGTAATGCCGAAAACGCCAATCACATGGCATCCATGCTACGCTCTCGCATTGAAGCACTTGGAATCGATAGTTTCACCCAAAAGACAGAAGCAAATATTTTGTTGCTCAGACTGCCCAAAGATATTACGGAAAAGTTGTTGAAGGACTATTTCTTCTACATCTGGGACGAGATGAACGGTGAAATCAGGCTGGTCACCTCGTGGGATACCACAAAAAAAGACGTGGACAGTTTTGTCAACGCCCTAGCTTCGCTCATTTAAAGAAGGAATCACTTATTTCTTAATGGCCACCAAGACCATTGCGCCGAGGATGAGCACTATGCCCGACAACAGGTTAGTGGTAAAGGGCTCACCGAAAACCAATACGCCAATCATCACGGCCGTGAGTGGTTCCAGTGCACCGAGAATCGCAGTAGCCGTAGATCCCACATATTTAGCGGCATACACCATCAACACCAGAGCAAGGATTGCGGGCACTATGGCCAACCAACTCACATAGAACCAGCTGGTGGCCGTCTGCGGCAACGTCAGCGGCGACGAGGTCAACAAAGAATAAACCAGCATACCCAAAGTGCAGTATATCAAGACATAGAAATTGATTTTGAAAGAGGACATCTGCAGATTGCTACGATCCACCAAGATAATGTACAAGGCATACGACAAGGCCGAAGCCAGCACAAGGATAACGCCCACGATTGGAAGCTTGCCGGAGTCACCGCTCCAATACAACAACACCACGCCTGCCGCGGACAAAATCAAAGCCAAGATAGTCGCCCAATGTACTTTTTCGTGGAAAAAGACAAACATGATGACGGCTGTCATGACCGGATAGGTGAACAAGATCGTGGAAGCCACGCCTGCCGCCATATAGTGGAAGCTGGTATATAAGGTAAGAGAGGAAATTATGAAAAGCAGCCCTAAGCCTGTAAGCGCACGAAACTCTTGACGCGTCACCTTCAACGATTCCTTCTTAAATAGCATGACTATAGCAATTATGATCCAGGCCAATCCAAAGCGGTAGAAGAGCACACTATTGGTCTGCATGCCTTCCGCATAGAGCTTTAGAGCACCCAAAGGATTGGTGCCATAACAGACTGCGGCAGCAATACCAGCAAAAATACCAATGTGTTTACGGTTCAGCGTCATTTATTCCTTCAAAGCATCTTTTTCACACCATTCTTCCCCGAATCTCATACGGATATTGGCAAGCATGATGACAGCAAAAGCACCCCAGAAAGGCAACGAAAGCTTGTCAGTGTCAAGGAAATTGTTGAGAAAACCATGGACAAAGTATGTAATGAGACCTAAAGTCATCCCAAGGACCAGCAAGCGGTCGTATTTGTTTTTAGTATGGTTGTAGGTACGAATGCCTATCAGCAAGCTGACAAAAGCAAGTGTCAAGACGGTCAACAGACCCGGCACACCTGTCTCGGCGCAAGGACCAATATATTCACTATGGGCATTGCCGCCATCACCAAAGTCAGTAGTAATAATTGTCTTAAACTGACTTTTCTGGAAAGGAGCATACTCAAACTGATACGTTCCAGGCCCCCATCCCATCAACGGACGTTCCTTGATCATGCCAAAGGCGGCATTCCATCGGTTCAGACGTTCCACATTGGAGGCATCGGTGCTGATGTTGGTGATGGATTGCAACTGCTCAGTCAAGTCTCCCGATGCATCTTGGCTATTTCGGCTCATTCGATACAAAATCTCATCCGCCGAAAAATAAAAGACGGTACCTATAATGGCTATTCCTGTCACCAACCACGAAAGCTTGATTCGAAGTTTCAACACTATCAAAACACCTATGGCGATAACCAAGCTGATCCAAGCAGCCCGACTATAGGAAAGATAAAATCCCATAATCAAGATTCCTGTGATAATGGCATAAAACACTTTCATCCCCTTACTGTTTTCAGGCAAAAAGAAGAAAGAAGCGGTGATGGGCAAGAAAAACGCCAACGCCGCACCGTATGCCGTATGGTCGTTGTAAAACGGACTCATAGCCCAGTGGGCCACATCAGAATCAAATCCGGTCAGTGCATGCTTGTATGTGGTGATGAGCACCACCACCGCCAAGCTGAAGGCATAACAGTTGAAATAACGTACCGCAAACTTCATGTCATCCTTCACAAACTGGATGAACATCCAATAACAAGCGGTAGTAAACCAAATCTTGGAAAGCCAGAACTTAATGGAGACAACCGGCAGTTCGCTGGTTATACACGTGATCAACATCCAGCCCAAGTATATAAAAATGGCAATGGAGATAGGATGCTTGACCAATTTAGGTTCCACTCGCAAGTCGTAGATAATGCGGGCAAGAAACAACAAGGTAAGGGAAATCATAATGACCTCGGAAGGGAGTGACAACCCTAAATTGACATTCTTGACAGTCAAGATGACAGAAAACGGCGTGCTCAACGCCATCAAGTACATGGCCAAGTCGACTCGAAAGATCAAGAAATAGGCCAAAATAACGCCAGCCGTCAACAAAGGCACCAAAGGCAATTCTTTAGCGACGGCGACGGCATTGAATAGGAGGATCAGCAAGCAGATGCCCAAGAGCACCCATTGCTTGCGTGACAACTTATTCAGCAGATCCTGTATCTTTTTGGAAAGATCTGTCTTCAATTTTGTCGATCATTAAAAGGACAAAGACCGAAAGGATAAGTACCGACAATGTTGATACTATAACGATGAGCGAACGTTTGGGATAAAACTTCTTGTCAGCCACTATGGGGCGTTCCACCACAAACTTAACAGGCATAGAGCCCTCCATGTCGAGACGCGCATCCAAAAGCTTTTGTTTACAAAGGGATTGGTACTTGAGGAAGTCTTTCTGCATGTTTTGGAGAGCATCGAGACGCGGACCCCAAACAGCCAATTTTTCTTGTTCTTTAGCCAAGCGACTAACGGCAGCAGCATTGCCTTGGGACACAGCTATAGCATATTGTTGCATCACTCTCTCCGACTGGACCTCCAAGTTGAATACACCATTTTGCATGCAGATCTTAATGGAGTCATCCACCCTAGCCACTTCTTTATCTATGGAATCCAGTTGTTGGCATAAGGCGACATAAGCGGCCTTGGCACGAGCATGCTCCGTACGATTCTTGATGGTATCGACCAATTTGAGGATCTCTTCTGTCATCTGACAAGCCATCTTCGGGTCTGTATCCTTAACGGTAATTGAAATAGCACCATAATTGGTTCGCTTGATTTCAATGGCGTTATTCAAGTTCTTCATGATCTTGGTACGCCAACCGCGCAAATTGGTGTCAATATCCAAATGTTTCGTCAAGTTAAACTTCTGGATAAGGGAATCCTTGATTTCACGGGCTTCAAGCAGCTGCATCATCTGCTCCGTTTCCTCTTCTGAGGCATAGGCTTTGATGTCAAGACGCTCGTTATAATTCTCCTCATTGAGTAAAATCTTGGCAAAAGAATTGGTTCGCGGGGCATAGATTACAGCCGTAGACTTGTATTTGGATTTGATGAGGAGTGAACACACAAGGGAAACCACCATCGCGGCGATGCATATAATAAGCAACACCTTGCGCTTCTTCCAAATGAAGCTCATCAAGCTAAAAGAATTGTATTTATCATTATTTTCCATGAATGGGGGCTTTAAGGTCTATGTTCAGTTCGTCCAACTGGGCTTGCTCAATAGGTGTAGGAGCGGGCAACATGGTATCGCGACCGGCATTGTTCTTGGGGAATGCAATAAAGTCACGAATACTGTCGCAGTCAGACAATACGGCACAGAAGCGATCGAATCCGAAGGCGATGCCACCATGAGGCGGAGCACCATACTTGAAGGCATCAATCAAGAATCCAAATTGGCTCTGGGCTTTCTCTTCCGTGAAATTCAAAGCTTTGAACATGCGCTTTTGCAGTTCAGGATTATGGATACGGATGGAGCCACCTCCGATTTCTGAACCATTGATAACCAAATCGTAAGCATTGGCATTAACAGCGCCGGGATTGCTTTCTAACATGCTTTCGTGCTCGGGTTTTGGCGCGGTGAAAGGATGATGCATCGCATAATAGCGTTGGGTCTCTTCATCCCACTCCAACAACGGGAAATCGACCACCCACAGAACCTTGTACTCACCAGCCTTGCGCAATCCAAGACGATTACCCATTTCAAGACGAAGAGAAGAGAGCTGTGTACGCGTTTTCATAGCTTTGCCCGACATAATGAGGATAAGATCGCCTGGCTTTGCTTCACAACGCTCCGCCACTGCCTTCAAATCGTCCTGACTATAGAATTTGTCAACGGATGACTTGAATGAGCCGTCTTGATTGCAAAGGATATAGACCAAACCACCAGCGCCGACCTGCGGACTCTTTACAAACTCAACCAGACCGTCAAGCTGTTTGCGGGAATAATTGCCACAACCGTCAACTTTGATACCCACCACGAGTTCGGCTTCGTTGAACACCTTGAATTCTCGGGTCTGTAACAGGTCATTGAGCTCTACAAAACGCATGCCGAAACGAGCATCCGGCTTGTCAGAGCCATAATATTTCATGGCATCAGCCCATGTCATACGTTCAATAGGACCAATCTCCATGTTCTTGAAGGTCTTGAAAATATGTTGGACCAATCCTTCGAAAAGATTGAGAATATCTTCTTGTTCGATGAAGGACATCTCGCAGTCTATCTGAGTGAATTCAGGCTGACGGTCGGCGCGAAGGTCTTCATCCCTGAAACAACGTACGATCTGGAAGTAGCGGTCCATGCCAGCAATCATCAGCAACTGCTTGAGTGTTTGTGGAGATTGCGGAAGGGCGTAGAACTCGCCTGGATTCATACGGGATGGCACAAGGAAGTCGCGAGCACCTTCAGGAGTGCTATTGACAAGGAATGGGGTTTCAATCTCAAGGAATCCATGCTCGCTCAGATACTTGCGTATTTCCAGTCCTAGACGATGACGGAAAATAAGATTTTGCTTTACCGGATTACGGCGGATGTCAAGATAACGATACTTCATTCTAAGCTCGTCGCCACCATCAGATTCATCCTCAATGGTAAAAGGAGGCACGGCTGATTCATTGAGAACCTCAATGTGTTCAACATCAATCTCTATGTCGCCAGTAGGGATATTCTTGTTCTTGCTATATCTTTCTATCACAGTGCCAGTAACCCGTATTACCCATTCGCGGCCCATTTTCTCTACTTGTTCGCAGAGTTCGGGGCGTTGTTCGTGGTTGAAGGCCAACTGCGTGATGCCGTAACGGTCACGTAAATCAATAAAAATCATACCGCCCAGATGGCGTATTTTTTGAATCCACCCACTCAGGGTGACTTTTTGTGAGACATTGGCGATGGTCAACTCGCCGCAAGTATGTGTTCTTAACATTTTTTTGGGGTGTTTTATAGAGGCGGCAAAGATACGAAAAAATACAATCTATTTTTTGTATCTTTGCGCTTCGTTATTCTGCAAAACAATCATTTAACATAAAGAATCATTATGAAAAAGACACTTCTTCTCACGTTGCTTGTTGGATTGTTTTCCATCGGCACGACTATGGCGTGTACCAACTACATCGTCACCAAGGGGGCCAGCAAGGATGGCTCCTGTTTCCTGACTTATGCCGCCGACTCGCACCAGTTGTACGGCGAACTTTACTATCGTCCGGCCAAAGACTATCCCGCCGGCACGATGATGGATGTCATCGAGTGGGACACCGGCAAACTGCTCGGACAAATCCCGCAAGTGGCCCATACCTACTCCGTGGTCGGCAATATGAACGAATGGCAATTGGCCATTGGCGAGACCACCTACGGGGGAATCGAGGAATTGGAACAGGGACAAGGTATGATTGACTACGGTTCCTTGATATATATTGCCTTGCAACGTGCCAAGAACGCCCGCGAGGCCATCAAGGTCATCGCCGAGTTGATGGACGCCTACGGCTACGCCTCCGAAGGCGAGTCCTTCTCCATCGTTGACCCCAACGAGGCCTGGATTATGGAACTCATCGGCAAGGGAGAGAAGATGCTCGACGCTAAGGGCCGTGTGGTCAAGGGCTGGAGCAACGGCGCCGTATGGGTGGCCCGCCGCATCCCCGACGGATACGTGAGCGGACACGCCAACCAGTCGCGTATCACCACCTTCCCGCTGCGCGACGGCAAGACCTCCATCACGAGCAAGGAACTCGACAAGATCTTCCTCCCCTCCGTGGAGACTGTCTACTCCTACGATGTCATCTCCTTCGCCAAGTTGAAAGGTCTCTATCCGAAGGACGCCCCTGACGCCCAGTTCAGCTTCTGCGACGCCTACAACCCCATCAACTTCGGTGCCGCCCGTGGCTGCGAGGCCCGCGTGTGGGCTTTCTTCAACCGCTGCAACCACGGCGAGATGGCCCAATACGAAGACTACGCCCGCGGCGATAATCTCTCCCACCGTTTCCCGCTCTGGATCAAGCCGGACAACAAAAACAAGATCGACGCCCGCTTTATGATGGACGCTATGCGCGACCACTACGAGGGCACCTCTATGGATATGACCAAGGATCTCGGCGCAGGCCCTTACAAATGCCCCTACCGCTGGCGTCCGATGAACTGGACCTACAATGGCAAGGAATACCTCCACGAGCGCGCCACGGCCACCCAACAGACCGGTTTCTCCTTCGTGGCCCAGTGCCGCAACTGGCTGCCCAACATCATTGGTGGCGTGTTCTGGTTCAGCGTCGACGATGCCGGAAGTACCTGCTACGTGCCGATGTATTGCGGTATGACCCAAATCCCGCACGAGTACGCCCAAGGCAACGGCTCAATGGTAGAATACTCCTCCACCTCCGCCTTCTGGACCTTCACCAAGGTCAGCAACTTCGTCTATTCCCGTTACTGCGATATGATCAAGCATGTGAGGGAGAAACAAGACCTCTACGAGCTTCGTTTCATCAAGGATGTGGACCAAATGGCAGAAAGTCTGGCCGACACCTACAAGAGCGACCCCAAGGCGGCTCGTCAGAAAATCAACGACTACTCCAACAAGGCCGCCAAGGAGGTGTGCCAAACCTGGAACGACCTCTTCTACTATCTCCTCGTGAAATATAACGACGGCAACGTCAAGAAGGAGGAGAACGGTAAGTTCAAGGTCTCCGACACCCGAATTCCGCAGTGCGCCTTCCCCGACCAACCCGAGTACCCGCAATACTGGTACAAGATGATTGTCGATGACTGCGGTTCCAATATTAAAGCAAAGTAAGGGGTAGGATTTAGGGGATAGAATATAGTTCTCCTAGGACAAACAAAAAAAGCAGCCCTTAACGAGCTGCTTTTTTTGTTTGTTGTCCAAGTAGGGACTATCCAAGCATAGCGATGTATGCGGCGGCGTCCATCAGTTCGCTCACCTGAGCGGGGTCGGTCATCTTGATCTTGACAATCCAGCCTTCGCCGTAGGGGTCGCTGTTGACCAATGCGGGGTTGCCTTCGAGGGCCTCGTTGAACTCGATGACTTCGCCACCCACGGGCAGCATCAGGTCGGCCACGGTCTTCACGGCCTCGATGGAACCGAAAACTTCATCCTTGTCGAGGGTCTCGCCCACGGAAGGGATATCAAGGAAAACGATGTCGCCCAACTCGTTGGCAGCGTGAGCGGTAATGCCGACGAAAGCTTCTTCGCCGTCTACTTTCAACCATTCGTGGTCTGCGGAATACTTCAGATTCTCAGGAATATTCATAACTCTAAATTTTTGTTGATTTATAAAAAATGATTGTTTCTATTAAACGGTCATAATCTCTTTCTCCTTGGCGTCCATCATCTTGTCCACCTTGGCGATGGCCTCGTCGGTGGCCTTTTGGATGTCAGCCTCGAGTTTCTTGATTTCGTCCTCCGGTGCACCGCCGTCCTTGAGTTTCTTGGCCTCGTCGTTGGCGTTGCGGCGGATGTTGCGGATGGAGACCTTGGTCTGTTCAGCCTCTTGCTTGGCCTTCTTCACCAGCTCCTTGCGGCGCTCCTCGGTCGGGGTGGGCACCACGAGACGGATGAACTCGCCGTTGTTTTGCGGGGTGAGTCCAATGTTGGCGGCCAGGATGGCCTTCTCGATGACGGGCAACATGTTGCGTTCCCACGGTTGGATGACAATCTGGTGAGCGTCCGGCGTGTTGATGTTGGCCACTTGGTCAACCGGCGTAGGATTGCCGTAATAGTCGACCTTGAGACCCTCCAACATTTGCGGGGAGGCCTTGCCGGCGCGGATTTTCTGCAGGTCTTTGTCAAAGAAGGCGACCGTGGAGTTCATACTTTCCTTAGCGTTCTTGAGACAGGTTTGTGTATCCATTTTAGTGAATTTTCGTGTTAAAAATGATTATTCTTGGGGTTGATCAGGATTCTTGGCCCTAGCTTGGTCCATCTTGACCTTGATTTTCTCTATTTCCTGAAGTTGTTTCTCGCGCTGTTTCTTCAATTTTGCCAATTCCTTCTCCACAAACGTCTTGTTCCATTTGTAGGCGATGAAATAATGGAGCAACACGACCAACAACCATACGAGAGTGATGCAAATGAAAGCCTTCTTAATGGCCATGTTGATGTATGCATCCGTGACGATGGTGTCGAACAGGGTAAACCACAAGGCCCAGATAATGAGGTTGATGACCAGGAAAATAGTCAAATGAACCTTGAAATGAACGCGTCGTTTGGAGACGTTCTGCATCTTGGCTTCTTCTTCCACAGGGAGATCAGAAGTGACAACGGATTTATTTTCAGTTTCTTCCATATTGTTTTATTGTAAAAGTGTTCCTATCGTTTCGCCGTTGAGCACCTTGAGCAGGTTGCCGGATACATTGGCGTCGTAGACGTAGATGGGCATATGGTTTTCCTTGCAGAGGGTGAAGGCGGTCATATCCATAATCTTGAGGTTCTTTTCGTAGGCCTCGTCAAACGTGAGGTTTGTGTATTTGGTGGCAGTAGGATCTTTTTCGGGGTCGGCGGTATAGACGCCATCGACGCGAGTGCCCTTGAGCAGGAGGTCGGCCTTGATTTCGACGGCGCGGAGGGCGGCACCTGAGTCGGTGGTGAAGAAAGGGTTGCCTGTGCCGCCGCCGAAGATGACAACATGCCCGCTCTCGAGTTCTTGCACGGCCTTGCGCCAGGAGGTCTTCTCGCCCACGCTCTCAATGGTGAAGGCGGTGAGCACCTTGGCCTTGACGTCCATCTCTTCGAGAGTCGCCTGCAACGCCATCGCGTTGATGACGGTGGCCAACATACCCATCTGGTCGCCTTGCCGACGGTCGAAGCCCTTGGAGGCGCCCTGCACACCGCGGAAGATGTTGCCGCCACCGATGACGACACCCACCTGCACGCCGGCAACCGTCGCAGAACGGATTTCGGACGCGAAGTGATGCACGTTGGCATAATTGATGCCGTAATTATCATCGCCCATCAAGGACTCGCCACTAAGCTTTAACAATATACGGTTATACTTCATAACTTTTAAATTGAGCGCAAAAATACAAAAAAAAGCCCTCCAATAGGAAGGCTTTTAACAATTATGAAAAAAATAATACTAACTACTCTTCTTCGGCCACCACGTTGAGATTGAGCGTTACTTTGTTGAAGTCCTTGTGCAAGTTCACGATGGCCTTGTATTTGCCAAGTTCCTTGATATGGTCTTCTTGCATAACGATCTTACGGCGGTCGATGTCGATGTCGTGTTGCTCTTTGAGGGCGTTAGCCACTGCAATAGCGGTAACAGAACCGAAGATAGTGCCCTTTTCGGAAGCCTTGGTGGGAATGGTTACCTCAAGACCTTCAATCTTACCGGCGAGAAATTCAGCTTCTTTTCTGATCTTTTCAGCCTTGAAAGCACGTTGTTTTTGTGTTTCAGCGAGCATTTTCTTCTTGGCGGGGGTTGCAAGCTCTGCCAAACCCTGCGGAATGAGATAATTGCGAGCGTAACCGTCCTTAACCTTTACGAGGTCATCGGCATAGCCCAAATTGTTAACGTCTTGTTTTAATATAATTTCCATGTCAATTCCTCCTATTAGTTAGATTTTAAATTATCGGTTACGAACGGAAGAAGGGCCAAATGACGAGCTCTCTTAACAGCCTGGGCCACCTTCTTTTGATACTTCAGGGAAGTTCCGGTGAGACGACGAGGCAGAATCTTGCCCTGCTCGTTCACGAATTTCTTGAGGAACTCGCCATCTTTGTAATCGATGTATTTGATGCCGCTCTTCTTGAAACGACAATACTTTTTCTTCTTGATGTCAACTGCCACAGGGGCAATGTATTTGATGTCTGATTGTTGTGCCATAACTATTCTGCTTGTTCTGTTTGATTAGACTCGTTATTAACTTCCTGGGGTTGTTCGGCGACGGGAGCCTCTTCCACCTTCACCTCTTCCTTCACTTCGGGTTGGGCGTTGGCTTTGCTCTTGAGGTTGTTGCGTCTCTTCTCGGCGTAAGCGATGGCGTATTTGTCCATACTCACAGTGAGGAAGCGCATAATGCGCTCGTCACGACGGTATTGGAGTTCCAATGCCTCGACGACAGAACCTTCTGCCTTGAATTCAAATAAATGATAGAAGCCGGATGACTTCTTTTGGATGGGGTATTCCAACTTGCGGAGGCCCCAGTTTTCTTGATGAACGATCTCAGCGCCTTTGTCGGTGAGAATCTTCTCAAATTTCTGTACCGTTTCCTTCATCTGATCTTCAGACAAAACGGGCGTCATAATGAAAACGGTTTCGTACTGATTTGCCATAATTTTTTAATTGTTTGTTTGTTAAGTGTGTTTTTTAAAATGGGCGGCAAAAGTACACTTTTTTTCTTTTACTCAACTTTTTAGAGAAAAGTTTTTTTAGCGATATGAATTCTGAATTTTATTCAAACCGGACCGCGTTCACCGGCGTGATCTTCCTGCTCACCACCCAGGCGGGCAGCACCAACACCAACATACAAACCGCAAACACACCAACGTTGAGGAGCAGCACCGACAGCCAGTCGAACTGGATGGGCACGAAATCAACATAATAGGTATCGGGGTTGAGTTTGAGCAAATGGAATTTTTGTTGCAATGCACCGAATATCAGCGCAATGACATCGCCAACCAACATTCCCTTGAGCAGAATGTCGGCGGCCACGAGCATAAAAGTGCCCGTCACCTGCTTGGTCTTCATCCCCAAAGTCTTCATAATACCGATGGTGGGCGTCTGCTCCAACACCACTATGAAGAAAATGGACATCATCGTGACGATGCAGACACAAATGGTGATGATGAGCAACACGGCTACGTTGGTGTCGAAAAGGGCAATCCACTCAAAGATTTCGGGATAGATTTGCTTGACGGTTTCCGCTTTGAGGGTGTAATCGATACGATGGTGGATTTGGTCGCCCATTCGGTCAATGTCGTCGTAATCGCGGATCAGAACTTCCACCCCGCTGACCAAACTATCGTTCCAGTCGTTGAGTTTTTGCACGTGACGCAGGTCGACAAGGGCGTACATATTGTCGTATTCAGGCAGGCCGGTTTCGTAGATGCCTGCCACGGTGAAACTGCGTTGGCGCGGCGGGTCTTGCACAAAATACGTGTGCACCTTGTCGCCCACCTTGAGTTGTAACTTGTTCGACATCCGCTTGGAGATGACGATATGGTTGTCGGGTACGGTGTCCGCAAGGCCAAACGTGTCGCCTTCAACCAGACAGGGCTGGAAGAAGTCCCACGAGAAAGTCTCGTCCACGCCCTTGAGCACCACCCCTTCCACCTGATCGGCGGTTTTGACGATACCCACCTTGGTGGCGAAGTTCTGTAGCACAGCCACTTGCGGGTCGTTTTGCAGACTCAGGATGCTGGCGTTTCGTTTGTTGATGGGCACCTGCTCAAAAGAGTAGTTTTGGTCGAAGTTCGTGATGCGGATGTGCGATCCCATCGCGATGACCTTATCGCGGATCTCTTGTTTGTAGCCGTGGGTGATGCCAATGGCTATCATCATAATGATCAAGCCGAGCGACACGCCAGCCACCGACAGGTACACGATGGGGCGCGCCAACCTATCCCCTTTATCCTTAAGGATGCGGCGGGCCAACAGAAAATTCAGGGAGAAACGCGACATAGTCCCTTCGTTTTACAAGTCCACAGTGACGCCGAGACGGGCGAACATAGGCAGGAACTTGTTATAGTAGTCGTTTTTGGACTGCACAGGGTAGATGACATACTGTGCGTACAAGCCAACGATTTCGGTCAAACGGGTTTGGAAACCGATGCCAAGGGCGAGCGCGTGGATGTTGCGACGAATCGGGGTCGAGTAGTCGTAAAATCCGTTTGCGTCTTGCGCGAAGGTGGGATAATTGAGAAACTCGTAACCCACATGGCCTATGAGATAGTTAGCGATAATGGCTTCGGCGAAGGCGGTGGCTCCCGCAGAGTGCAACACCTTGTCGTTGCCATAGTCGTATGTCATCTCGTAGCGTGGACCCACGCCGAAACGGAGCCAGCGCGTAGCATACGCACCTCCTTCGAGACCAAGGGCGAACTTGGAGCCGAAGTTGGAGTTGATGTTGCCACCCAAAAAGAACTTGACGTTTCGCTCTGTCTGCTGAGCATTGTTGGCGTTGCGTGCTCCGGTGCGTAAGGTTCTGGGTACTTGCGTGTTTTGTGCACCGACGGCACCCACAAGCAACAAAACAAACAGGATGGTGATTATTTTTTTCATTGTTGTATATTTTGGCTAGAAAAAGGTGCCTTCGACAAGCTCAGACACAGACTGGACCGGTGTTTGAGCTTGTCGAGACCACCCATTGCTAGAACTTGTTGCCAGCGGCTTGGCAAGCGGTGATGGCCACAAGACTGACGATGTCTTCCACGGAGCAACCGCGAGACAGGTCGTTGATAGGCGCTGCCATACCCTGCATGACGGGTCCGATGGCGTCTGCGCCAGCCATACGCTGCACTAACTTGTAAGCGATGTTGCCGACTTCAAGAGAGGGAAACACCAGCACATTGGCCTTGCCGGCGACCGGGCTGCCCGGAGCCTTCTTGGCGGCCACTTCGGGAATGATGGCGGCATCGGCTTGCAAGTCGCCGTCAATCACCAAGTTCGGATCCATCTCCTTGGCGATGCGGGTCGCATTGACCACCTTGTCCACGAGTTCGTGCTTGGCAGAACCCTTGGTAGAGAAACTCAGCATAGCCACTCTCGGCTCAATGCCGGCAATGGTGCGGGCGGTCTGGGCGGTAACCACAGCGATCTGGGCCAGCTTATTCTCGTCCGTGTTGGGATCGGCAGCACAGTCTGCAAACACCATAATACCGTCGTCACCCCATTTCTTGTCAGGGAAGCACATAATGAATGCGCCGGACACAACAGAGATGCCAGGGAGGGTCTTCACAATCTGGAAGGCGGGACGAAGCACGTCGCCCGTGGCATGTTGCGCACCGGTGACTTCACCATCGGCATCGCCGTTCTTGATCAACAAAGTGCCCAAATACAAGGGATCTTCCACCAACTTGCGGGCTTCCTCAATAGTCATACCCTTCTTCTTGCGGATCTCGCAGAGCATTTCAGCATAGTATTCTTTCTTGGGGTTGTCCATCGGGTCGATAACCTCGGCCTTGCCGATGTTCTTCAAACCCCATTCTGCGGCTTGGGCCTCGATCTTGGCCTTGTTACCCAACAGGATGATACCGGCATATCCTTTATCCAAGATGATGTCAGCAGCTTTCATTGTTCTTTCTTCTTCGCCTTCAGCCAAGACAATACGCTTTTTGGCTTCGATGGCATTTGCTTTGATTTTGTCAATTAAATTCATACAATTATGTTTTTTTAATTAATGTCTGTTTCAATGTGTTTTGTTTGGCATTGAGACGCTATACACAGCGTCTCTGGCCTATCCACCAACACGATCGCTTCTCAATATTGTTTATGCATATTGGACTCTACTCCTTTAATATATCCCTACTACCCAGCAAATCACCAATTCCTCATTCCTCATTCCCCTTCGCGGCCTCGAAACAATGTCTGCACAACGGCTCATACGCATCCTTTTCACCCAACAACACCTGATCTTTTGATGCGACAATACGATGGGAATAGTTCGCCAGGTCGCCGCAATGGGTACAGATAGCGTGCTGCTTGCTCACATATTCGGCCACGGCCATCAGTTTGGGCATCGGGCCAAAGGGATTACCCAGATAGTCCATATCCAACCCGCTGACAATCACACGGATACCCGCGTTGGCCAAGGTATTGCACACATCCACGACACCATCGTCAAAAAACTGCACCTCATCGATGGCCACCACTTCTACGGACTCCATATTCACATAGAGCAGAATTTCCGAAGAGTTGTGTACGGGGGTGGAGACGCGGGAGTTCTCATTGTGGGAAACCACATCCACATCGTCGTAACGCACGTCTATAGCCGGTTTGAAGAGCTCTATCTGCTGGTGCGCAAATTCGGCCCGGCGGATGCGGCGCAACAGTTCTTCGGTCTTACCAGAAAACATCGAGCCACAGATCACTTCGATCCATCCTTTCTTACTGCTTCTATTTGCTTTATTTTCTAAAAACATCTGTCAAGCCGATTAAAGAATTTTGTATTTTTGGCCGATTTTTTGAGCCGCAAAATTAACAATATTTGCGCACCTTTTCACCATTAACCCTCAATAAAATGCAAAATTCTTTCAAACAAATTGATGAATTAATTGATAATCTTCTGGTTATCAGCAAAGAGAACGTTCAACTGCCCAAGATAGAGAAAGATATCTTGATGGAGAAACTTCGTATGCTGTATGTGCAATTACAGGCCGCCGAAGAGGTTGAGCCCGTAGTGGTAGAAGAAGAAAAAAAGGAATATGAAGTGCAAAAGGGAATCGAAGACGATGTAGATTTGTTCTTTGATACCGACCACGAGAGTTATGGTGCACCGTTAACGCCCGAAGCGCTGAGAATTGCTGTCGAGGTTGAATCCGACCCCGAATTGCCCTTGGATGAGCCCAAAGCGTCCGAGCCCGAGCGCGTACCCGAAGCCAAAGCCACCCGCGAAGCGAGCAAGCCTGACAAGCTGATAGAACCGGAGCCTATCCAACAAGATGACGAAGACGACCTTCTTCAATTCATCCCGAAACCGGAACCCAAACCTCAGCCAAAGCCGGAGTCGAAGGTTGAACCTAAACTAACTCCCCAACCGGAGCCGAAGCCGGAGACTCCCAAGGCGACGCCTTCCGTGGCCGCCCAACAAAAGCCGCAAGTTGCCCAAACGGGTTCGCTTCGTTCGCTCAACGACCTGTTCAACAAACAACAAGAAGACCGTTCCCTAGGCACACAGTTCCAACACGCCAAGGTGGGCGATTTGACGAAGGCCATTTCCATCAACGACAAGTTCACCTACATCAAAGAGTTGTTCAACAACAAGGGCGAAGAGTTCAGCGCCGCCATCCAACAACTGAATCAGTGCGCCAATATGGATCAGGCGTTCGATTGCCTGGAAGGTCTGAAAAAGAAATACTATTGGGATTCCACGGCTACCGCATATCTTTCTTTGTGTGATTTGCTTCGCAGAAAATATTTGTAATAATGAGTAGAGGTTTTGTCAAGGAAGGCGATCAGGAAGAGACGCCGATGGTGCCCCC
The DNA here is from genome assembly GCA_024685175.1 of Bacteroidales bacterium. GTDB lineage: Bacteria > Bacteroidota > Bacteroidia > Bacteroidales > WCHB1-69 > F23-D06. The sequence goes on from JAIKWD010000012.1 coordinate 108,926, forward strand.
ACGCGCATTCCTGCCCGCTGGCGTGGTCAACTATGTGACCCCGACAGGGATGGAACTGCTGATGCAGGAGCGTCAGGACCTTCTCGATGAACGCGACGCCATCGCCACTGGCGGACAAGAGTCCGATGCCCGCGTGCAACGCAACTTCATCAATGCCAAACTGGAATTGTTGGAGAACCGCATCAAGATTGCCAAAGTGATGCAACCAACAGGCAAAAAGGACGAGATCGCCTTTGGCTCCATCGTCTCCATCCGGATGAACGGCGAGGAGATGACTTTGCAGATCACCGGCGTGGATGAAGCTAACGCCGCCAAGGGCAAAATCCCATTTACCTCCCCGATGGCCAAAGGTCTGTTCGGCCATCATATAGGCGACATCTTCGATATCAAGATTCCCACCGGACTGAAAACCATCAAGGTTTTGGACATCAAGTGACACAAAAAAAAAGGCGACCCAAATGGTCGCCTTTTCTATAACTTGCATTAGGACTATGCCTCTTGATCTTGGCTGTGCACCAACTTGTCGTCAATGAAGATACGACCGCAGGCTTCGCAGACGATGATCTTCTTGTGCAGGGCGATGTCCAATTGGCGTTGAGGCGGAATCTTGCTGAAGCAACCACCACAGGCGTCACGCTCAATCTTCACGATGGCCAAACCATTATGGGCGCTTTTGCGGATACGCTCGAAAGCGGTGAGGAGACGTTGATCAACTTTAGCCTTCAACACATCGGCTTGTTGCAGCAATTCTTCCTCTTCCTTCTCGGTATCGGCCACGATGACTTCCAATTCCGATTTCTTTTGGTTCAGCACCTCTTCCAACTCTTCGAGTTTCACCTTGGTTTCTTCGATTTGGGCCTCTTTTTCTACAATCTCAGCCTCATATTTTACTTTATGCTTGTCAGAAACCTGAATCTCAAGATTCTGATATTCGATTTCCTTGCTCAAAGACTCGTACTCGCGATTGTTTCGCACATTGTTCTGCTGCTCTTCATATTTCTTGATGGCAGCAAAAGCCTCTTCTTTCTTGGTGTTTTCAGAAGCGATCTTCGTCTTAAGGTTTTCTATTTCATCTTGGAACTTCGCAATACGGGTGCGCTTACCTTCACATTCGTCTTCATTGTCACGAATTTCTTCTGGAAGCTCACCACGAATCATGCGAATATCATCAATCTTAGTGCAAATTTGTTGCAAGTTGTACAAGGAAAGCAACTTTTGTTCAATGGAAAGTTCCTCGGCAGTGCCCTGTGTGTCTTCGTGTTTCTTCACTTCCACTACACCGTCGGAGGTCTTTTCTACCGTAACATCATCATTCAAGACGGTAGGGGTTTCAACTTCAACTACCTTTATCTTGGCCGGAGCTTTTTTGGTAGCAGGCTTCTTCTCTGCAGTCTTCGGTTCAGCCGCTTTCTTTTCTGCGGTCTTTGCAGACGCCTTCTTGGCCGGAGCCTTCTTGGCAACGGTCTCTTTCTTTTCCGTCTCTTTCTTGGTTTCTTTCTTTACGGCGGCCTTTTTGGCAGTGGTTTTCTTGGTTTTAGGTTCTTCTACCTTCTCGGCAGCTTTTTTTTCTGTAGCTTTCTTTGTAGCCATATTATCTCTTAATTATTTGATTATCAGATATCTATAAATACAAAACCTCTAAAATATCCATTTTAGAAATAGAGGCGGCAAAAGTAGTAAATTTTTCTTTTAATGCCTTATAAATAATTTCTTTAATAAAAAACTCTCCTTCATAGTGACCAATATCGGCAATGAGCATACGATTTTCGGCCTTAAAGAAGTCGTGGTACTTTATATCCCCGGACACATAGGCATCGGCTCCAGCGTATAATGCCGTTTCAATAAAGGAAGCTCCACCTCCGCCGCACACAGCCACTTTCACAATCTTTTTCTCCATATCGCCCCGATATCTCAACGTCTTCAAGCCCATTTTCTCCTTGACGTAATGCAAGAAATCAAGGGTTGGCATCGGCTCCGGCAAGCAACCAATCCTACCCAACCCGTTGTGTTCCGCCAGTTCATCGAGCGTTGTGGGCACGAGCACTTGCACATTTTGCAAGCCCAACTTCTCGGCAAAGACATCGTTGCCTCCGCCTTGCGCGCTGTCGATATTGGTGTGCATGGAGTAAAGTACCATATTGTGTCCCAGCGCCTTACAAATGACAGCCCCCACGCGATTGGTGGGCTCTATCTTGCAAATACCCCGGCGCAGCATTAACGGATGATGTGACACCACCAAATTGGCATTCATGGCCAACGCTTCGTCAATGACCTTTTCGGACATCTCGAAACAAACCAACACACCCGTAATTTCTTGTTCCACGTCGCCGCATTGCACTCCGCAGTTGTCAAAGTCTTCTTGCAAACACAGTGGAAATTTTTCTTCCAAATAAGAGGTTACTTCTTTTATTTTCATTTCTGTATTGTTTGAGTCGCAAAGATACAATTTTATATAAAAAGGCGGGGCCTTCCTATGGAAAGTCCCGCCTTTATTAATAATAGTTATCTGCTAACGGCTATTATTGTGTGACGCGCTCGAGCCACTTCACCATACCGAGCATTACGCCCATGGAGATGAGGCAGACGACGGCAAACACCAGCCAGCAATATTTGATGGGCCAAGCGTTGTACATCACGGGGCCGATCCAGAGGAAAATATTGCCCACTGCTGTGGCACCAAGCCAGAGGCCCTGACACAAACCGACCATGTGGCGCGGGGCGACCTTGGAGACGAAGGACAATCCCAGCGGGGAGATAAACAACTCAGCTACAGTCAGGAAGAAATAGGTAACCAACAGCACCCACCAACCTGACTTGGCCAAACCTGCAGCGCCCATAGCCGCCTGATCCATACCTCTGAAAGTCTCGGCGGAAGGATAATTGCACACAGCTGACAGTGCCATCAGGAAGAGGTAAGCGCAGGCCGCGATACCCATACCGATGGCAATCTTACGAGGCGTTGAGATCTCCTTGCCTTTTTTCACCAACGAAGCGAAAATAATCATCACGATAGGAGTCAGGATAATGACGAAGAAGGGGTTCAGCGACTGCCAAATCTCAGGTGCAACGGCATCGGAGTTGACGAAGTCGCGGGCAAAGAAGGAGAGAGACTGTCCGTTCTGATGGAACGAGAACCAGAAGAAAACAGCGATGCCAAGCACTGCGAAGAGAGCAGCCATACGCTGTTTGATTTCCTTTGCCATGGCGTGTTTTTCTTCGACGGTATATTCAACGACGGTAGCTTTTTTCTCTTTCTTGAGCGGTTGCGGGAATTTCTTCTTGGTGGACAAGAAGATGGTCAAAGAGACGGCCATAGCAATCACGGAAGCGATGAAGGAGAAGTGGATACCGGAATTGAACACATCGATATAGTTGGAGGCGAAAGTGAAATTATCCACGAACTGATAACCGGGAAGCATCACTTTGTCGAGGGTCTCGGTGAACTTGGTGCCGCCATCGCCACCTTGTAGAATCTGATGGCAAAGGGCGGGCATGTCGGCGTTATAGACCAAGTGATGGACTTTAAGCCACCATTCGCGCAGCAAAGGAGCCACAAACGGGGCGATGACGCCGCCTATGTTGATAAACACGTAGAAAATCTGGAAACCAGAGTCGCGCTTTTCACGGGCTTCTTTCAAGGCTTCGGGGCCTTTCTTTGCAGCCTCTGCCTCAAACTCGTCATACATCTTACCCACAATCGCCTGAAGGTTGCCCTTGAAGAGGCCGTTACCAAAGGCTATGCAGAAGAGGGCGACACAAGTGAAAATAAGGATGGCCCACCATCCGGCGCCAGCGTCCACGATGAAACCACCTTGCTTGCTGAAAAGCGGAATGGCCAAGGCCACATAGCCCAAGGCCATAGTGATGAGTCCAGCCTGGATGGTCTTGTTATAGTTCTGCGTACGGTCGGCAATGATACCACCCACCAAACTCAACACATAGATACCACAATAGAAAACAGAATAAATGGCTCCTGCATGAGCATCGGACAAACCGAATTTGGAGACGAGGAAGAGAGCTAGCACTGCATTCATGATGTAGTACCCGAAACGCTCTCCCATATTGCTTAATGCAGCGGCAATCAACCCCTTGGGATGATTTCGCATGGCTTCGCGTACATAATAAACCAAGAAAGGTATGATGACAATCAAAATACCAATCAAAAAGGTCACGGTACGATGTTCTTGAAAAAATGACATAGTTGTATTATTTAATTAGTAAAAGATTAATTTTTCAGGATTATAAGTATTTATTCACCTTCTCTACCAAGTCCTCCTTGCTGATGATGCCTACGTGGGTGTCCACCACCTCCTTGTTCTTGACGAAGACCAGCATAGGGATATTCATCACGCCGAACTGGATAGCCAGTTCATTGTTTTCGTCAGTGTCGCACTTGCCGATGACGGCCTTGCCCTCAAATTCGGCGGCTACTTCTTCGACGATAGGTCCAATATGACGACAAGGACCACACCACGGTGCCCAGAAGTCAATAACAACCAGCTTGTCACCATTGACAAGGGTCTCAAAATTAGAAGAGTCAATTGCTAATGCCATAATTACAATATTTTTAGGGTTACGAATAATTTCAAAGTTGCAAAAATACAAAAAAATGAATATGTGAAGAGCAGTAAAAAAAGTGTATTTTTGCAGCATTATCAAAACCGCTAAACTTTCTATTATCTGATGGAACACAAGAAAATAGACATTGTGCTTGGATTGCAATGGGGCGATGAAGGCAAAGGCAAGATCGTAGATGCCGTAACCCCGAATTATGATGTGGTAGCCCGATTTCAGGGCGGCCCCAACGCAGGACACTCGTTGGAGTTCAACGGCATTCGCCATGTGCTGCATATCATTCCCTCCGGCATTTTCCACAAGGAGAAAATCAACGTTATCGGCAATGGTGTCGTCATAGATCCTATAACCTTCAAGGAGGAGATCGACGCTTTGGAGGCCATGGGTCTTACCCCCACCGCCAATCTGTTCATCTCCAAGAAGGCGCACCTCATCCTGCCCACCCATAAGTTGCTCGACGCCGCTTACGAGTCCCGCAAGGGTGACCAAAAGATCGGCTCCACGCTCAAAGGCATCGGTCCGACCTATACGGACAAGACCGCCCGCACTGGCCTGCGCGTTTGCGACCTGCTGTCCGATACCTTCAACGACAAATACCAAAAGGCCAAGGCCCAACATATAGAACTGCTCGACCAATTGCACTTCGACCACAGCACGATGTTGCCCGACCTTGACCAGAAATGGTTGGCATCGCTTGCCACTTTGCGCAAGTTCACCTTCATCGACAGCGAATACGAGCTGTACGACTACATCCAAGGGGGCAAGTCCGTGTTGGCCGAGGGCGCGCAGGGCACAATGCTCGACCTTGAGTTCGGCGCCTATCCTTTCGTGACCTCTTCGAACACCATCGCCGCCGGCGCCTTCACAGGCCTCGGCCTCGACCCGCACTTCGCCGGCAAGGTCCTCGGCATCGTCAAGGGCTATTGCACCCGCGTGGGCAGCGGTCCGTTCCCCACTGAACTGTTCGATGCCACCGGCGAACAACTCCGCAAGCAAGGCAATGAGTACGGTGCCACCACCGGCCGTCCGCGCCGTTGTGGCTGGCTCGACCTCGTGGCCCTCAAGTATGCCCTTATGATCAACGGCGTCACCGATATCGCCCTCACCAAGGCCGACGTGATGTCCAATTTCGAGACTATCCAAATTTGTACGGCCTACAAGGTCAACGGAGAACTCACCACCAAGATGCCCACCGCCTCCGACGTTGACATCGAACCGGTCTACACCCCGCTCAAAGGCTGGATGCAAGACGTGAGCCAATGCAAGACCTACGAAGAACTGCCCCAGGCCTTCAAGGACTATATCCAGTTCATCGAGCAGGAGACCCGCACCAAGATCTCCATCGTCTCCTTAGGTCCAGACCGCGACGCCACCATCTTCAGATAAAACCTATGCGCAGACATATCCTTCTCATCCTGTTGATGTGGTGTCCCTTATTTGTCACCATAGGCACGGCCCAGACAGCCGACGAAGAGAAGGCATTTGTTTCCGCCTTGTCCGATTTCATCCAACAACAACACCAGTCATACCGCTACAACCAAGTACCTGTCTGTTCCCTCGCCCTGCAGATTCAATATGTGGACGATTATTTGTTGGAATCTCATCTTGGCAGCCTGACGGCCAACCGCCATCAGACCTATAAGACGATGAAAGTATATATGATTGTTGGAAATCCTCAAGCTGGACGATACATTGAGAGCACCACTAATCAGGATATCTACATCCCTCTTGACTTTAACTCGTTGGTTGCCAAACAAATTCTCAAGGACGAGATTCATCGACTATATACTGAAGCCGAGCAGGAATACAGACTTTGCCAAGCTCGAGCGAAAGTTGGCACGCCCTGGCCTTCAAATCCTACTTTTTCACCCCTGTCCACACCTTCTTTTGTAAACCATATTTATAGTCTCAATAGTCCTTACACTTGGGAGTCATTGGAGGATTATTTTTCTCCCGAGACCAAACCCGAGCATTGGGGCAAAACACTGAACGAGTACACCCAGCTTTGGAACACCCTTGAGAACATCCATGAAGGAAAAGCCGTTTTACATAATGCCTGTTTACGTATTTATAAACTCGATCAAGAAGGAGCAGTAATTGCTTCAAATTACGACAACGCCATACTAACTATTTCTGCCACAGCATTGGATTCCGAGCATCGGCCTTTAACCTTTGAAAAACAGTACATGCTAGCGGATCGCAACGACTTACCACGAGTTTCCACCATTCACCAGGACATGATGACCATGAACGAGAATCTGCTCAAGATGGTGGAGTCGGCGCAAGCCGAAAACATCCATTGTCCCGTTCTATTTGCTTCCCCTGCTGCCGCTCAAGTGCTTTATCACGCTTATCTTTCTCAAAATCGCACGCTGGATCAAAATGCTTTCCTAACATATAAAGAGCCCCAATTCTTTTTCGAATTAACTGCGACCACGCCACTAACTGAAAAAGAGCTCATCCAAAAGCTGAAACAACAAATCAGAATGCAGGGCGACGCGTATGGATACTATGTGAAGAGTATCCGTTACGATGAAAAGCTGGGATTTATCGCGCAAGAAGCATACCGCGTATATGGTGATGATAAAAGCAACGAGCCTGTACATGGATTCGCTTTTGCCGACGCTTCATCTCTTTGGTCACAAGTTATAGCTTGTGGCAACGAACGTGAGCAAGGAGATCTCTATGTTCCTGCCTTTGAACTTGGAGCTCCGGTTGTATGTTTGGCCCCCTCCGTTCTTTGCGCCAAGGCAAAGACGTATGCCCTAAACACAACCATCCCTCTTTCATTATTGAGTCCTGCACCCGAAACCAAAGAGGTTAACTCCCCATTCTCCGAATTTGTTTTTCAAGCCATGCAAGAAGAGTTCAACAATTTCATGGAGGACACTTTATTGCAAACCACCCCTAAACCATACAATGTTGAATATCTCATAACCGACGCCAAGACATTCACGCTAAAGAGCATTTTGGGCAGTACCGTCACTTCTACCGAAGAACCTGTACGTTCGGTTACTGCACGTGTACTTGTAGGAGATGACCAGATTAATAACACTCCCTTTTCCGAAAAGCCCGTCTCCAAACATTACAATCTTCCTCTAGACATTCATTATAACAACACACTCCACACTTTGCACCAAGCCACAGAAGATGCCTACAGACAGGCTTTGGTGGATTATGCTTTAAAGCAAGATCAATTAGAGAAAATGTACGCCACGCAGAACACCATACTAGATGATCGCTCTAAAGCTCGCACAAAGTCCTTTTTTATCAGCCAACCTGATGAACCCGTGAATATGTCCCATATCCAGGACCTTGCCAATAATATCTCCGCTTTTTTTCCGCAGGATTCCTTAATACATTCCAGCGTTGAATTTACTATATATCAAGGAATGACGTATTGCCTCTCGACTCCTAACGTGCAATACTCACAGCTTTTCAACCTCATCGCTTTGGACTTGCGTGCTGAGACCTCAACCGATAATGGAGAACTATTGCAAGACCACACACGTGGGTTATACCAAAGTATCTCTGACCTTCCTACCACCGACGAGCTGATCAATCAGGTGAACCTAATGGTGGATCGTCTACGAGAATTCCGCAGTGCACCCACGATGAACGAGATCTACGATGGTCCGGTGTTGGTTTCTGGAGAGGCAGTGCCCACACTGTTCGTTCGCGCTTTCTTGGATGGGGATCCTTCTCTTTTGGCCGATCGTACCGCACAAAACTATTGGGAGAATTTCAAAAACAAGTCTGTGGCCTCCAACAATGTTAGCGTCATTGCCAACTATAAGCAAGACCAGTTTAAACAGACCTCACTATTAGGCCACTATACCGTGGATGCCGAGGGTGTGCCAACACATGAAAAATTCACCCTCATAGACAATGGCTCATTAATAGGGCTTATAACCAATCGCATTCCGACTCGCTTCGGCCGATACTCAAATGGACATCAGCGTCTCTACATACGCGACCGCCAATTGACCACAGACGTGGGCCCCGGCGTGCTCGAAATGACATGTCGCAACATCATGGAGGAAGTGGCGCTCGAAAAAGAACTCCTGAAACAAGCCCGAAGCGCAGGATACAAATATGCATACGAAATTGTAAAGACATCGGAAGATGGTTTGCAACCCCTTTTCGTCTATCGTATTAAAGTGTCCAATGGCCAAAAGACACCCGTACGGTTGGTTCGTGCCGAACCTTTGGATATTAGTTTGTTTTCCTGCGTAAATAATGCATCCAACGACCAAAACGCCACTAACTTGATGTTTGGCGGGCAAGAGACAGACCACTTCTCGCTCTCGGGTACTCCAATAAGCATCATAGCACCAACACAGTTGCTTTTTGGACATATAAAGTTACAACCATGACCCTCCTCTACTAACATCCTACTGATCCAATGGATCTTAAGCCTGCCGACCTCTTACGTTAGTTTATGCATATATACCTATATGTCAATGTTTTACATATAACACGTTTTCTGTTGCGCGCATTGATAAAAATTGTTGAAAAAAAATGAAAGAAATATTCAGCAGAAAAAAACTATTTCTCTATTTTTGCAAAGATTATGGATGAGGGGAAAATCACACGTAATTTATTATCATTTAAACTATAAGGAGGATTTATTTTGTTAAAGAACAGAAGCTTAATAGACCCGGCGGATTTCACACGCGAAGAATTTCGTGAAATCTTTGATTTAGCACATCAAATTATTGCCGATCCGGAAAAGTACAGTAAGAGTTGTGAGGGAAAAATCCTGGCAACTCTTTTTTACGAACCGAGCACGCGTACCCGTTTCAGTTTTGAGGCGGCCATGTTGCGACTTGGAGGCAAGGTGATCGGCTTTTCCGAGCCCAACTCCAGTTCCACGGCCAAGGGCGAAAGCATTGCGGACACATTGCGCACGATTGAGTGCTATGCCGACATTGCTGCCATGCGTCATCCCAAAGAGGGTGCTCCGCGTATGGCCAGCCACTACATCCACATGCCGCTCATCAACGCTGGCGACGGTGGCCACCAACACCCCACGCAAACCTTGACCGACATTCTTACCATAGAGCGTTTGCGCGGCAATGTCGAGAACAAGACCTACGGTTTCTGCGGTGACCTTAAGTTTGGAAGAACCGTGCACTCCCTCGTCAAGTTTTTGAGCAATTACGAAGGTGTCAAGTTCATATTTATCTCCCCCGAAGAGCTTCGCGTCCCCGAATACATCCGAGAAGAGGTGGTCCGCAAAAAAGGTATCCCCTTCGAAGAGGTCGACCAGATGGAACCCTATATGGGCCAACTCGACTTCCTGTATATGACTCGTGTCCAACGTGAACGCTTCTTTAACGAGGAAGACTACATCCGCTTGAAAGACCGTTTCATTCTCGATGCCGAGAAGATGACGTATGCCCGCCCTGACACATACATCCTGCACCCGCTACCGCGCGTCAATGAGATCAGCACGGAAGTGGACAGCGATCCCCGTGCCCAATACTTCAACCAGGCCAGAAACGGCATGTACGTCCGCATGGCTCTCATCTGTAAACTTTTAGGAATCTATTAAAATCATCGACCATGTTAGAAATCAATAGTATAGAAAGAGGAATCGTCATAGACCATATTAAAGCCGGATACGGCATGACCGTGTTCAACTACCTCCATTTGGACAAGGCCGAGTATAATGTGGCTCTTATCATGAATGCTTTCAGCCTCAAGATGGGCAAAAAGGACATCATCAAGATCAATGAAGTCATCGATATCAACTACGACTTCTTGGGCCTTGTCGATCCTAACGCCACCGTCAACATCATTGAAAACGGCAAAACCGTCAAGAAAGTCAAACTTGAGGTGCCAGAGACGGTGACCAACATCATTCATTGCAAAAATCCTCGTTGCGTTTCATCCGTGGAACACTACTTCGATCATGTGTTCCATCTCGTGGACAAGAACAAACGTTCCTATCGTTGCGAGTACTGTGATGACATCGTGATTCCCTACCCCAATAAATAATGTTTGGAGATTAAAAAAAAAATTGTATTTTTGCCGCACTTAACAAGGTCTCTTGGCCGAGTGGTTAGGTACCGGTCTGCAAAACCGTTGACTCCAGTTCGAATCTGGAAGAGACCTCAATAAAAAAAGGATGCTTTCGCATCCTTTTTTTATTCTCCCTTCAATATGTCGGCTATATGTATCACCTTCAACTCCATTCCATGGGCAGTGACGTAGGCATCAATTTGATGTAGACACCTGATATCCGTGGAGGTGATGTACTGAGCGCCCATGTTGTAGATCTTACTCACCAACTCGCCCGTCAAGGCTTCCGATGCCTCCGGATTAACTTTGGGGAATCGCCCATTGGCGCCACAACAACCCTGCAAGCTATCATCTGTGATTAGCTCCAAACCTTGCGTATTACTTAACAAAGTCACCGGAGCATCATTAGAGGGATAAAAGTTGCGAGCTGCACACGATTTAAAATAGAAGACTTTACTATTAAACGTGTTGTCTAATTTCTCCACTTGTTTTACATTGACGATGTAATCGCACAATTCCCATACGTTCTGAGTAAACATGGAGAGTTTGGTCGGGGTGTAGGCGTTCTTGAGCAGCTGCTTGTAATGGGATTTCATATAACCAGCACACGCACAGTCGGGGACAATGAAGGGCAACTTTTCGTCATAGCAATCCAATACATTGATAGCCAAATTTTTGGCATATATAACCTCTCCCTCCATATAGAAGCAGCGGCCACAACAGGTTTGCTCTTCAAAATATTGGCAACGGTCGCCAAGACGTTCCAAGACGGTCATGGCACTCTGCGCCGCGCCGGCCTGGAACATATCCATCTGGCAGGGTATAAATAGATTGACGATTCTATTCTCTGTCATAACGATACCCCTTCCCGAAGACCACTAGGAACCGCACTTGGAATAACCGCAATTGGAGCAGACGAGACAACCCTCCTTGAACTCCATCGTGTCGTGCTGATGACAGTTGGGGCATTCGACGCCTTTTTGCTTTGTGCCATCTTGGACAAATTTCTTGAGGGCGCGGCAAACACCGTTGCGCCACGAGTTGATGCTCTCCTGACGGAAGTTGAGGCCGGAGATAATGTTGACCACGTGGTTCACGGGGATTCCGTTGCGCAACAGAGCGGAGGTCATCTTGGCATAGTTCCAGAACTCCTGGTCAAAACAACGGTCAAGGCCGCGGAGGATCACCTCATAACCGGCTTTGTCCAAATACTTGAAGTCGTATGACTTTGTGCCATCCTCATGTCTGTTCTTGACGATAATGCCGTGTTCCACCCATTTGGGCAACAAGAAACTCTCGTCACCGGTCTTGCCCGTGAAGATTTCATACGGATTGCCGTTGTAGATGCCGATGTAGGCTACCCAATCCTCGTTATTGTTCTTAAAGTGGATGACGTCGGCCTGTAATTCTTTCGGACGCTTAAAGTTCTTCGGAGTGGGTTTCTCTGCTTTCTTTTCCTCTTTGCTGGTGGTAATGAGTACTCCATCGCGGGATCCCTCGCGATAAACGGTCAATCCTTTGCAACCCACTTCCCAAGCTTTTTCATAGAGGCTGGCAACGGTCTGTTCGTCGATGTCGTTCGGCAGATTCACCGTCACGGAAATGGAATGATCCACCCACTTTTGAACGGAACCTTGCAATTCCACTTTCTTGATGTAGTCGGTGTCTGCGGCGGTGGATTTGTAGTAAGGCGACTTTTTCATCAACTCCTGCAACTCCTTGTCACTCATCGTGGCCATCTGCTCGTACGTATACCCTTGGGTGTTGGCCCAGGTCACGAACTTCTGATGGAACACCGTATACTCCTCAAAGCTGTCGCCCATCGCATCCTTGACGGTATTCTTCTTGATGGACATATCGTTGGGGTTGACTTTTCTTCTGCGTTTGTAGAACACATTGAAGGCAGGTTCAAGACCGGAGGTCGTCTGGGTGCAGATGCTCACGCTACCTGTAGGAGCGATGGTGAGCAGGGCTATATTGCGGCGGCCGTAGCGGATCATGTCTTCATAGAGTTTCGGATCGGCCTTTTGGATGCGCTGGATATAGGGATTGTGTCCCTCCTTGATACAACTGTACACTGGGAATGCGCCACGCTCCTTGGCCATATTGACGGAAGAGCGATAGGCAGCAAGAGCGAGTTGCTTGTGCACCTCGGTAGAGAAGGCGATGCCTTCGTCGGAGCCGTAACGGATATTCAATGCAGCCAACATATCGCCTTCGGCGGTGATGCCCAAACCGGTACGACGGCCCTTGGTGGATTGCTTGCGAATCTTAAGCCAAAGTTCACGTTCCACGCGCTTAATGTCATCACTTTCGGGATCGCTGTCGATTTTGGCCAAAATTCTGTCAATCTTCTCCAATTCCAAGTCGATAAGGTCGTCCATCAACCGCTGAGCGTACTGGACGTGTTCCTTGAAGAGCGGCATATTGAAATAGGCCTTGTCGGTAAACGGGTTCTCCACATAGCTGTAGAGGTTCATCGCGATAAGACGGCAACTGTCATAGGGACAGAGTGGAATCTCGCCGCAAGGGTTGGTGGAGACAGTCTCAAAGCCCTCGTCCTTATAGCAGTCAGGCACGGACTCGCGCTGGATGGTGTCCCAGAACAGAATGCCCGGCTCAGCCGACTTCCAGGCATTGTGGATGATCTTCTTCCAAAGTTTGTTGGCATCAATATCTTGAGTATATTGAGGATTGGCAGACTTGATGGGATATTGTTGCTTATATGGGGTATTGCTTTGTGCGGCTTTCATGAAATCATCGTCCACTTTTACAGAGACATTGGCGCCTGTGACCTTGCCCTGAGTCATCTTGGCGTCGATGAACTTTTCTGCATCTGGATGTTTGATGGAGATGGTAAGCATAAGGGCACCACGACGACCATCCTGGGCCACCTCGCGCGTAGAGTTTGAAAAACGTTCCATGAAAGGCACCACACCTGTAGAGCTCAGGGCGCAGTTTTGCACGTGACTGCCGGTGGGACGGATGTCGGACAGGTCATGGCCAACGCCACCGCGCCGTTTCATCAGTTGCACCTGCTCTTCGTCCATCTTCATGATTCCACCGTAGGAGTCTGAGTTATCCTCGTTGCCGATAACAAAGCAGTTGGACAACGATACTATCTGATCGTTGTTGCCGATGCCGGCCATTGGACTACCCTGCGGGACCACGTATTTAAATTTGTCGAACAAGGAAAAGATAAGATCCTCACTCATAGGATGCACGTATCTTTTCTCAATGCGGGCGAACTCACGGGCCATACGACGGTGCATATCCTCCGGGGTTCGCTCCATAATGCTACCGTTTCGGTCTTTGAGCGCATACTTGTCAATCCACACACCAGCGGCAAGCTCATCGCCGCCAAAATACTTCACTACATCGGGAAAGATTTCGTCCTTTTGATATATCGAACGCTCTGACTGCGCTTCAGCAGCTGCTACCTCTATCGGGCTCTCTTTCTCTTCTTGCTGATCATTCAATTTACGGGTCATCTCGTGCATAACCTGCTCACGAGAATGAACCAAATCACTAGCTACGGCTTGCTCTTGTACGCCGACCGCTACTTCTGCCCTGCTGGGCTCATCCTCCATTTCGAAAAGAGATAAATCGTTGTTCATAGGCTTTTGGTATATTACGTGGTTTATTTATGCAATTTAGACAACAAAACTGACAATGGAATACATTGTCGTTTAGTATTTTTGTAAATAGTTATACAACAAGTGGTTATAGCAAAGGAATCGTTCTATTATTTGAGTGCGTAAAAGTAGGAATTGACCCTAAATCTATCAACCCTTTACGCATTTTAATATCAACAAAATGACGTTGATATTTTTTTGCTTTGATAATGAATAATTTAAAAGATTTTCAAAGAGATTGTCGAAAAAATTTATTTTTTGGCACCTCTATTTTCCAAAAATTTCCACACTAGGATCGATGCGGCGAACAAGGCCTTGCAGGGTGCTGCCCGGACCGAATTCGAAGAACGAAGTGGCACCGTCGGCTATCATTCTTTGCACCGACTGGGTCCAGCGCACCGGATTGGTCAGTTGGGTAAGAAGGTTTTTTCTTACCACGTCTGGGTCGATGGCCGGCATAGCCGTGGCATTTTGGTATATGGGGCAAAATGGCGTGTGGAATTGGCACATGGCGATGGCGCCTGCCAGCTCTTCTTGCGCGGGCTGCATCAAAGGCGAGTGGAACGCGCCGCCCACATTAAGCATCATCATACGTCTTGCTCCGGCGGCCTGCAACCGCTCCATAGCCAGTTCCAGTCCCGCCTTGCTGCCCGAGATTACCAACTGTTGGGGACTGTTGTAGTTGGCGGGCACCACCACCTCATCAGTGATGTCAGCGCACACTTGCTCGGTGACGGTGTCGTCGAACTTGAGCACCACGGCCATACCGGACTCCTGCAACTCGCAGGCCGCCTGCATCGCGCGGGCACGGTGTGACACCAATATCAACGCGTCCTTGAAGGAAAGACCCTCGTTGACCGCCAATGCCGTGAACTCGCCCAGCGAATGACCCGCCACCATATCGGGCTTGTCCTCCGCCAAACAACGATACGCCATATACGAATGCACGAACACCGCGGGCTGCGTGACCTTCGTCTGCTTCAAATCCTCGTCCGATCCCTCAAACATAACCTCGGACAAGGCAAAGCCCAGCAACCGATCCGCCTCCGACATAATGTCCTTGGCGTCGGAGAACTGATCGTACAGATCCTTTCCCATCCCCGGAAACTGGGCTCCCTGACCTGGAAAGACAAATGCTTTTTTCATCAAAGATTATTTCAATTTGAATGCTTCCTTGATCTTGTCCACATAGTCCAACTTCTCCCACGGGAAGAAGGTCACCATCTTACCGTTTAATTTTTTGCGATAGGAGTCGCGACCGAAATGGCCGTACGTGGCGGTGGGTTGGTAGATGGGGCTCTTGAGTTGGAACCGCTTGATGATCTGATATGGCGTCATATCGAAGATTTCGCCAATCTTGACGGCGATTTCGCCGTCACTCATCTTCTTCACCTTGGCAGTGCCGTAGGTGTTGACATAGAGGCCCACGGGCTCGGCCTTGCCGATGGCGTAGGCCACTTGCACGAGCACCCGGTCGCAAAGGCCCGCAGCCACCATATTCTTGGCAATATGACGAGTGGCGTAAGCGGCGGAACGGTCCACTTTGGAAGGATCCTTGCCTGAGAAGGCACCACCGCCGTGCGCACCGTGCCCACCATATGTGTCCACGATGATCTTGCGGCCGGTCAAGCCAGTGTCGCCGTTCGGTCCACCAATGACAAACTTGCCCGTCGGGTTGACCAGGAATTTATTCTCGTAATCGAACTTGTCGAAGAGCCGCTGCACGTCCTTCGGACAATTATCAATGACTCTCGGAAGCAAATACTTGCGCAAGTCGCTCTTGATGGACTGCTGCATCGCCTTTTCCTCGTCGAACTCATCGTGCTGCGTGGATATGACGATGGTGTCGATATGCTCCGGCTTGCCGTTGTCGGCATACCGCACGGTAACTTGCGACTTGGAGTCGGGACGGAGATACGTCATCACCTTGCCCTCCTTGCGGATGGCGGCGAGTTCCTGCACCAACATTTGCGCCAACTCGATGGTGAGCGGCATAAAGTTGTCCATCTCGTTGCAGGCATAACCGAACATCATACCCTGGTCGCCGGCGCCTTGATTCTCTTTCTTGGCACGCTCCACGCCTTGGTTGATGTCCGAGGACTGGTTGTGAATGGTGGAAATGATACCGCACGACTTGGCGTCGAATTGGTAATCGCTCTTGGTGTAGCCCACCTCCTCGATCACCTTCCTTACCACCTCATCGATGGGAACATACGCCTGCGATTTTACCTCTCCCGCGCATACTACCAATCCTGTAGTTGTCAATGTTTCGCAAGCCACTTTTGATTCGGGATCCTGAGCCAGGAACGAATCCAACAAAGCGTCTGAAATTTGATCACACAGTTTGTCCGGGTGTCCTTCAGATACTGATTCAGATGTGAATAGATAGCTCATAACTAACTGATTATAAGGTTAAACATAAAACACAGAAAACGGGAGGAAATGGTCTTGTTTTAGCATTTTTTCTTGTGGTTGCAAGCAGTACAAATCTGTCCACGTTTTCAGGCCGCAAAGATACAAAAAATAGCAGATAGCGATTAGCTGATAGCGGATAGCAGAAAAAAATTATTGACTAACTAATAGAAAATTATCGCTATATGCTATCTGCTGTCTGCTAACCGCTTTTTTTATATCTTTGCACCTCAACTGACAAAAAATTAAATATCAATACTATGGCAAAAGTTCTTATCATCGGTGCAGGCGGCGTGGGTGCCGTCGTAGCACACAAATGCGCTTCCGTACCGGAAGTCTTCACAGAAATCATGCTCGCCTCCCGCACGAAGGCCAAATGCGACAAGATAGCGGCCGAAATCGGCGGCAACCGCATCCAGACCGCACAGGTCGATGCCGACAACGTGCCCGAGACCATCAAACTGCTCGAATCCTACAAGCCCGACCTGCTCATCAACGTGGCCCTGCCGTATCAAGACCTGCCGTTGATGGACGCCTGTCTGGCCACCAAGACCAACTATATGGACACCGCCAACTATGAGCCGCGCGACAAGGCCAAATTCGAATACAGTTGGCAGTGGGCCTACCAAGACCGCTTCAAAGAGGCCGGCATCATGGCCCTCCTCGGCTGTGGCTTCGACCCGGGCGTAACCAGCATTTACACTGCCTACGCTGCCAAGCACTACTTCGACGAGATCCACTACCTTGACATCGTCGATTGCAACGCCGGCGACCACGGCAAGGCTTTCGCCACCAACTTCAACCCCGAAATCAACATCCGTGAGATCACCCAGCGCGGCAAATATTGGGAGAACGGTCAGTGGATCGAAATCGACCCGATGTCCATCCATCGCGCCGTCGATTATCCCAACATCGGCGACCGCGAGTCCTATTTGCTCTATCACGAAGAGTTGGAGTCCCTCGTGCGCAGTTATCCCACCATCAAGCGCGCCCGCTTCTGGATGACCTTCGGACAGAAATACCTCACCGTGCTCAACGTGCTGCAAGAGGTGGGCATGACCAGCATCAAGCCCATCAAATACCAAGGCATGGAGATTGTGCCGCTGCAGTTCCTCAAGGCGGTGCTGCCCGAACCCTCCTCTCTCGGCGAGGGCTACCACGGCCAGACCTCTATCGGCTGCCAAATCAAAGGCGTGAAGGACGGCAAAGAGCGCACCTACTATGTCTATAACAACTGCGACCACGCCGCGTGCTTCAAGGAAATCGGTGCTCAGGCTGTCTCCTACACCACGGGCGTGCCCGCCATGCTCTGTGCCAAGATGATCCTCACCGGCACCTGGAAGGGCGAAGGCGTGTTCAACGTCGAGCAGTTCGATCCCGATCCCTTCATGAAGGAAATCGGCGGCTACGGCCTGCCGTGGCACGAGGTCATCGACCAACCGCTACCCGTTTACAAGAATGGAGATTAAGAATTCCGCTTCTATGTAGAAGAGGAGTTTTGGGGGTTCGGCACTGGAATGCCACAAACATAATAAGCGATGGAATAACCCGTCTTTGTTGTTTCTTCGGATTAACAGCAATTTTATTACCATATTTTAATAACTTTGCCGACAGAATAACAACCATTACGATGAAACGACTTCCATTACTCCTGCTGGTATTGTTGGCATCCTTGCCCTGCGTTGCGCAGCAACACATCGGCTGTCGCGTTGGTGACAGCTGGGCGGAAGCCCCGATGCTGCGTACAACTTTTGTGCTTAAAGCCAATGATTTCAAGCACCATGATTCTCAAGCCACAGCATTTACCGCAATTGTCAACTCCTTGGGTTACCATGAGCTATATGTAAACGGTGTGAAGGTGGGTGACGAGGTGCTGCAACCGGCTGTTTCGCAACTGGACAAGCGGTCGATGGAAGTGTCGTATGACATCACACCCCATGTACACAAAGGCCGGAATGAAATCCTGCTCTGGCTCGGCCAGGGATGGGGGCGCATTTATGGCACACCCGCAGTGGCGCGGGCAGAGGTGTACGGAACAGTGTCCGACGGGGAGTGCGGAGTGGAAAGGACATTGGCGAGCACCGACGGCAGCTGGGAGGCCTCGCCAAGCGGCTATAGCTATACCGGCAGTTGGCAACCGCTGCAGTTCGGCGGCGAACGATACGACGCGCGCATAAAACCTCATTGGCAACCTGCAACCGTGTTTCAGCTTGACAAGATGACCGTCTCATGGCAAGAATTTGAAGGCAACCATATCATCGACACCCTGACACCGGCACGCATCGAAAAGATGCCGGACAATGCCCTGCTTCTTGACTTCGGACGCACCATAACGGGTTGGTTCCAAGCTGATTTCCAAGCACTTTCAGAGGGCAACGAAGTAACGATGGAATACTTTGATGATGTCGGATCCCACATCCAGAACCCAGAACCTTATAGCGAAAAAGACATTTATATTGCCTCCGGCAGCGGTGAGGAGCGATTCACCAACCGCTTCCATTACCATGCTTTCCGATATGTGCGCGTCACAGGAGCGAGTCTTTCGTCAGCGCGGGCCTTGCAAATCAGTGCGGTGAATCCAAAGGAGGCAGCCACTTTCGAGTGCTCCGACCCACGGTTGAACGCAATCCACGACATGGTGAAACACACACTCTGCTGCCTGACACACAGCGGCTATATGGTCGATTGTCCGCACTTGGAGCGGATGGGCTATGGCGGCGACGGCAACTCTTCGACCATGACTTTGCAAACGATATACGATGTGCGCGACACCTACCGCAACTGGCTGACAGCCTGGGGCGACGCCATCGACAGCACGGGGGATCTGCCATACGTGGCGCCGGCATTCCGCACGGGCGGCGGCCCCTACTGGAACGGTTTTATCATCAAAGCTCCATGGCGCACCTACCTCAATTATGGGGATAAATATCTCATCTTCAATTATTACGGAAAGATGAAACAGTGGCTGCAGTTCATCAAGCGACATTGCGAGGACTATATCCTGCAACCCTGGCCCGACACCGAACGGCACAGCTGGTTTTTGGGCGACTGGCTGGCTCCCCAAGGGGTGAATATCCAAGGCGAGTCAGTACAACACGTCAACAGTTGCTTTATCAGCGAATGCCTTGGCGACATGGTGCAGATGGCCCAACTGTTGGGGTACAGCAATGACGCGCAGGAGTTTACCGGATGGCGCAACGAGCTCAACGCTGCCATCCACAGCCATTTCTATCACCCCGAGACACATACCTACGCCAATGGCACACCACTTGACCAGGCATACGCCCTGCTGATGAACATCCCGCCCGACAGTGCCACGGCCACGCTGGTCAGGGAACAGCTGCTGAAGGATTGCTATGACAAATACAACGCCCACATCGCGGTTGGGTTGGTGGGTGTGCCGATTTTCACCGAATGGTGCATCCGCGAACGGCAGACAGAACTGATGGCCGCCCTCCTGCGCCAACCCGACTACCCCGGCTATATGTATATGATCAACAACGGGGCGACCACAACGTGGGAGTCGTGGGACGGCAAACGCAGTCGTGTACACAACTGCTACAACGGCATCGGCATCTGGTTCTATCAGGCCATGGCGGGCATCCGTCCCGATGATAACGCCCCCGGCTATCGCCATTTCTTCATCGACCCACAGTCTGTCAGCGACGTGGATTGGGTAAGGGCCACAAAGTCCACACCTTACGGGGAAATCCAAGTGGAAATCAATGGTGACGAGATAAGCATAACCGTCCCGTCGGGCACCACGGCCACACTATTCCCAGGAACCTCCCGCGAAAGGGAACTTCCCGCCGGGCATTGGAAAGTGAGGAGGTAATCTGCGTAAATCTGCAAAATCTGTGGGAAATAACGTAGAAAATTCAAAGTTCAAAATTCAAAGTAAGATGTCTTCTGCAGATTTCTATCATACTTTGACAACGTAATCGTGTGAGTGAGCGCAGCATTTTTGGATGCACGACAAATTTCCGTATGACAACGCATCTATCGCTTTTTCAAATAATTACACATTTCTTTTTTCTTTGTCACATCTTAGAAATTAAAAAACAAAAGGGTCGGCGCAGATGCGTCGGCCCTTTCTTTTTCAAGAAAACTAAAATCGAAATATCGATTATTTCTTCACCAATTTGGCAGTTCTGTTGCCGCTCTGCACGAAATAGAAACCGGCGGGAAGTTCGTTTACATCCAGGTTGGTCACCTCTTCGGTGGCAATGGTGCGCATCATCAGGGCACCTTGCAGGTTGTAGATGGAAACCACTTCGTTGACAGCGGTCTGGATGCTGACATTGTTCGTACAAGGATTGGGAGCGATGGACAAAATCGTATTGTCGTGGTTAATGACAGCCGTGGGTGCCGGAACGGGCGCGATAGGCGTGTCCCAAGTGGCGTTGTAGTTTATATCCAAATCGGCACAGGAGTAACCACCGAACTTGATATAGTCGTTGTCATCGAAATATTGGACATCGACTGCATTGGCGTAGCCTCCATTGATATTGTACATAATAAAGTCGGGGATTTCTATGACAAAGCTTTCTTGGCCCATCACAAATTGAATACTCGACAAAAATCCCTCTCCTTCAAAACTGAAACGCGGGTCGGCGGCGGCGATGTCGCTAAGCATCGTGGAAACGAGCACAGAATCGGCGCTGAAACGATAACCCCAAGCCAAGGCGGTGTCGGGATCGCACCAATTGACGATGAAGATCGCCTCATTGTCACCGGTGCCAACCCAATAGATGATTTGGTCTTCATCGATCGTGGCGTCCTCGGGAACAACAGGAGCGCCTGGAACGGACACAGGCGTGACGGGAGTGACCCAAGACATGCCCATCGGGTACAAAACTCCGCCCCAATCCATATACATATAGCCAATACCCACGGCAATGTCTCCCCATTTGCTGAAGTCACCATCATGGAGTTGGGCGTTGATGCCGGCAGATTGATTACCATTAAGATTGTGAGACCAGAAACTGCCTTGGGTCAACCTAAGGGAATCACCATTTTCCGTAATGAAAGTAAGTTCGTCGAGCATGGCAGCGCCTGAATAGGAGAAGCGAGGATCTTCGTTAGCGATCAGAGCCAAGGCAGCATCGTTAGTGATGTATTCATCGCTGAAACGCACACCCCAAGCAAGACAAGTGTCTGGATCGGCCCAGTTGATAGCCATAACCAACTCTTTATCGCCAGTACCAACCCAGTAGAGAATCTCATTCTTGTCAATGGAAGCATCTTCGGGTCCCTCATCAACAGCGGGATAAATAGTTTGCGGCCAGACATAAGTATAATCCCAATAGCCACCCCAATCTGAAATCCAAGTACTATCGGCAATAGTGGCAACATAAGTGTCACCCCATTTGATGAAATCGCCATCAACCACCATCTTCTCATCGGCGCCAAGCATGGAGACTTCGTGGTTGACTTGCAATTGAAAATAGATGTATGAGCCAGGAGCAGGAGTGGCTGTAGAGAGTTGGTGCGTCGTCAAAAGATCGTTATATACGATGTCGTTCACCATACCACCTGCTGCATTAAGCGTGATTCGCCAGTCGTAAGCGGCAATAGCTTCCAGAACATCCATGACAGAAACGCTGTCTTCGCTGAATTGATATCCCCATGCCAAAGCGGTGTCGGCCCAAACCACAGAGATGACCACTTCGTTTTCGCCCATGATATCGCCAGCCCAAAATTCGACATCGTCGGCGTCGAAGCCAGCATCTACGACCTGAGCGTTGACAAAAGCAAAACTGCAAAGAATTGCTGCAAATAATAAAACTTTTCTCATACTTTATAAATTTAAAGGTTAAACATTAAATTCAACACAAAGCTTGGGAAAAGGACATCAGATGAGGCTGAAAAAAACCTGTTTCGTGCAAGCCTATCTCCCGAAGCTGTCACTTTTTATTGATTATCCGGCAGGTTTTCTGACTTGTTCCTTTCCTCGGGCGCCTTCCCATCGAGCTAGACGACAGTGGCTTTGTGCCTTTGGCTTTTAAGAACTTACAGCAGCGGGTACTGTGCAGGACTCTCACCTGCTTCCCTCTCAGGATTTCCATGAAATCCCTCACCGTAAAATCGGTGGCAAAAATACAAAAAAAGATGATTAGTAGATAATCTTTTCCTGCGAAGTCTCGTTCACTAAAAAATGTAATTTTGCCACAAAAAACTTCTTCCCTATGAAAAGAACATTCTTATTATTTTCTATTCTGATTCTAAGCTTTTTTGCTTTTGCCCAAATCAACCCAAAAGGCAATGGAGTGACTTACACTTTGTCGGAAATGGCCATTTCCGATCCCGCTTGGGTGCAAGAAACCTCAAGCGGAAATTTTCTTATCCTGCAGAATATCTATCTACTTGAAGACGACACTCTCCTCCTTAAGTCCACTGACCAATCCATAACCATATCCGATAATCTCACGCTCACATTTTACGGTACCGTTGTTTGCGAACCACGAACAGAGCTTCTGCCCGTCATTGGCGACACAACGGGGGCAAACCCCTATCGCGTCGTCGTGGAGAATGCGGAACCGTTCACCTTGTCGCAACTGCATTTCCAACACGGCTACCAAGTGCTTCTTTCCGGCGCCGACATTTTTATTGAGCAATGTGAGTTCAGCGGCTTTGCCAACGGCGCTGTAAACTATATGAACTGTAATCCTGTTATTCGGAATTGTTATTTTCACGACAACCAAAAGGCGGCCATCACGTCGGCGGTCAACACGAATGGATCCCCACACATAATTGGCAACACATTCTACAACAATGACTTGAGTAATGCCAACATCCCTCAAATCAACCTCGGACCGGGAGCCGAGAGCATCATTTTAATCGATAGCAATGTGATTGAAGGCGTGGCTCAGAACATGTCGGGCGGTTTTGCCATTATGAACATGGGTAGTTCCAACACCATTTTGAGTTTCACGAACAACATTGTCAAGAACAACCGTTACGGCTACACGCAAAACGGCACGCACATTAATGCATATATTTCTGATAACCATTTCATAAACAACAACTTGGAAACAAACCCGAACAATGGTGGCAGCGGCATCAGCATCTATGGCAGCGACACGACCTGTGCAGCCACGATCCGCCACAACGAGATAAGCGGCAATCTCTGGGGGGTCACCGCCATCTACAACCATAGCATCGATATGGGCACGGCGGACGACCCTGGGGAAAACATCCTCTCCAACAACGGAAACGGCGGCGTTGAGTATGAACTCTACAACAACGCGTTCAGCGACATGAGTGCGGTGGGCAACTGCTGGGGACACGACGACCCCGACAGCGT
Source organism: Bacteroidales bacterium (assembly GCA_024685175.1). GTDB lineage: Bacteria > Bacteroidota > Bacteroidia > Bacteroidales > WCHB1-69 > F23-D06. The sequence goes on from JAIKWD010000012.1 coordinate 132,881, forward strand.
AGAGGCTGTAATCTACCACAAAACCGATGACCCATCCTTGGGCTTGGTCACCTACATGCCCCTACTGCCCTGCGGAACATCTGTGGAGACCTACGAAGCCAATGACGTGAAAGTCTATCCCAACCCCGCAGCGAACGGAACGTTCCACATTAGCCAAGAAGGCAATGCTTTGATGCAAATCCAAGTGTTTTCTATCGAAGGACAACTCTTGTTTACCCGCCAAACGTCAGAATCACTGACTACGGTAAATGCGTCCCAGTGGCCCTCAGGTTTGTATTTAGTACAAATCCTACAAAATGGTTATGCAAAAACGATGAAGATATTGATTCCGTAGAGATTGGGAACGTGAAACTTTGTTTTTTGCCCGCGCCGTGGACTAAAAGCAAAACAAAGAACACCTTCGATCAACGATAATCGGTAATCCCTTACGTCTCAAATCTTAAATCTATAATCTTATATTATTGTGCGGTATGATTTAGCACGACGTTGATGGCGGTATACTTATCCCGTAAATGTTTGGCCATTTGTTCGGCGAAATAGACGGAACGGTGTTGTCCGCCCGTACAACCGAAGCTGACCATCAAGTGGTCGAAATTGCGTTCAATGTAATTGTCCACCGCCTGATCAAGGATGGCGTAGGCATGTGCTTTGAACTCGGCCACGGCGGGATACTTCTCCAAATATTCAATCACGCAGTCGTCCTTGCCCGTATTGTGAGCGAAGCGTTTCTCCCGACCGGGGTTGGGCAGGGCGCGACAGTCGAACACAAAGCCGCCACCGTTGGGTGACGGGTCTTGCGGAATGGATTTCTTGTACGAGAAGCTCTGAACGAGCACGGTGAGTGTCTGGCCAGGTTGGTAAGGCTTCACAAAGTCGGAGGCGGCGATGGCACGCAAAGCGCCGAAGAGCTCAGGCAGTTGCACGGGCGCCGACCAGTGGTCCACTATCCCCATTATGTTGCGCACCGCGTAGGGCACACTCTGCAAAAAGTGGCTCTTGTGTTCGAAGTAACCTCTATAACCGTATGCCCCCATCGCCTGGAGAATACGGATGAGAACAAATCCCTGGAAATGGCATTCAAAGTCGGCACGATCCACGAACACGTGTTGCGACAAGGCATCCAAATAAATGTTAAAAAGATGATCGCGCAGCTCTGGAGACAGATCGGCCTTGGCATCGTATAGCAAAGAGGCAATATCATACTGAGGAGCTCCTTTCCGGCCACCTTGATAGTCGATGAAGTAAACATTGCCGTCCTTCACCATGATATTGCGGGATTGGAAGTCGCGATAGAGAAAATAGTTACTGTCCACCGCAAGCAAATAATCCATCAATTTATTGAAGTCATCCTCCAATCGCTGTTCGTTGAAGGGAACATTAACCAATTTTAAGAAATAGTATTTGAAATAGTTGAGATCCCACAACATGGACTGCCGGTCGAAGGCGTGACGCGGATAGGCAATGGAGAAATCCATGCCTTGCTTACCAGCCAGCTGCAGGTCGGGCAGTGCACGGACCACCTTCTCATAATAACCCACCACTTCAGCGGTCGGACGTCCATCTGATTGACGGTTCTTGGTCAAGAAATCGTACAGAGTGGTCCTTCCAAGATCTTCCTGAAGATAGTATTGTTTGTCTGGAGCCACGACGAAAAGTTCCGGCACATTAAGGTTTAAATTGCGAAAAAAACGCGTCAGATAGAAAAAAGCATCGTTTTCAGCCACGTCGTCATTATACGCACCCATGATCGTGCGCTGGTCGGCAAGGGTGAGGCGAAAATAAAGGCGGTGTGATCCAGACTGGGCCAGTTGTTCACAATCTGTCACCTCTTGATGGGTGAATTCGTGCGCCATTTGCACGAGCGTCTGGGCAATTGGTTGGGTTAGGTTATGGTTCATAGGCCACAAAAATACATTTTTTCCCTGAACAAAAAAGGCCGAAGCATAAGCTCCGGCCTTTGGTGTCTCAGCTGGGATTCGAACCCAGGACCCCATCCTTAAAAGGGATGTGCTCTACCTGCTGAGCTACTGGGACATCCTTCTCTTTGTTAGAGGCTGCAAAAGTACATTTTTTTTCCAATCATATACCCACTCGTCTATGATTTTTATTAAAATATTGATTATAAGTAATATAAGAAAAGTATCGAAATTATATAAATCTCATGGATTTTTCTGTATATTCGCTTATAAAGTATTGATAATAAAATTGTTAAAAACACATCAGAAAAAATGACATCAATAATGCCAAAAAAAACCTTATTGAGTCGAAAAGGGACTTTAATCCGTCATTTTGTCAAAAAAGGAATGCCAAAAAACCATTGTTAAACAAAGCGTTGAAATCATGAAAAAACTGATTTTGAGTCCGAAGAAGGACACCGTAATCTTGTGTTTGCCCTCAGATTGGGTTGGCAAAACAATAATATGTCTATTGAAGGAACCCTTCGAAGCGGAGATTGAGATGGTGGGACAAGCTAGTGAGGACGCCATATTTTACCGTGCCGACAAGTATCGCAAGATAGCGAAACGTCAGCCCAGGAAACAGCGATTGCGAAAGAGGTTGCTTTAGTGGAGGTCTGCGCCGATAAGGTGCATAAACTCTTGGCGAGTGTTTTCGTTCTTGAGGAATGCGCCCGTGAACTCGGAGGTGGTGGTCACGGAATTCTGTTTCTGGATGCCGCGCATAGACATACAGAGGTGTTGGGCTTCGATGACGACGGCCACACCGAGCGGGTTGAGCACTTCCTGCAGGCAGTCCTTGATCTGCGTGGTGAGTCGTTCTTGCAGTTGCAGGCGGCGGGCGAAGCATTCCACCACACGGGGTATCTTGCTCAGTCCCACAATTGTGCCGTTGGGGATGTAGCCAATGTGCGCCTTGCCGAAGAAAGGCAACAGATGATGTTCGCAGAGGGAGTATATCTCGATGTCCTTCACCACCACAATTTGTTTGTAGTCCTCGTGGAAAAGGGCGGATTTCAGGATGGCCTTAGGGTCGAGGCGGTAGCCATGCGTGAGGAAATCGAGCGACTTGGCGGCACGCATAGGAGTCTTGAGCAGACCTTCACGGTCCGGGTTCTCGCCCACATTCTTCAAAACATCGCGATAATTGTTCGACAGGTTCGTAAGTTCTTGTTCGGATAGTTTGGGTATTTGATTGATGGAATCGGTGATTTTCATCTCTTATTGTAAAAATGGATTGTTTAATTTTTCGTGTATGACTGTAGTATTATCACCATGGCCGGGAATGATGAGGGTATCGTCGGGCAGGGTGAAGATCTTCTCCCGGATCATCTGTAGGAGAAGCAGAGCACTCCCTGTAGGCAAATCGCTCCGGCCCACGCTCTCCTCAAAAATGAGGTCTCCAACAATCACGAATTTCTCTTTTTCGTTGTAGAGGGAGATGCTGCCGTCGCAGTGGCCGGGTGTGTACAGCACGCTTAGGCACTGGTTGCCGAAACGCACTTCGTCACCCTCCTTGAGATAGCGGGTCGGGGCAGGCATATCATCCACCGACAACCCAAATGCCATAGCATAGGCATACGACTTGTTGTAGATGGGCATTCCCGCTTCGTGACACCATACGGGGGCCTTGAATTCGTTGGCGCACCAGTTGTTGCCGGCAATATGGTCGATATGCGGATGGGTATTGACGAGGGCTTTGACCGTAAGGTGGTTGTCGTTGACATAATCCCGTAGTTGTTCATCCTCGTAACTCCGGCAGTTGCCCGGGTCCACGATGATGGCCTCCCCCGTCTCGTCGTGCAACACCAATGTGTTTACCACAATGGGATTGAAATGAAATGTCCGTATGGTCATATTCTCCAATGCTCTTTTATTTGTCGACAATATATCTTTCAATTCAACTTTCTTCTTCCCTTCCAATTGGTTCATTGGATTATTGGATCATGGGTTAATTAATCTTAGAACGGTTTTGTCGCAGAGGGGTCATTGACATATAACTCCTTCACTTTTTTTCCATTGGAGAAGATTACACTGTAATAAAGATCGCCGTTGGGTTTCCAACACGACCATTTGCCATCGCGAAGGCGGCCTTTGAAACTACCCTCGAAATGTTTGGTTCCGTTGTCGTAGTACTCGGTAAACGGGCCGTCTTGGACATTGTCGACGAAGTTCTGTTCGCGAATTTTCTTTTCGAAGACGTTGTAGAAAGACCATTTCCCTTGTTTCATATCCTTCACATATTTGCCTTCGTTGAGGATTTTGCCGTTTTGGGCGAACTCTTTCCAGAGTCCGTTTCTTTGGTTGGCTTTGTAGTTGCCTTGGCGGGCCATCTTGCCGGTTTCTTCCCAGTAGTAGGTGTATAGGCCGTTCAATTCGCCATTCTTGTAATGCAAACAGTATTTTTGGGCGCCGTTTTCGTACCAGCCGTTCCATTCGCCGTCCATTTTGGCGTTCTTGAAATAACCCTTATCCTTGATTTTGCCGTCGGGGAAGTAGTCAATCCACTCGCCGTTTTCTTGGTCGTTGATAAAGGAGCCTTCGCGTTGCACTTGTCTGTTTTCGTACCAGGCTTTCCATTCGCCTTCGCGCTTGCCGGCCACGTATTTGCCTTTCTTCCAAAGAGTTCCATCGTCATAAAAGTAGGTCCATACGCCGTCTTGTTTGCCTTTGTCAAAGTTGCCGGTGCTACCCAGGGTGCCTTTGTCGTTGTAGTATTTCCAGATGCCTTGTTGCAAGTCGTTGACGGTGGTGCCTTCCATTGCTTTCTGGCCGTTCTTCGACCACCAGCAGGCAAAGCCGTTGAGGGCGCCGTTGGCGTAGTCGCCCTCGAAATACTTGTTGCCGTTGTCGAAATACTCCACAACGTGTCCGTGCACGCTGTCGCCTTCGTATGAGACGTCCTTGAAGAGTTGTCCGTTGGGATGATAGAACACCCATCGGCCAGAGCGCTTGCCGTCTACAAACTGGCCTTCCGTTTCCGTGCGTCCCGATTGGTACCAGCTTTTGAAGGGTCCGGTCTGGGCATTATACTCTTGGGCAAGTTTGCCGTTGTCGTACCAGACTTTCCATACGCCGACTTTCTCGCCGTCCTGGAAGTCGCCCTCCGTCCATTTCACGCCGTTGTTGTGGTAATAGATCCAATGGCCCTGTTCAAGGCCTTTTTGTTGTACGCCAATGGACATCAATTTGTTGTTGTTCCAATAGGTTTTCATCGTATCCTGACCGTAGGAAAGGGACAGGATAAGCAGGCAGAAAAGCAAACTTGTTACGTTCTTCATAAAATCAAAAATTAAGGGAGGCAAAAGTACAAAAAAATACTATCTTTGTCCCTCATTTTTAACAAAAGGAATTATATGAAAAAAATCGGTCAATTAACGGTTATTCTTTTCTTGGCACAACTCATGGCAATGCCTATAGTAGATGCTCAAAAACTGAAAACATCAGACGTGCCTTCCGAGGTGACGCAAGCCATCGACTTCCAATATCCCTACGTAAAGGTTTCAAGTTGGCAAAAGGATGGCAATCAATATGTAGCCACTTTCAAGGACGAAGGAGCGATAGGCAAAGCTTATGTCTCCGAAGCCGGCGAATGGTTGCGTACCACTTACGACATCAAACGCGACGAGTTGCCGTCCGTCATCACCGAATACATCAAAGCCAACTATCCTGACTTCGCCATTTCAAGTTCCTATTTGGAGGAAATGGAAGACATCCCTTTGCACTACATGGTAGAGGTAAAACAAGAGGGTATTGGATTTAAGCCTTCCAGGCTTTCCTTTAGCGACAAAGGAGAGCTCATATCCAGAGTAGACCCCGACAATTTTGACAACCCGGTAGCCGAAAAAACCACTGCCAAACCGGAACCTAAAGTAAAAGACACACCGAGCAAGCCGGAACCAAAGACTAAGGAAACTCCTGAAAAAGAGGCCAAAGCCGCACCCGCAAAGGAGACCGTAGCCAAAGAACCCAAAGAGCCCAAAGAGCCAAAACCCGAAAAACCTCAAAAAGAGAAGCCCGTACCTGTCGTTACCGATGAAGAAGGCAATGTTGCCATTGACGAAAGTGAAGTTCCCTCCATCGTCAAGAAAGCCTTGACCAAGAAAATCTTACACCCTGAAGATTTGAGTTGGTTCAATGTTAACGATCAGTTTGTGGCCAGATGTGTTAATGCCGACCGTAACACCGTCGCTTATTTTTCCAAAGACGGCGTATGGGACAAAACGCTTGTCGAGCTCCCCGAAGAAGCTGTAACCGGCCCCATGTTGAAACACCTCAACGATTTTTACAAAGGGTTCAAGTTCAAGACTGCCATCAAAGAGATGCGTGCAGACAAAAACGACAGGACTCTCGTTGAGTTTTACGAGAAAGCCAACTATAAAATCAAGGCGCCCACCACGGTCATTTTTGACAAGACGGGCAAATTATTGCGCACCATCGACGCCGACCCCGCCGTGGTAGACGAGAACACCAAAGGCAAAGTCAAGGACGATTTGGAAAAGTATTACGCCAAGATGGACATGTCGTTAAAGGAACAAGAAAACACAGCTTCTGCCGTTCCGGAAAACATCCAAGCCGTATTCAAACTCAAATATCCGCGTGTAACCACCGTTGAATGGCAACAGAACGACGACATGAACTATGAGGCCCATTACTATAGCGCCCGCGGCAAGGAAATCTGCATCATCAACTCCATGGGTACCATTGTCGAGACTCTTCTGCAAGGCAAACCGGAAAATCTATCCGCTACCATCCAAAGCTATATCAAGAAAGAGTACAAGAGCTGTAAAGTGATTGATTACTATAGCGTTAAGCGCATCCCAGAGAAGCTGAGTCTTTACAAGGTCATCATTCAAGACAAGAAGACCAAGGAAGAGCAAGAACTATGGTTCAGTCTCAACGGCAGACCTTTCAATTTGTAATTCCATTTTCTTTCCATGAAAAGAACCATCCTATTACTCGCCGTACTGCTCTGCTCGGCATTCATCGCCAACGCCCAACGATTCAACAATTTCTCCAAAGACCCCTCCAAAACAGTGGAGGAGATGAAGGAGTACTTGGGCACAGTATCCAAGGATCGGCAAAAAGAGGCCAATGAGATGTTGGCCGAGTTTACCGAATTTTGGACCACCTCCATCGACTACGAGAACCAGTTGGCCTTCATCGAGGAAGCCAACGCGTTGTTGCGACATAAATTCCGTCCAATACCACAGTTCAGATCCTATTTTCATGCATACGCCGCTTTTGTCAGTAGCGAATATGCTTCAGAGACGGATGTCTGGGTTAAGACGGTGGAGTATATGGCCACGCACAGCATCACACAATTCCAAAGTCGTATGTTGCTCTACGAACGGTTCTTCAAGAACCGTATTTTGAATCAAGAAGACAACGTTAAATGGGTGGTCGATGGCGACGCGGAAGTGATGGGTTTTGCAGAAGAGCCCTACTTCGACTTCAAGCGTGTCAACTTGCAAGGGCACTCCGTAAAAGACAGTCTGTTCGTGGAAGATGTATCTGGCCGCTACTACCCTGCCCGACTTATCTTTTCGGCCACACAGGGCACCACCTATTGGGAACGCGCCGGACTGTCCGCCGACGTAAAGGCTCTCTTGGGAAAATACGACATCGACATGCGTTTCCCCAAGGTGCAGTCCGAACACGTGACCTTCTATTATCCTAGCTTATTCGATCATCCCATCATCGGAACGGTCATCGACAAGGCAGTGCTGCCCACTTCCGAGGAAAAGGCCACCTACCCACGTTTTATCAGCGACGACAAGACCATTGCCATCAAAAATTTATACAAAGATGTAAACTATATCGGCGGTTTTGAGTTGCGTGGCGCCTCCATTTATGGAACCTCTTCCGGAGACACTTTGGCCAACGTGACCATTATGCGAGAGGGCAAGCCTATCATCCGCGCCGCTTCAAAGAGCTTCCTCATCAGACCCACAAACCTGCTTTCAGAGGACGCTAAAGTGAGCATCTATATTGAAGAAGACTCCATCTTCCACCCCGCCGCCAACTTCCGTTTCAACAATGAGACCCAAGAACTTCTCATCTCTCGACCCAAAGAGGGTGTTGGACGTTCTCCTTTTTTCGACTCTTATCATAAACTCGACATTACCGTGGAGTCAATCCAGTGGAAAACTACGGAGAAACGTATCGAATTCAAGCCTATTGTTGGTACTACTGGCGAACAGAGCGCCTTTTTCGAGTCGCAGAACTATTATGACGAGTCCGTGATGCACGAAATCGCCGGCTTCAACAATGTCAATCCGCTTTACACGTTATGGCAATTGTTCAATTCGGCCGGCTACGAAGATGTCACTATTGAAGATGTCATCCGTTGGTTCAACAAACCGCCTTTGGATATCAAAGCCATGATGATCGACTTTGCCGCCCGCGGCTTTATCGAATATGACGTTAACAATAACAGAATTCACTACCGTAGCAAGATTTCCCAATACCTCAACAATCAGGTTAAGAAAAAAGACTATGACTATATACGCTTAGAGTCCAAAACCCACTACGCCTCTTTAGATCTGCTCACCAACGACCTCAAGATCACGGGCTGCGAATTCTTTGTGCTCAGCGACCCTCAGATTGTCAACGTATATCCTATGAACGAGCAAATCACGGTAAAGAAAAACCGCGACATGAACTTTTCCGGTCGCGTAATCGGTGGTTTGTTCGATTTCGTTGCTCATAACTGTGATTTTAACTATGATCGCTTCCTAGTCGACATGAATGTCATCGACACCTTGATCATGTATGTGGAGGACAAAAACGGACAGATGGACATGTATGGAGACTACCCCTTACGTCAAGTCAAAGGCCGTATTGAGGAGATTTCAGGCGTACTATACATTGATGCCCCTGGCAACAAGTGTGGCATGACCGACTATCCCGACTATCCTATCTTCGAAGCCCGCAAGGGTGGCAAGGTGTTCTATGACCAACCTTACGTGCTCAACGGCGTATACACGCGCGACCGATTCTTCTATGCCGTCAATCGGTTCCGTATCGTCAATCTAGACAATTTCGTCATTGACTCCATGAAGTTCACCGGATCTCTGGTCTCTGGCGGCATCTTCCCTGATATAGAGGAACCCTTGAAGGTTATGCCTGACTTTTCATTCGGTTTCACCCACCACACGGCAGGTCTGCCTATGTATGGAACTAAAGGCTCTTACCAAGGAGACATCGATCTTAGCAACCTCGGACTTCGTGGTAATGGTCAAATAGACTATGTCACCTCACATACCATATCCGACAGTTTGGTGTTTTACCTGGATTCCACCAATGGATCTGCCAACCATCACTTGGTGGATGAGCAACAAGGAGGTGTCCAGTTCCCTCCTGCCGTGATGGACGACGGTTACTTGCACTGGGAGCCATACCGCGATCAGATGTTTGTTCACACAAGAAAGAGTCCAATGGAAGTGTTCAAGGAGACACAACTCACGGGTAACTCCAAGATCACACCGCAGGGTATGCAGGGCTCGGGCACGGTCAAATTCGGACGAGCAGACATCTCATCCCGACTTTTCGACTTCAAGCATCATGAGATCCTTTCCGACACTGCCGACCTCAGAATCTACGACATCAGCAAAGGCGAGGATATAGCTTTTTCTACAGACAACTATAACTCCCACATCGACTTCGAAACGAGAAAAGGTAGGTTTAAAGCAAATGGCACTGCCTCGGTGGTTTATTTTGTGAAAAATGAAATCAAGGCTACCTCATCAGAATTTGAATGGGATCCCATTGATTCCACCCTGCTCATTTTCAAATGGGACGATCCCTATAAAAACATTGACATAGACAACACACCCGCCCGTGAGTTGGTGGATATGCAGAGCCTGGCCAACGAGATGTACGCGGCAGATCCCACTGTCGGGTATCACTTCCCGACTTTGAGGGCCGAATTCGACTTTACGAAAAACGTGATCTACGCTCATGGCGTGCGATACATCGAAGCCGGTGACGCCGCCATCATTCCAAACCATGGTGAGGTTATCATTCGGGAAAAGGCAGCCATGGATCCCCTTCCCAAATCCCGTATAGTGGCTGGACGCCAGAACAAGTTCCACGAGTTATACGATTGCTACACTCGTATCCAGACCGCCACCAAGTTTTATGCCAATGGCTACTACGACTACATAGACGAGAATCAGCGAGTACAAAAACTCTATTTCGACACTGTGTATTTTAATAAGGAAACCTTTGGCGAAGCCAAGATTCCTCTGGAGAAAGAATTCCAATTCAGTGACAGATTCGGCTTTAGCGGTCGTGCAGAGTTACACAGCACACAACCGTTCCTGTCATACTTTGGTGGCGTGGAGATTCGCCATGGCTGCGACACGATCTACCATGCTCCTATGAAGATTCTACAACAGGTCGATCCCAACAACATCATGCTTCAGGTTCACGATCGCACTAAGGATATTAACGACAGAAAAGTAGTGGTTGCCATCACTTCTTCCAACAAGACAGGGCGAATTTACACCGCGTTCGGCGAAGCCAAGGACGAGTTTAATGATGCAGAATACATCAACGTGTTCGGCTACATCACCTACGACAAGGAGACGCACGAATTCAAGGCTGCCTCGCTGGAGAAACTGCAAGACCCGACCGTCCCCGGCAACATCATCACACTGAACACGGATGACTGCATTGCCACAGGTACCGGCACCATCGATATGGGTGCCAAGTTGGGTCGCGTGGACTTTGTCACCAACGGTACCATTGTCAACTATATGATGGCCGACTCTGCCGAGATGCATCTCACCACGTCCATTGACTTCTTCTTCAACGACGAGTCGATGCGCAATCTCAACAAGGCCTTGGAGAACAGCACCACCCTTGATTTTGTGGATGTCTCCTCTGACCAAGCCTACGATATGGCCTTGTACAACATCCTTGGCAAGGCCGAGTACCAGCGTTACACCCGCAACGTGGCCCTAGGCACGCAACGTCGTCTGCCCGATGCGTTGCAGGTCAAGTTCCTGTTCTCCAACATCGACTTTGAATGGGATAAGGAGCAATCCACCTTCAAGTCACAGACCACCCTGCCGCTTATCATCTGCGGTGCCAAGACCATCTACAAAATGGTTCCGGGCCGCATCGTGATCGAGAAGCGTGGCTCGCGCAACAAGCTCTATCTCTACTTTGAATTTGACGACCAGTATTATTATTTCCAGTTCGACAACAACGTGGTTTCGGGTTATTCTTCCGACAAAGCCTTCAACGAGGCCATCAAGAACACGAAGCCGAAGAACAAGTCGTTGGCCCCCGACAACGACAAAGGACTGCCGTCGTTCTCCTATCGTTTGGGTAACATAGGATGGAAGAACAAGTTCGTCAAGAAGTATTACACCAATTTGGAAGAGGAAGGAGAAGATTGATGAAGCCGATTTTGATAGCGGGACCGTGTGCTGTGGAGAGCGAAGAGCAGCTCTTTGCAACGGCAGAACAGTTGGATTCCGAGCTCAGGAGCCACGCGTTGACGTTGGATTGTTTCCGAGCCGGGGTGTGGAAGCCGCGTAGCAATCCCAACAGCTTTGCCGGTTTGGGCAAGCCAGCGTTGCCTTGGCTCGCCGCCGTGCACGCGCGGTACGGTTGGAATGTATGCACCGAGGTGCTCACTCCGCACCACGTGGAATTATGCGAGAAGGCGGGCATCACCACCCTTTGGGTGGGCGCGCGCACCGGCGTGAACCCCACCGAGGTCCAGAAACTCGCCAATGCCGTCCAACACAAACCTTTCACCATCCTGGTAAAGAACCCTCTCGTCCCCGACCTGAAACTCTGGACCGGCAATGTCGAACGTTTCCTTAAGGCTGACGTCCATAAGGTGATGGCCGTCCATCGCGGGTTTGCCGACGGCAATGAGAACGTCTATCGCAACGCACCCTGCTGGGAAATCCCCATCGGACTGAAAGTTCAGTTCCCTGATCTGCCCATCCTGTGCGACCCGTCCCATCTCTGCGGTGACACGACGTGGATACCTCAAATCGCCCAAATCGCCCTCAACTACGGCTTCGACGGGATAATGACGGAATGTCACTACAACCCTGAAGCCGCCCTCAGCGACGCCCAACAGCAACTCACACCAGCCCAATGGGCCCAAATGATAACCTCATTATCCTTCAAAATCAACGCTCCCAACACTGACTTGGTAAAGCAACGCGCTCTACTTGAGAACATCGACACCCAACTCAGCCAACTCCTGGCCAAACGTATGGAAGTGGTCGACCAAATCGCCCGTATCAAAAAGGAGAACAACTTGCCCGTGGTACAGCCGCAACAATGGCAACAAGTCAAGGAGCGCTATATCAAAGAAGGCCAAGACTCTGAATTCCGTGAATTTCTGGAACGGTTTTTGGAACTCCTACACCAAGCATCCGTCAACCGTCAACAATAAAATATAATCTCTTATCAATGAACAACAAGACCTATAGTGGTTGGATCATCTTTCTATATCTGCTGATTGCCTTCTTGTTCGGCGTTTCAGTGGCGGTCAACTTCCTGCCCTCGCGCAAGTCGACCCTTTCGTCCGCCCAGACCAACAAGTTGAACGAGGTGATGAACTACATTGATCGTTATTATGTCGATTCGGTGAATATCGATTCCATTTATGATGCTGCGATAACATTGGTGTTGCAAGGTCTTGATCCGCATTCGGCTTACGCGACGCAAGCCGAGAACAAGACGATGATGGAATCTCTGGAAGGGGCTTTTGAAGGGGTCGGTGTCCAATTCAACATTATGAACGACACCGTGATGGTGGTGGCCACCATAGCGGGCGGTCCGGCCGAGAAGGCTGGCGTGCGCGCCGGGGATAGAATAGTGTCCGTTGACGGAAAATCCATTATCGGCACCACTAACGAAAAGGTTTTCAAGTTGTTGCGTGGCAAGAAGGGCACCAAGGTCAAGGTGGGCGTCCGACGTCCGGGCATCAAGGATACTTATGCCTACGAAATCATCCGAGACGTAATCCCCACCTACACCGTCGATGTTGCCTACATGATGGATGACCATACCGGTTACATCAAATTAAAGGAGTTTGCCAACACTACGGTGGAGGAACTTCAGAAAGCCCTGCTTCAATTGCGCAACAAGGGTATGACTTCGCTGATTTTGGACTTGCGCGGCAATGCCGGCGGGTTCTTGGAGGCCGCCATCGGTGTCAGCGACGAGTTTTTGCCGCGCAATCGCAAAATCGTATCCGTGGAGGGCCTCAAGGTACGTCCGGAGGTGTTCCGCGCCACCCGCAAAGGCAACTTCGAGAGCGGCCGACTGGTGGTTCTCATCGACGACTTCAGCGCTTCGGCATCCGAAATCGTGGCCGGTGCCGTGCAAGACAACGACCGTGGATATATAGTGGGACGTCGTTCCTTCGGCAAAGGATTGGTGCAGAGACAGTTCGAGCTGTCCGACAAGTCCAGCATCCGTCTCACCACCGCGCGCTACCACACACCCAGCGGCCGCTGCATCCAACGCGACTACAAAGACGGCATAGAGGCCTATTACGAGGAGATCTACGATCGCCTGGCCCGTGGAGAGATGGAGAACATTGACAGCATCAAGCAAGACACCTCCATCGCCTACAAAACCATCGGCGGGCGCACCGTCTACGGCGGCGGCGGCATTATGCCCGACCACTTCGTGCCTTTGCACCAAGGTCACGATCTCGACGGCTACTATGCCGTGGCCAACACCTCTGCCTTAATCCAGTATGCCTTCAATTACACAAATGAGCATAAACAAGATTTGAAAAAACAGTATCCCGACATCGCCACGTTCATAGCCAAGGCAACCATCAGCGACGCCCAACTGAACCAACTATTGGCTTACTATAAAAAACTCTCTGGAAAAGCGGCACCCACGCTTTCGGCCAATTCCCGAAAAGAACTAAAGGTATGGACCAAAGCGCTTATCGGCCGCAACCTCTTTGGCGACGACGCCTTCTATCCCGTCATCAACCAGACCGACGAGACAATTATCAAGGCACGTCAAGTGCTAAAAGGGAAGAAACAATGACAAGTATTTCTAATGTGACTCGCCGACTTGGTTTTTCCGATCCCATTGGAAAAAAAAACGCGGAACCGAGATTGTCGATTCCGCGTTTTTGTTGCTAAAAGCATAGAGGGTTTAGTATCCGAAGATCTCCTCCAAGGAGAGCGTCGTCACTTTGCCGTATTTCTCCAAGCCTTTCAAGTCGACTTCGTCCTTGTTGCCCAGCACGACAACCGCGCGCTTCTGTCCCTTGATATAGCTCTTGTTGAAGTTCACTACGTCGTTGAGCGTCAACTTTTGGATGGCGTTGAAGTTGTCCTTGTCGGGCGAAGCCTTGAGGCCCATCCTCTCGCAAGTCAGATAGTAATAGATAATGGACATCTTGCGGGTTCTGTCGGTACGATACTTTGCGTCAATGGCGGTCTTTGCCAGGTCGAAATTGAGCTGTGACTGCGGCATATTGTCCAACAGGTCGGTGAAGGCCTCTATAGCGTCAATCAGTTTGTCGTTCTGGGTGCCGATGTGGGTCATATTATAGTTGTACTTGCCCTTCTGGCTCGGCTCCACGTAGTAGGCCGCAGCGGAGTAGGCTAAGGAGCGCTTTTCACGGATTTCTTGGAAGACGATGGAGTTCATACTGCCACCGAAATACTCGTTGTACATCTCAATTTGCGGACTCAAAGTCCAATTGGCCGGAACGGAGGTCGAGAGTTGGCGACAGAGCGACTGCTTGGCGTCGTAGTGTGCGAAATAGACCTTGTTGTCCTTCGTAGGTTGTATGTCAATGTCTGCCCCTTTCTTCATCGGTTTTTTGGCCGGATGCACACTATGCTTGTCGGCAACCACCTTCTGCAAGTCGGAGAGACTCAAGTCGCCGTAGTAGAGGATACGTTGCGGTTGGGAGGTCATCGTCTTGATTTGGCTGATGATGTCCTGCGCTTTCAACTTCTGCAACTCGTCGTTAGTGACGAAATACTTGAACTTGTTTTCCTTGCCATAGGATGCATAAGAAAGCATTTCTTGGAAGATGTTGTTCTGGCGGGATTTGGCATCGTTACGCATTTTCAGGATGTCTCCGACGGCATTTTGGACCGACTCGTCGGAGATCTTAGGATAGTTTAGGATATCTTCCACGATGGCCATTGCCTTCTCCATATTTTCGCTCAGACCATTGATGCTGACCGTAGTATATTCGTCGCCGAAACGGATGTTGTAGTTGCAGGCAAGGTCATACATCTCGCGGTTGATTTGGCTTAGACTGCGGTGCTCGCTTTCCAGTTGGTCGATGAATCCGTTGACAACGCTGGATTTCTTCTCATATTGGTATCCATAGTTATAGCGATAAGCCAAGTTGAAGCGGCCGTTGTCTGTGTTCTGAACATACAATACTTCGTTGCCGTTGGCTTTGCCCTTCTTCATATCCTTGTTGAAATCGACGAACATCGGCTCAATAGGCTTCACTTTCATATCCTTGACCTCCTTGAGGAACGGGCTCTCCACGTCACGGTTCATCACCACAGGCGTGATTTCGGGCTTGTCGACCTTCTGCACATTGCGTTGTTCGCCCTGACGCTTGTATACCACAACATAGTTGTTATTCTTGAAGATGCGTTTTGCAAAATCAATGACATCTTCTTTGGTGACCATACTCATATTCTCGGTCTCGTTGACAATGTCTTGCCAATCTCTGTGAGCGATGTATGCGAAAGCCATCTGCATACCACGATTTACGTTGCTCTCCAACGAGGTCATATCACTAAGTTTGCGATTGTTGATGGCAGCGGTAAGCAGGTCGGCGTCCCAGTTACCGGACTTCAGCACTTCAATTTGTTGCAGCAACAGGTCCTTCAGCTCCTCCAAGGTTTGGCCTTGTTTGGGCATACCCGTGAGGCGGAAGTAGGCGTAGTCGTTAAGGTCGCTCACACCAGAAGCAGCATATTGAGCTAATTGCTTTTGATTGATGTTCTCGTCAATGATACCGCAGGAGCCGTTCATCAAAACAGCGTCAACCATCTCGGCGAGTAGCACGTCGCGGGAGCCTGTGCCTGCGTCAATTCGGAAAGCAATCTGCACATTCTCGGGCTCAAGACCATAGACCTCAGCCGTCTTTACCTCACGAATGGGTTTTTCGTGCACGTAAGTGAAGTCGGGAACGAAACGGGGTTGGATCTTTCCGAAATATTTGTCAATCAACTTGATGGCCTCATCGGGATCAAAGTCGCCCGACATGGCGATACAGTAGTTGTTAGGCACATAATAGTTGTAAAAATGTTTGTTGATGTTGGTCAAAGAGGGATTTTTAAGGTGCTCAATGGTGCCAATAGTGGTCTGTGTTCCATAGGGATGATGCGGGAACAACATTTCGTTAAGTTTTTCGTAGGCAGTACGAGAATCTTTGGCCATATTCATGTTTTTCTCCTCGTAAACGGCTTCCAACTCGGTATGGAAAAGACGGAAGACAGGATTGGCAAAACGCTCGCCTTCAATTTTCAGCCAACGCTCCAATTCGTTGCTGGGAATGTCCTCTTGATAAACAGTCATGTCGTTGGAGGTAAAAGCGTTGGTACCTTGTGCACCAATCATTGACATCATCTTGTCGTACTCGTTCGGAATGGCATATTTGGACGCCTCGTAGGAAACGGAGTCGATTTGGTGATAAATGGCCTTCCGTTGTGCAGGGTCGGTGGTGTGGTTATAGACCTCGTACAATGCCTCTATCTTCTTGAGCTGCTCTTGCTCTTTGGGCCAGTCGAGAGTGCCGAAGTGGGTGGTGCCTTTGAACATCAGATGTTCGAGATAGTGGGAAAGTCCCGTGGACTCGGCGGGGTCGTTCTTGCTGCCCACACGCACGGCGATGTAAGTCTGGATACGCGGTTCATCCTTGTTGACGGACATATAGACCTGCAAACCGTTGTCAAGGGTGTAGTGGATGACCTTCATCGGGTCGTTCTCGTAAGTCTTCTTGTGATAGTTTTGGGCGCTAAGGCTGACGGTCAGAAGACAACAAACCGCCATAAAGAAAGCCCGAATCAGGTTTTTTTTCATAAAGTCGTAATAATTATGTTGTTATAAAAGATTAATAATCTATTGATTGCGTTTTTCGCGGTGCGAAAATAACAAAAATTCATCAATACCACAAAAAGCAAAACTATTAACCCCATGGATATTATTTTTGGCAAATTATTTGCTTAAACTAAGGCTGCAGCAATGTCATTGACAGGGCTGCTCTTTAAGTATGAATTGTTAAATCATTATAAATAAAAACGATATGGAAGACGAAGAGAAAGTTGAATCCACGGAAGAACCTGTAACTCAACCTCAAGAAGAAGAAGTTGCTGAGCCCAATACTGACAATTTGACGGAAGAAACTGACACCCAAAAGAAGGGTGGCATGTTTTCAAGAAAAAATAAAGACAAAGCCAAGATTCAAGAACTTGAAAAGCAACTGGAAAACCTGAAAATCGAAAAGGCGGAGATCAACGATCGTTTCTTGCGTCTCTACTCTGAGTTTGACAATTACAAAAAACGTGTCAACAAGGAGAAGTTGGATTTGATTTCTACCGCTTCGGAGAAGGTTTTTGTCAATTTGCTCCCCATAATTGACGACTTTGAGCGTGCCATTGCAGCCAATGAAAAAGTGGAAGACATCAATGCCGTGAAAGAGGGTTTCAACCTGATCTATAACAAGCTATTGCAACTGTTGAAGCGCTTCGATGTCGAGGAGATTGCCGCCAAAGGTGAAAAATTCGATACTGATTACCACGAGGCGGTGACACATTTCCCGACGGACAAGGAGGAGGAGAAGGGCAAAGTCATCGATGTCACTGAGAAAGGCTACAAAATCAAGGACAAGGTGATTCGTTATTCCAAGGTTGTAGTAGGACAATAATAAAAAGGAATTGTTATGGCAGAAAAAAGGGATTATTATGAAGTGCTTGGCGTAGAAAAAGGCGCCAGCGCTGACGAGATAAAGAAGGCGTACCGCAAGAAGGCGATGCAGTACCATCCTGACCGTTGGACTAATGGAACGGAGCAGGAAAAAAAAGATGCCGAGGAGAAGTTCAAGGAGGCTGCCGAGGCATACGATGTGCTGAGCAACCCAGACAAGCGTTCCCGTTATGACCAATTCGGCCATGCAGGTATGGGTGGAGCGGCATCCGACTTCTCGGGTTTTGACATCAGCGACATTTTCTCCCATTTTTCCGATGTTTTCGGCGGCATGGGCGGTGGCTTCGGTTTCGGCGACTTGTTCGGCGGCGGTTCCAACTCCGGCGGCAAACGTGTTCGCAAAGGCGGCAATATTCGCATCAAAGTGAAACTCACTCTTGAAGAAGTGGCCAAACCTACCGAAAAAAAGGTCAAAATCAGCAAATACGTACCTTGTGAACATTGTCATGGCACCGGTGCCAAGGACGAGCATAGCAAGGAGACCTGCCCCACCTGCCATGGCAGCGGCCAAGTGGTGCGCCAGCAGCGCAGCATGTTCGGCATCATCCAACAAGCCTCCGTCTGCCCTCAATGCAACGGCTCCGGTGAAATCATCAAGGACCCCTGCCCACACTGCCACGGCAACGGAATCGTGCAAGGCGAAGAGGTCATCCAAATGACTATCCCCGCAGGTGTGGACAACGGCATGCAACTTACTGTGCGCGGCAAAGGTCACGCCGCGGCCAACGGCGGCATCAATGGCGACTTGCTCGTAGCCATCGAAGTGGCCGACCACGACATCTTTGAACGTGACGGCAATAATCTGTACCTTAACTACTATATCAGCTTCCCGCAGGCAGCCCTCGGTTCCTCCGTTGAAATACCTACCCTCACAGGCAAAGCCAAGATTAAAATCGCCGCAGGTACACAAGGTGGTCAAATTCTGCGGCTCCAAGGCAAAGGACTCCCCGAACTGAACTCCCGCAATATCGGCGACCTTATCGTCAACGTAAACGTTTGGACACCCAAGAATCTCAATCGCGAAGAAAAAGAACTTCTCGAAAAACTAAGCGATCACGATAACTTCGTCCCCAAACCAGGCAAAAACGAACGCAGCGTCTTCAACCGCGTGAGACAGTTCTTCAGAGACTAATCTTAAAATTCTATTCTTTGAATCTCCTCGGTGTCAAAATCGATGGTGAAAAAATATTGTGTCCTTCCATTCGTGACACCCAACACTGGGGCGCGTAGAGTTTTGTTGTAACGTCCCGCCTGTTCCACCACCGCTTGGGTAATCTCCACATCCGGAGCCTTGCACTCGATTACCACTTGCGGTTTAAGATCGTTTCCGAATATCACCAAGTCATATCGACGCGTCATACCATTGACAGTGATCGCCTTTTCCACGGACATGTGCGAAGCAGGGATTCCTCTCACATTGAGAAAAAACAAGATCAGCTGTTGACGCACATTTTCTTCCGGGGTAAGTGCCACCCACTTGCGTCGGACAGGGTCGAAGACCTCCTCTTTCCCCTCCTTGGTCCTTTTCTTGAAACTATACTCCATCATCCCAATTTTGCCTTGTAGGACTCGTAATCGCCTGGCACCGAAAGAAGTTCAAACTCGCCGTCTTTGCGAATCATACCGATGGAGGGATGGTGAACGCCGTTGAAGAAGGTGGTCTTTACCATCGTGTAGTGAATCATATCGTCGAAGACAATGCGATCGCCGGGCTCCAACGGCTCTGGAAAGGCGAAGTCGCCCATCCCGATGAAGTCGCCGGCCAAGCACGAGCACCCGCCAAGGCGATAGACGTGCTTGCTATCGGGCGTCGGCTCTGTGGCACCGAGCACCGTGGGCTTGTAAGGCATCTCCAGACAGTCGGGCAGATGGCATGAAAAGGAGATGTTAAGCATCGCAATCTTGATGCCCTTGTTCACGACGATGTCCTCCACCGTGGACGTGAGCACACCAGTTTGCCAACCCACAGCCTCACCGGGCTCGAGGATGACCTCTTGCACGTTGGGATGCCGGGCCTTGAAATCCTTGAGGACTCGAATCAGATGCGCAATGTCGTAGTCGGCGCGCGTGATGTGGTGACCACCGCCCATATTCACCCACTTGCACTGGTCAATGTAGTGGCTGAATCGCTGCTCAAACGCCTCCAGACAGCGCTCGAGGGCAAAACTGTCGTTCTCGCAGAGCACGTGGAAATGCAGGCCCTCTATGCCTTCGGGCAGGTCGGCGGGCATACCCTCGGCCAGAATGCCGAGACGCGAGCCAGGTAAGGCGGGATTGTAAAGGTCAGTCTCTATTTCCGAATATTCGGGGTTGACACGCAAGCCGAAACTCACGCGCTTGGGACTGGCGAGCGCTTGCGCGCGATATTTATCCCATTGACTTAACGAATTGAATGTCAAATGACTGCTATAGATGAGCAGTTGTCCGAACTCCTCCTCCAGATACACGGGGGCGTAGGTGTGTGCGTCGCAGCACATCTCCTCGGCGATGAGTCGCGCCTCGTTGAGCGAGGAAGCGGTGGCGCCGGCCAGATATTGCTTGATAAGAGGAAAGGAACGCCAGAATGAGTATCCTTTCAATGCGCAGATGATGGAAACGCCCGCTTCTTGCTGCACGAGGTTCAGCAGCTGCAGATTGGCTTCCAATGCTTCTTCCGATTGAATATAACACGGGGATGGTAGAGAGTCAAACTTGGTCATATTTGTGATTTATGATTAGTGAATGGCGAGCAGCTGTCTTGTTATCCCACGATTTTTCCCAAAAGTGTAAAAAGGGCCAAGATAACGAGCGTTGCACCTCCGACTATCGTTAAGATGTTGCCGCCATGCCATTTAAACAACAAAAACACAATTCCTAAAATAAGGATAATCAATGCATAAATAAAAAGTTTTTTCATAAAAGCCTTGTAGGCGGCGGAATTGAAAAGGTCTTTAATATTTCCCATAATGATGTTTTTGGATATGCAAAGGTACAAAAAATCACTTCTTGTAAGAGAATTATATTCCGGTGGTGTTTGATTTTCGCGACTTGTAAAAAAACAGGGGACCCTTCCGAGTCCCCTTTATTCTCATTTCTCAATAAGATTAGTGATTCGCCTTGAACATCTTGAGGCGTTCCTCCAACAACGGGAACTGGCGGCGCGGGGTCAGGGAGACACAGGCGCGCAGACCCTCGCCACGCTCACTGCCGCACGTGGTCAAGGAGATGGCACTGATGCCGTAGTACAGGAACTCGTGGAGAAGTTCATCGCTGGTCATACCGGGATAGGCCACGGTAAAATAGAAACCATCAGCCAAATCCTTTTCTCCATCCTTGTCATAGACAATATAGAATCCATTGTCCGTAAAGAGCTTCTTCATAATGGCTGCTTTCTCGCCGTATTCGCGAACATCGTCCAGATAGTTGTAGGTGCCGTCGTTGCAGGCCTTGAGGATAGCGGCCATTGCATATTGGGCGGAGTGTGCCACACCGGAACTGATGGCGTACACCGTACCGTAGATGATGGCGCGGCCGAGTTGAGTCATACGGAAATAGGGCATCAGGTCGGGAAATTCGCGCTTGAACATCTTGTTGGAAAGCACCATAATGGCGATACGCTCACCAGCATAACTAAAGGCCTTGGAGCCGGAAATCAGCAGGGCGTAGTTCTCGGTATATTTGCCCACTGAGGGTTGGAACGGGGCAACGCCGGGCTTGGAGATGTCATTGCGGAAGTCCATGCCGAAATAGGCAAGATCTTCGAAAACGAACACGTCGTATTGGTTGGCCAACTCGCCGATGATTTGGAGTTCCTCTTCGGTGAAGCAGATCCAAGATGGGTTGTTGGGGTTAGAGTAAATAATAGTGTGAATATTACCCTTTTGGAGATAACTCTCGAGTTTGGCTCTGAGTTTTTGTCCACGGAAGTTATAGACATCGAAGGTCTCGTATTTGAGGCCCAACACGCGGTGTTGCTGTTTTTGTACTGGAAAGCCGGGGTCGATAAAGAGGGTGGTGTCGCGTCCCTTGCGACAGCGCACGAAAGTCATAAAGCCGGCCATACCGCCCATCATGGAACCCACGGTGGGGATGCAGTTTTCCGGATTGACGTCAAGGTCGATGAAATTCTTGACAAAGCGGGCGGCCTCTTTCTTGAGGTCGGGGATGCCTTCGATGTCGGGATAGAGAGCGGCGACGCCGTTCTTGAGGGCCTGAATTTGGGCTTCCACGCCCACTTTGCAGGCGGGAAGGCCGGGGATGCCCATTTCCATGCGGATGAACTCCTTCCCGCTCTCGATCTCAATTTGGTTAATCAGACGTTTTACTTCGCGGATGGAAGCCTTGCCGACCTCCTTGATACCGCTTTCAGCTACAATTTTGTCTACGACTTCTGCGGGAATAGGGGTGTTTTTCATCATTAAGAGTTTTATTATGTGATTAATAACTTATATTGTCAATGGGCTGCAAAGATACAAAAAAAGGGCAACCAAAATGGTCGCCCTTTTTCATATTGGTTGAAGATAAATTATCTTCTTTTCTTACCAGTGTTAACAACTTGTTGAGTAGCTTCGCTCTCAGCTTTGTCGATAGCGGTGTTGGCTACGTTTTCAGCAGCTGATTGAGCATGTTGCTTAACAGTTTGTTTTGGTTTGCTGGTTTGCTTTGCAGGAGCAGCTTGCTCTTGAGCGGGAGCTTCTTCAGCAACTACAGGTTCCTCAACCGGAGCAGGTTCGGCGATTACCTCAGCTGCAGTGGTATCAGCACATTGTTCAGCATCTTTGTTTTTGTTACCGCAAGCTACGAACAAGCCAGCGCAAAGTAAGACTAAAAATAATTTTTTCATTTTATTGATAATTTAAAAGGTTAGTTACGATAATAAATTACTTAGCGGGAACGTAAACCAAGTTGAAGGTATAAGTACCTTTGGTGTTAGGTTCGTCATCGTTAATCGTGCAATTGAGGGTCATTTGATTCTCATCAATGTTCAGGATGTGGCAATATTCTTGAACGTCATCATAGAAGAACGGGATTTGCATGTAAATCCATTCTTCGTTGGCTTGGTCAAGGTGCCAGAGATAGGAAACAACAGATTGATAGCCGTGACCTTCAGGATCAACATTCTTACCAGGATCAATGGTCTGAACGCCTTCAGCGGTGAAAGCGATGATGTCATCCAACTCATAGTCATAGAGGAAACCACCATTCATGAGGTCGGTAACGAGCTCACCATTTTCCATTACGTAAGCAGGGCTGGAAGTGGCTGCGCTCAAAACCCAACCATTCTTAGCACCGGTCAAATAATCGGTAGTGGTTTTCACTTGAGGATCACAGGCGTTGAAAACAACGGCTAAAACGGCAACTGCCATTACTACTAATGCTTTTTTCATTTTTTTTTGATTTTTAAGTTATTAATAAGGTTTTAACGTTACTTTTCAAAAGTTCGCAAAAATATAAATTTTTTAATATGCAAACTCTTAAAAAAACAAAAAATTGTATTTGGAAAAAAAATAGACAAAATTTATCAATCGTCTTAAAAAAAAATGTACTTTTACACCCTTAAATTATGGAGTGGAAAATCCACGTGGTAACAGACGATTTGATGTTGCATAAGTTTAACGAAAAAACATATAATACAAGAAGATACAAATATAATTATCAATCAATCAAAAATTTAAACGTAAAGTTATTATGAAAAAATTAGTCTCATTCCTTACCGTGTTAGGTTTCTTTACCTTCGGTATTGCAAACGCAACATTCGCTGCAAATGAAACCAAAACAGACAAAGCTGCGACCACTGAGCAGGTAGCTGACAGCGCTGCCACTCCAGCCGCTGCTCAAGCAGAGCTCTCTACAGATCCCGACGATGCCGAGAGCCACGGACTTCATTACACCTTGAAAGACAAATTCATCCAGGGTGGTGCAACGTGGATGACCCCGGTGCTCATCTGTTTGATCCTCGGTCTCGCTTTCGTGATCGAACGTATATTCTACCTCAACCTCTCTTCTGTCAATTCCAAGAAATTGCTGACCAAGATTGAGGACGCTCTCCAAAACGGTGGTGTTGAGAAAGCCAAGGAAATCTGCCGCGACACCAAGGGACCCCTTGCCGCTGTATTCTATCAAGGTCTCGACCGCTATGACGAAGGCCTCGAATCCGTTGAGAAATCCGTCGTCTCCTACGGTGGTGTTCAAATGGCCAAACTTGAAACCAACCTCACCTGGATCAGCTTGTTCATCGCCCTTTCTCCTTCTTTGGGATTCTTGGGTACTGTGATCGGTATGGTGCAAGCCTTCGATGATATCGAGCGCGCTGGTGATATCTCCCCGACCATTGTGGCTGGCGGTATGAAAGTGGCCCTTTTGACCACCGTGTTCGGTTTGATCTCCGCCATGATCCTTCAAGTCTTCTACAACTACCTCCTTACCAAGGTGGATAGCATCGTCAACGACATGGAAGACGCCACCATTTCCTTCATGGATATCTTGGTGAAGAACAAAAAATAATCCACACTTTAATCATTGAGTATTTATTATAAATACAATATTATAATGAGAGATAGAATCATTAAAATCACGATATTTGCAGTTGCAATCTTGGTCTGCCTTATCGCTCTTATCTTCTCTTTTAGATTTGACGATAAGAAGAAAGACAACTACATCCAAGTTCAACTGGTCCAAGCTCAGAATCCAACGATGCTGAACGAATTGGCAACTGCAACCCCCGAGTCTCTTCCCAAATTGGTCACCAAATACCAAGACGATATTAAGAACATCAACGATTCTTTGAAAGCTGTGCAACTTCAGAAGGACATTCTCTACACATTCCTACAGGACCTCAAAGGTTTGGACGAGAACAACTTCGAGGCATACAAGGCTGATTTCCCGACACGCGCCGAGACTCTTTTCGCCAAATGCGACAAGAAGAAAGAATATGTTGACGGTTTCAATGCCGTAAAGAGTTTCAAGGATCTTGAAGGTTTTATCAATAAGATTGATGAAGAATACTTCAACTTGAAACAGAGTTATCTGTCCACCACCAACTATGTGAAGGCAGCTAATTCTTTGATTTCTCGTGCAGATCAAATCAACGCTTCGGCTTCTGCCAACAAGAAAGCCACCGACCTGCAGGATTTGCAGAACGACCTCAAGAGTTTCAAGTCCAACGCTAAACTCCAGAACGTTTTCATCATCCTCGCTTACGTATTGGGCGGTTTCGCAATCTTCTTGATGTTATTCTTCGCCGTGATCAAGATCTTCAAGAACTTCAAGTCCTCCTACAAGATTTTGATTGTGCTGGCCTTGTTCGCCCTTATCGTCTTCATCGGCTACATCATCGGCTCACCGGTTTTGACACCGTCTGCTATCAAGATGGGTCTCTCCTCCACAGGATTCAAGATGGTGAATGCCGCTGCATTTACATTGTATTGTAGTTTGTTCAGCGCTTTGCTGGCCATCCTCGTTACGGCCATCATCAGCGCCGTTAAAAATAGAAAATAACATGAGCAATAGAAAAACCCCGGGATTAAACACAGGTGCAATGTCAGATATTTCATTTCTGCTGTTGACCTTCTTCTTGTTGACATCCTCCATCAATACCGAACAAGGTATTCCTCGTAAACTTCCGCCTCCAAAAACGGACGACACCCCGGAGATGAAAGCCGACATTAACAAACGTAACGTGTTAAATGTGTTGGTGAACTATCTGGATCAGATCTCTGTTAATGGCGAAGTGATCCCCGTTTCGGAACTGAAGGAAAAAGCCAAGGAGTTCTTCTCCAACCCGACCAACGATCCTTCCCTTCCCGAAAAGGTGAGCAAACCTATTGACGGCATCGGCGATTTTGCCGTATCCAAAGGCGTTGTGTCTCTGACCAATGACCAGGGAACGAGCTACAACATGTACGTTCAAGTGCAGAACGAGTTGCAACGCGCTGTTAACGAGCTGCGCGATGAAACCTCCTTGCAATATTTCGGCAAGAAGTACAACGCCCTCGACTCTGCCGCCCAAAGAGCCGTTACCGCCGCCATCCCAATGAGTATCTCCGAAGCTCCGCCAATGGACTATAGCAAAAGCACAGCTCAATAATCTTTAAAAATTCTCAAGATTATGTCTAGATTTAAAAAGAACGGAAAGAAAGAGACTCCGGAACTCAATATGGGTTCCATGTCCGATATTATCTTCATGTTTTTGTTCTTCTTCATGGTGATCACCACCATGCGTGAGGCCTCCCTAAAGGTGCATTTCACTGCTCCACAAGCAACTGAAATTCAAAAACTTGAGAAGAAATCTCTCGTTGCCAACATCTACGTGGGCAAGCCTATTAATCCGAACGAGAACACCCTCCCCCCTGGCGAGGTTTCCGTGCAACTGAACGACCAAACCATTAAGGCTGAAGAACTTGTTTCCGACGTTCGCGACTTCATCGGTACCGAAAAGGAATCCCGCGATGCCGCCGACCGCGACAAGCTGACCTTCTCCCTGAAAGTTGACAAAGATGTTCAAATGCGCTATGTGAACACCATCAAACAGGAACTTCGTAAGAACAACGCCCTTAAGATCAATTATGCTGCTGGTAAGAAAGCAACCAACAACTAATTTGACTTAACGCACTAATATTCAAGGCAGACCCCAGCGGCCTGCCTTTTTTTTGTATTTTTGCCGCACCAAAACTCTGACACTATGATTAAATCCATGACCGGCTTCGGACGTACCGCCATCGACGCGGAAGGCAAGTCCATCACCATCGAGATTCGTACCCTCAATAGCAAGCAACTCGACCTTAACACGCGCATCGCCCCGCTTTTCCGCAACAACGAGAACGAGATTCGCTCCATAATCTCCCACGAACTGGAACGCGGCAAGATCGATTTCAACCTCTCCATAGAGAAAAACGCAGCCTCCACCGTGTCCATCAACACAACGCTGGCCAAATCGTACTACGAGGCACTCACTACCCTCTCCTCAGAACTCCAAAACCCCGTGCCTAGCGATATATTCCTGCAAGTGCTCCGAATGCCCGACGTCATCTCCACCCCACAAGAGGAACTCTCCGACGAACTCTGGCAAACCGTTAAAAACGCCATCCTTGATGCATGCAAACAAGTGAACGATTTCCGCTCCAATGAAGGTGCTGTACTGGCCAAAGACTTTGAGAAACGCATCTGCCTCATCCGCGATATGATCGATGAGGTAACCCCTTACGAAGAAACCCGTATCTCCACCCTGCGCACTAAATTCGAGAAATCCCTCGCAGAATTATCCACGAAGACCCAATACGACCCCAGCCGCCTGGAACAGGAAATCTTCTACTATATCGAGAAACTTGACATCACCGAAGAAAAAGTACGCCTTCGCAAGCACTGTAACTACTTCCTAGACACGATGAACGAACCCCAAGCCAACGGAAAGAAACTCGCCTTCATTGTCCAAGAATGCGGCCGCGAAATCAACACCCTCGGCTCCAAAAGCAACGACTTCAACATCCAACAAATCGTGGTCCGTATGAAAGACGAACTCGAAAAACTGAAAGAACAACTGGCCAATGTGCTGTAGGGAGTTAGGAATTAGGAGTTAGAGAATAGTGAGTTAGTGAGGGCGAAGAATATTCTCTACTAAAGGTTCATCAACTAATCAACAGTTAAACAGTTTAACAATTCAACATCCAAATATGTCCAACATTTTATCCCTCATAGGAAGGCCCAACGTAGGAAAGTCCACGCTGTTCAACAGATTGATAAAGGCGCGAGAGGCCATTGTGGATTCCGTGGCAGGCGTGACCCGAGACCGCCATTATGGTAAATCCGACTGGAACGGTTACGATTTCTCCGTCATAGATACAGGCGGTTATGTGGTCGGTTCCGACGACATCTTCGAGAAGGAGATCCGCAAGCAGGCGCAATTGGCCATTGAAGAATCCGACGTGATCGTCTTTATGGTGGATGGCCGCGAAGGCCTTACCCCGTTGGACGAGGAGGTGGCACAGATGCTCCGGCGCTCAAAGAAACCCTATTACTTAGCTGTTAACAAAATTGACAGTCCCAGCAACTATTTTGACTATACCGAATTTTACGCCTTGGGCGTGGACCAGATATTCCCCATCTCTGCAGCTTCCGGCGGCGGCACTGGCGAACTGCTGGATGAAGTGGTGAAACACTTCAACAAGGACAAGGACAACCTGCCCGACGACCTGCCTCGCATCGCCATCGTGGGCAAACCTAATGTTGGCAAATCGTCCATCATAAACGCCTTCCTCGGCGAGGACCGACACATCGTGACGCCGTTAGCTGGCACCACACGCGACACCATATTCACCCGCTATCGTAACTTCGGCTTCGACTTCTACCTCATAGACACCGCCGGTCTGCGCAAAAAGAGCAAGGTGGAAGAAGACCTTGAATTCTACTCCGTCATGCGCGCTGTACGCTCCATTGAGAATGCAGACGTCTGTATCGTCATGGCCGACGCGTCGCAAGGCTTCGACCAACAAGACCTCAACATCTTCGGCCTTGCCGCCCGCAACCATAAAGGAGTTGTCGTGGTGATGAACAAATGGGACCTGATTGAAAAAGACAATCATACTCACAAGGAATACGAAGATCTTATCCGCAATAGAATTGCTCCCTTCAACGATGTACCTATCATTTTTACTTCCGTCCTGGAAAAACAACGCATCTACAAAGTTCTGGAAACAGCCATTCAAGTCTATCAAAACCGCACACGCAAGATCTCCACTTCCGAACTCAACAACGTGATGCTGCCCATCATCCAAAATACGCCTCCCCCAATGAACAAGGACAAGGTCATCCGCATCAAATACGTGACACAGTTGCCCGTAGCCTATCCCACTTTCGCCTTTTTCTGCAACCTGCCACAGTATGTTATTGATTCTTATAAGCGTTTTTTGGAAAACCAGATTCGCAAAAACTGGGATTTTAGTGGCGTACCGATGGAAATCTATTTTAGGAGAAAATAATCTTCTCTCCCTTTTTTCTCCGAAAAAAACACCCCAAAAAGAGAAGAAAAAAACAACATATTTTATAACACTCTGATTTTCAGGAAGAAAAAATTTTCATCAAGTAGATGAAAAATAAAAACATATTGTATTTTTGCGGTGTTATAGTTCACTAATACACTAAACAACTAAAACACGAACGTAAAATTTAATATATATAACTATGATAAAATTGCAAAACATACAATTTGGTTATAGAAAAGGCCATAACATCTTCGAGGATGTGACCTTGGCGATGGAGCCCGGCCACGTATATGGTTTGTTGGGCAAGAACGGGGCGGGCAAGACCACGCTTTTGAAGATAATGGCGGGCCTGCGTTTCCCAAACGCAGGAACGGCCACCATCTTGGGCGAGAACGCCACCTTGCGCAAGGCCGATGTCTTGAACGACATCTATTTCCTGCAAGAGGAGATGTACGTGCCGCACGTCAAGATTCGCCAATTCGTCAATGCCTATGCGCCGTTTTACCCCAACTTCAGCGAAGCACAGTTCGACGAATATATGCGCGTGCTGGAACTGCAGAACGAAACCGGGTTTCTGGACAAGCTTTCTCACGGACAGAAGAAGAAGGTCCTCATCGCCTTCTCTTTGGCCGCCAACACCTCGATCCTGTTTATGGACGAGCCGACCAACGGCCTTGACATCCCGTCCAAGAGCGCTTTCCGCCAGTTGATGGCTTCGGTGGCCGACGACAGCCGATTGGTCGTCATCTCCACCCATCAGGTGCGCGACCTGCACAGTCTCATCGATATGGTCACCATCCTCGACAACGGTCACATCGTGCTCAACGCCTCCACTTTCGACATCACGGACAAACTGCTCTTCGATGTGGACAACACTAAAACCGCCGAAGGCAAACTGCTCTATGCGGAAGAGACCCCGCGCGGCATCTACCAAGTCAAAACGAACGACCGACACATTGACTCCAGTCTCGATCTCGAGCTCCTGTTCAATGCGGCAATGACCGACAAAGAATCTTTCTACAACCTTTTTAAATAAGACATTATGAAAAAATATACGAATAGAATATTATGCATAGTGGCCCTGGCTGTGGTCATCTTTTTTGTGGTGGGTATTACCTTGGATTTTCAAATCACGTATCACAAGCATCCGGAAAGATTGAAAGCGGAAGAATATATCGACTTGACAACCACTCCCGTAAAAACCTCCACGATGAATGTGGAAATCATAGAAGACTCCACTTTTTCCGTTAAAAACCTTTAAAATTCAAGACTATGAATCTCAACAATATAAAAAATCTATTGCGCGCATATTTCATTGAGAACTGGAAGCGCGACTTTATTTGGACCTTCATAATGATGGCAGCCATTACATTTCTTATGGCGATTATGATGAATATCCATACGATATACCCCACCATCGCCATAGTGTTTGTCATTATGCTGTTCATTTTCCCGGAGAGAGTGTTCAATTCTTTGTATGGCAATTCCAAGAGTATCCATTACCTGATGATACCCGCCACAAACAGCGAAAAGGTAGTGGCTAATATGTTTTTGGTGAATCTGTACGCCCCTTTCTTCTTGCTGTTATCCGTTTTCATTGGCTACTCCTTGGGATTCCTTGCATTGAAATGGTATGGATTACCCTATCTTGGAGATTATATGTCTCATTTCAAGTATATCAATTTGGGCAAAAAGATATTTTTACTCTACATGTTGCTCTCCGTGATGTTTTTCGGATGTATCTATTTCCGCAGACGTGCCACTTTGAGCACGGTCGGAATGGCTCTTTTGGCATTCGTCGTCATTGGAGTTTTGGCCGTGCTGACTTTATGGGCCAACGCTCATTTAACCCTTCACACTGGTCTTTCGGACATAGCTTATTCTTTTCCTTCCTCTGTCTCACCCAACGAGACACCCAAAAATGGTGAAGAAATAATCAATATTATATTAAGATCGCTCGTTATTGTATTCTTCTATGCGATGAGCTTTTTAAGACTAAAAGAAACGGAGGCCTAATATGGATTTCAACAATACGCAAACCATCTGGATGCAGATTGTCGACTGGGTGTTCGAGCAGATTCTGACCTCTGCCTGGAAGCCCGGCGACAAGGCAAAGTCGGTGCGCGAGTTGGCCGTCACCTTTGAGGTCAACCCCAACACCGTGATGCGCTCCTACGACTATCTGCAAAACAACGACATCTTTATCAACAAGCGTGGCATTGGCTTCTTTGTCACGGAAAACGCCGTGGAGAAAATCAAGGAAATCCGCAAAAAGCGCTTTATGGAAGAGGAAGTTCCCGTCTTCTTGAAGAATATGAAACTGTTGGATATTGACATCAATGAAATTATTAATCAATTAAATCAATAAAAATGAAAAAGTTCTCCATTCTCGCCATTTTGGTTATGGCATTTTTCCAAATGTCCGCCCAAAACACCTATTGGGTGTTCTTCACGGACAAGAACAACACTCATTTTAATCCCTATCAATACTTCGACGCGAAGGCTATTGAGCGTTACAATGCTTGCGGTGCCGACCTGTACGACATCACCAACTATCCCGTGAACGGCCAGTACAGCGATGAGGTGCAAAATCTCACCACCGAGTATGTGGGCACATCCCGTTGGTTGAATGCCGTCGCCGTGACAGCCACCGACGAGCAGATTCGTATAGTGGAGGCCCTTCCCTTTGTGGCCCGCACGCAATTGATTGCCACCGAAGCCGTCATGACGGAGACACCAGCCGAGTTTGCCGACAAGTTGCTGGACGCCGAGTTAAATCAGATTGCCTTGATGCAAGGTGAGAAGTTCCAAAAAAACAACATCAACGGCAAGGGTGTGCGCATCGCCGTTTTCGACGGTGGCTTTCCCGATGTGGACACGCATCCTGCATTCAAGCACTTGCGCGACAACCATCAGATCATCAAGACCTGGAACTTCGCCAGCAATAAGGAGAATGTCTACTGCAACAACTCGCACGGCCGAATGGTCTTGAGTTGTATTGCCGGCATTATGAACGACACCACGATGTTGGGTCTGGCCCCTGGCGCAGAGTTCCTTCTGGCCCGTACGGAAATAGAGGCCGAAAAGAAGAAAGAGGAGATATGGTGGGTGGAGGCCTTGGAATGGGCCGACCAGAACGGTGCACACATTGTGAGCAGTTCACTCGGATACGGCATCCAGTTGCACGACCTGAAAGATATGGATGGTCGTAGTTCCATCGTGGCCAAGGGTGCCAGCACAGCCGCTTCCAAGGGCATTCTGGTATGCACCGCTATGGGCAATGAGGGCACTGACAAGGATTGGAAGATGCTCGTCACGCCTGCCGATGCCGATGGTGTGCTCTCCGTAGGAGCCGTGCGTTCTTTGGAGGAAATCGAGAGTTACAGCTCTTTCGGTCCCACCGCCGACGGCCGTCGCAAACCTAACGTGGTGGCCTGCGGCTACGATATGGTGGCCCAAAGTAACGGCAACTACAGTTATTCTCAAGGCACCTCGTTCGCCACTCCGATGGTCTCCGGTTTCGCTGCCTGCGTCAAACAGATGCATCCAGAGTGGACCGCCACCCAACTGCTTGAGGAAATTGAGAAGTCCGGCAACCACTATCCCTATTACGACTATGCATTCGGCTACGGCGTGCCCCAAGCCGGCTATTTCACCGACAAGAAGAAAGCCGAGCCCAAGCATTCCTTCGACTTGGCCGAGAATGCCGATAATCTCTATGTAGTACCCGTCAACCCGACGGAAAACCGCAAACTGTTTTACAACATCCAAAACGGTGACGGCTCGTTGGAGGACTATTTTGTGAGATGGTTCAAGGACACTCCCATTGACTCCAATGCCGCTTTCTCCATCTCCAAGTACGATTTGACGGAAGGACAGACCGTGAATATCTGGTACAACGACCAATATGCGCAATATGTGGTAGGCAAGGATAAGGTAGCCGAGAAAACCGCCCAAATCGTATCCGACACCTTGGACTATTCCAATGAGTTTCACGGTATTAGTGGCAGCAAGCCCACCCGCAACATCTACACCAGAAAAGGCAACAAATACAACGGTGAATTGGTGCTCAATGCCTCTTTCATGATCCCGACGATGTGGTCGCCCACCGAAGACATCTATCGTGCCGACCGTCACTCCCGCTCCTTCTCTTTCAGTTATGTCAACCATTGGCAACTCACCCGAGTGTATGGTTTGGGCTTCCGTATCGGCTTCGGTTCGTCTTGGTATGCAATGCCCGAAGATCACATCTACTATGGTTATACGCCCACTGTCAAGAAATACAACTTCAAGACCTCTCAATTCGACCTGGAATTCCACCAACGTTTCGTGCTGACCCATATTTCCAAGCAGAAACTCTATGTGGATTTGGGCGTGTACGGGGATTGGATTACGGGCAGTCGTCTGAAATACAAGACACAATTAGGCGATGTTGTGAACAACAATGTCATCAAACACTACAACTACGACAACCTCAAGAAACTGAATTGTGGTGTGCGCATGCGCTTGGGTCTTACCAACTTCTTAGCCATCTATGGACAATATCGCATCACCTCGATTATGAAACAGGGCAACGACCTGCCGAAGTGGGAGATTGGTTTCCAGATTTTCTAACCGATAAAAAGACACGGTTATGAAACGATGTTTCTTATCCACACTAATGCCACTTATCGCCACTGTATTGGTGTTATGCTTCACGGTGGCCAATGCCGAGGCGCAATCAGACAAGGCCAAATACACGAAAATACTAAAAGTGAATTTCAAAAACACGACCAATAGTTTCAAGTTGAAAGGCGTGGGAAATGTCATTGTCAAGGGCTCGAGCGACAAGGACATTCATTGCGAAGTCCATATGGAGGGTTATGGCTCCACGCCTGAAGCGGCCAAGCGAGAAGTGGACAACGTACAAGCCCTCGCCGCAAAGGATGGCAGTCCGAAACTCGAGGTTTCCCTGCGCAATGGCCGTTACAACGAAAACAGATGCAAGGTGGTCTCTACCCTGTATCTGCCATCCACGGTGTCGTTTCTACACAACGAATCCTTCAGTTTGGAAGACCTTTTATACAAAGCCGTCGACAAAATGGGGGATATTTACGCTTCATTCAGTAAAAAAAGGAACTAAGCCATAAAATACGTTCTTTGAGTCTTCCGCTGCATCCGCCGAATCATAGCCATTAACCTAGGCGGGTGCACGGAAGTTTTTGTTTTTTATATAACATACTTCATAAATGCTTTTATCAAAAAGTTTTGTATATTTGCAGCGATTTGATTGGGTGTTTTTTTATGAAGAGATTTTTCCCCACTTTATTTTTTCTTTTGACAATCTTCGTTGCACATGCACAGATTGACGATTTATTTTGGTTTGCAGCTCCTGATATTACAGCAGGTCACCAGCATAACCCCATGACTTTCTGTGTAACCTCATTCAGCAACCCTGCAACGGTAGTCATATCCCAACCTGCCAATCCCTCTTTCACCCCTATTACTATTAATTTAAATCCATATAGTTACTATGCTTTGGATGTAACCGCCCAAGAAAACATAGTTGAGACCACTCCCAATAATACGGTTTGTAATACAGGTTTTAAAATCACCTCAACAGCCAATATTTCAGCATATTACCAAACGGGTGCCAACAATAGCGAGATTTATACTCTTAAAGGACGAAATGCCTTAGGCACCGAGTTTGTGGTGCCCATGCAAAACTTTTTAAATACGGGCAATTTCACACCACAAGCTTTAAGTAGCGTGGAAATTGTTGCTACTGAGGACAACACCACTGTGGTCATCACACCTTCACGACCTCTTTTGGGTGGTTTGCCAGCTAATGTTCCCATCACTATCACATTGAATCAGGGACAGACTTATGCCATCAAAGCGGCAAGCACAGCAGCAAATGCTCATTTAACAAACACGCGCATCGTGTCCAACAAGCCCATAGCAGTCAACTCTTCCGATGACTCCGCCGAGAGCAATTCTTTTTCCGGATATTCGGGACAAGATCTGGTCGGTGAACAAATCGTTCCCATAGAATATGCGGGAACCTTCTACATTGCCACCCGCAACGGTAGAGCTTTCGAAGGACTGGTCGTTTCTCCCATATACGATTCAACGCAAGTGTTTATCAATGGCAACACAAATCCTGCAGCCACACTTGGCATTCATGACTCCTACACTTACATGCTTAGTCAATCGCCCTCCGTGGCCACTACAGTCAGCACAAGCAAGCCTGCTTTTGTTTTTGAGTTGACCGGCTCCGACGGTGAATGTGGTGGTACAGTGCTTCCTGCCATTGGCTGTACTGGATCACAAGAAGTTGTTTATGCTCGTCCCTCCTACTCCACCAACATGAAACTTTCTGTTGTGGTGAAAACCAGCGATATTGGAGGCTTTACGGTGAACAACTCAACCACTATGCTCAGTGCCAACGATTTCTCTCCAGTGGCCAGCAACCCCAACTGGTCTTACTGTTACAAAGACTTTTCATCTCTCATACCCACCCAAACCGTCATGGTCATCAAGAACAACTTGGGACCTTTCCACTTGGGTATCCTTGACTATTACACCGGCATGTCTTCCTCCTTGGGCTATTTCAGTGGATACAACCCCATGGGTAAAATCTTGTTGTTGATGAATAACACTTACTGTTATGGGGAACGCGTGGAATTCACCTACCGTGCCAGCGATGTGGACACTATCAAGCTCATCACCCCCTCAGGCGACACCCTTTTGAATCCACCATTCGTCATAGAGAGCATTACCCCCCAAGATACTGGACTCTACTACATTATAGCTCATGGCACTATGGTTTGCGATGAAGAATGGGTGAAAGATAGCGTGTACTTGCATATCGTCAACATTCTTAAACCCGATTTGGGCCCCGACCAAGAACTTTGTTATGGAGACGTAGCCCATATTGTCTCCAACTACCCTTTGACCGACGTCAATTACTATTGGAACACGGGAGACAATACTCCCAACATCTCCGTAGCTACCACTGGCGACTACATTCTAGATGTAATAAGTCAAAATAACCAGACACAATCGCGGTGCAGTAATTCAGACACTATACATATTAGTTTTTCCCCTATTCCCTTCCCTGATTTTGATGTGGACGGGGAAGCGAGCGGATGCGCACCTCTTGATGTCAAGCTCCTAAATTTGACGGAGCCTACCAATGTTACCATGGACTATGTGTGGACTGTCCTCGATGAGGGCGGGCACTTAGTATTCCAATCCTTGGAGGAAGACCCGATTTTTACCTTCAAGGATCCTGGTACTTATAGCGTTGTCTTACTTACTACAACAGACAAGGGATGTGTGGATTCTCTTTATAAATGGAATATGATTCACACCTATCTGCAACCCGAAGTCGATTTTTCCTTTTCCCCATCTGTAATCTATATGTCCGAAAATGGTGGCTTGGCAACATTCCAATCCTATCTCTCCTCCAGCATCACCGATTCAAGTCAACTTAACGTTTTTTGGGACTTTGGAGATGGAGAAACAGATTCCGAGAACTTCAATCCCACCCACGCATACACTGCATGGGGTGATTATATCGCGAATTTAACAATCAGCACTGAAGGTGATTGCAAGGCCGAAATCAGCCACACCGTCATTGTTGAGGCAGACCTCATCTTC
This sequence comes from Bacteroidales bacterium, assembly GCA_024685175.1. Lineage (GTDB taxonomy): Bacteria > Bacteroidota > Bacteroidia > Bacteroidales > WCHB1-69 > F23-D06. The sequence goes on from JAIKWD010000012.1 coordinate 169,407, forward strand.
CCCAATATCATTACGCCCAACGGGGATGGTTCTAACGATGTTTTCGCCATCGGCAATCTGAACACGGACATTAACTACGAAGATCCAGATGATTATAGGACCAACGAATTATACATTTATGATCGCTGGGGACAATTAGTGTTCAAAGCAAACAACTACGACACATACTCCCGTGATTCGCAAATATATGTAGGTACCAATCCTTTTACGGGCGATAATTTATCGGATGGCGTGTATTATTACGTTTTTTATTACAAGGGCCACTACAAGGAGACCAAATACAATGGTTCCATTACTATTGTGCGGTAAACGTTCCCGTTAGACTTCCGAAGTTTTCAACAACGGCGGCATAGGGCATGTGCATTCCGGCGATTGTCCTGTTGTTGTCGCGGATGTATTGGTATATCTTTTTGCGGGTGGCTGCGGCTTTCTTAGGGTCTTGGTCGTATATGGCGCAGGCTTCCGGATAGGGGATCTGCAAGGCTGCGGCGTGAATCAAGTCACCCACAATCAGTAAGTTGCCGATTTCGTACAATGTATGCCCCGGCGTATGTCCGGAAGCATCGATGGTCTTGATGTCCTTCAGAAGCGTGTCGCCTGCGGTAAACCGACGAATGCGGTCGCCGTATGCGCCCAACACGGCCTGCGTGGCCTCGTCGTTGCGAAAACTCTTGAGTTCCTTGTCGGCAAAATACACGTCCGCGTTAGGAAAAGCGACCTTCCCCTTGGTCAACAAACCGCCGATATGGTCGCGATGGCAGTGCGTGATGCAGATGTTGGTGATATCTTCGGGCTTGATATTGAGCATAATCAACTTGTCAAGCAACACGCCACCGTTGTCCAATCCCAAACCCGTGTCAAACAGAATGTATTGTCCGTCTTTCTTGATCAAAAAACCGTTGATGGAGGATTCGGCTTCGCCATTGGGCATCGTCTCTTTCAGAATTTTCTTGTCCACGTTGGGAAACAAAGATGCGGGCATACTGTTTTGCTTGTCTTGCAACGTCCACAGTTCAAAATTGTCGAATTGGAAATGGTAAACGCCGGCGATGATGGTGGTGTCTTTCGATTGCGGCTCGTCATTGGCCGTCTTGGTCTTGTTGGAGTCGCAACCTATGCAGGCGATGGCTACCAGCAAGAAGGGGATGATTTTTTTCATTATGGGGAATATTATTAAATGCTACTTGACCGTGCTTCCTTCTTTGACGGGCTTTTGCGGTTGTACGAGGGCGAGTACGCCGTCGGCGTTCTCGGCCATCAGAATCATACCGTGGGATTCCACGCCCTTGATGTTTTTCGGGGCGAGGTTCACCAGCATAAGCACCTGTTTGCCCACGAGCGTTTCCGGCTCGTAGTATTCTGCGATGCCCGAAACAATCTCGCGTGTGTCAATGCCCGTGTTCACCTTCAACTTGAGTAGTTTCTTGGTCTTAGCCACCTTCTCGGCTGCCAGCACGGTGACTACGCGCAGGTCCATTTTCTGGAACTCCTCGAACGAAACCTCCTCCTTTGCGGGTTCTGCTTCGGCGGTGGCAATCTCGTTGGCTTTTTTGGTGTCTTCCAACTTCTGGACTTGCTTGGCGATGGTCTCGTCATCAATCTTCTCAAAGAGATATTCGGCGGGGTTGAGTTGGGCGCCCACTTTCAGAAGGTCGGCGCGACCGCCGTCCTGCCAGTTTTTGGTATCGATATTGAGGATTTGTTGCAGTTTCTTGGCGGTGAAGGGCAGGAACGGTTCGCAGAGCACGGAGAGGGAGGCGCAAATCTGCAACGACAGGTGCAGGATGGTCTTCACGGCCTCGGGGTCCTCTTTCTGCTTCTTCCACGGCTCGGTATCGGTGAGATACTTGTTGCCGATGCGGGCGAGGTTCATAAACTCCTGCAGGGCTTCGCGGAAACGATAGTGTTCGATGGAGTTGCCGATGAGATTGGGGAACTCCGCCATCTTGGCCACGATCTCTTTTTCATAATCGGAATACTCGCCGGCTTTGGGCACGATGCCGCCGTAGTATTTGTGGGTGAGCACCACGGTACGGTTCACGAAGTTGCCGAAAATGGCGAGCAGTTCGTTGTTGTTGCGTGCCTGGAAGTCGGCCCAAGTGAAGTCGGCGTCTTTGGTCTCGGGCGCGATGGCGGTCAGCGTATAGCGCAACACGTCCTGTTTGCCCGGGAAGTCCTCCACGTATTCGTGAGCCCACACGGCCCAGTTGCGGGAGGTGGATATCTTGTCGCCTTCGAGGTTCAGGAACTCGTTGGCGGGCACGTTGTCGGGCAGGATGTAGGAACCGTCGGCCTTGAGCATACAGGGGAAGATAATGCAGTGGAAGACGATGTTGTCCTTACCGATGAAGTGGACCAGTTGCGTCTCTTGGTCTTTCCACCACGGCTGCCAGTCGGTGTGATGTGCCTCGGCCCATTCCTTGGTGGCGGAGATGTAGCCGATGGGAGCGTCGAACCAGACGTAGAGCACCTTGCCATCGGCATTTTCCAAGGGCACTTTCACACCCCAGTTGAGGTCGCGGGTGACGGCGCGGGGTTGCAAGCCCTGTTCAATCCACGACTTGCACTGACCGTAAACCGTCGGGCGCCAATCGTCCTTATGTCCCTTGAGAATCCACTCGCGAAGCCACGGATCGTATTGGTCCAGAGGCAGATACCAATGTTTCGTCTCGCGCAGCACGGGCGTGTTGCCGCTGAGCGCCGATTTGGGATCTATGAGATCGGTGGCGCTGAGCGAAGTACCACACACCTCGCATTGGTCACCATAGGCGTGCTCGTTCTTGCAGTGCGGACACGTGCCAGTAATGTAGCGGTCGGCGAGGAACTGTTTGGCCTCCTCGTCGTAGTATTGCATCGTGGTCTTTTCGATGAGTTTCCCTTCGTCGTGCAATTTCTTGAAATAGGCGGCGGCCGTTTCGTGATGCGTGGGGTTGGAAGTCCGGGAGTAGATATCGAATGAGATGCCGAGGTCTTCGAACGATTTCTTGATGATGCTATGGTAGCGATCCACGATGTCCTGTGGGGTCACGCCCTCCTTGCGAGCCTTGATGGTGATGGGCACGCCGTGTTCGTCGGAGCCTCCGATGAAAAGGACATCCTTGCCGTTGTTACGCAGGTATCGGACATAAATGTCAGCGGGGATGTATACGCCGGCGAGATGGCCGATATGCACCGGACCGTTGGCGTATGGAAGGGCGGAAGTAATCGTGTATCGTTTGGGGTTTTTCATATCGTTTGTTTTTGGAAATCAGGCCGCAAAATTACGAAATTTTGCGGTAGAGACAACGCATGCGCTGTTCCTACCAAACGTTTTAGGGTCAATTTTTCCCATTTGCCCTGTCCAGGTTGTTTTTTTAAACGTACATAATGGCAAGGGTCACAGCGACGGTGCAGAGCAGGACGGAGATGGTAACAAACCATTTTTCCTGGGCAGGCGAGAAATTGGTACCCAAGTATTTGAAGTCCTCGAAGTTCTTGCGTTTCCACTTGTCCAAGTTGTCCCGAATCCATTGGGCGAGAGCCACGAGGTCCAGTTTCGGGTTTTGGGTGAGGTATTGTCGCGTGGCCACGGAAAGGGTGGGGACATCCATCCAACTGAAGGCGTCGCTCCACTTCACGGTGCCGTCCTTGTCAACGCCGATGCAGACCACAAATTCGTTCTGGTTGCCGCCTTCCCAGTAGGCGCGCTGCAGCTCGGCAGCCTCCACGCCCTGCTTGGTTGCGTCGAACAATAGCACAAAGACGTGGATTTCGTGTCTTTCCCCACAAAAGGCGTTGAGTCGTTGGAAGGCTTCTTGGGCGTCAGCGGTGACCAAGTCCACGTCGGGTTGCTCCAACACCACTTTCTGATCGTAGTACTTGGGTGGTTTGGGATAGTCGAACAGGTGCTTGTCCTTGACATCTTGCGGTGTGACTTCCCGGAAGCGCATCACCGAATTCGAGTAACGCATGTAGTTGCGGTAGCGGTGACTAAAGGTGAGGGTCTTGGTGTGCATCTCGTTGTAGTCCCAATGGCACTCCTGACCGCCGCCGCCGGATACGCAGTTGAAATAATAGGTATCAAAATGCTGGATAGGTGTGCCGAACAAGTTGCACAGCTCTTCGTATTCGCTGTAATTGATGAATTGCCTTTTGCCCGTGTTGAACGTCTGTTCCCAATATTCGGGGTGGGTCACATAGTCGATATAGGTCTTGGTGCGTACGTTGCCTTTTTCGTCGGAGATCGTCTCTGTGCGCTCCACGCGCTCCACCCATTCGTTGTAGTGCGCCACACTGACCACGTAGGCACTGAGAAACTCCACGTCGTTGAGATGCTTGAAGAGCAGTTCCACGATCCAGAGGATCAAGAGCGGGACACCGAGAAACAACAAGAACACCCACCAAATGTCTGCATTGAACTTGGTGGCGAATAGAATGATGGCGGTGACTACCGGCAACAAATAAGCGAAAAGACGCATAGGAAACTATTCCTTGTTGGCAAAAACAGTTACGTCGTCGTCAATGCGAGTCTCCTGGACGGACTTGGTCCGAGTGGAAGAAATGACCTCGTATTCAATCTTTTGCTTGTTGGAGATGAAGTACTTGGCCGGCATTTGCTCGATGAGTGTCTCGCGTTGGCGAAGTACGTCCAACATACGCTGTTGGGCATTCTGGAAATGGGTGCGCTCCACCTCGATAGACTGCATCAGGTCGGAGTAGAGCGATGTGTCGAAATCCGGATTGTCTTCCGTAATCCACTTCATCATACTCTCTTGATCGTTGGAATAGCGTCCGCCGATGAGTTCGGGGTAGATTTTCTCGAACGCCTCGCGATACTTGTCGCTCACTTCGGCTTTCTGTTGAATAATCTTCCACATCGTGTCGTGCACGCTCTCAATAACGCCGCGCTGGGCCTCGCTCTCCTTGCGAAGGGCTATCTCTCGGTTGTTGTAATAGAAATAAAGGATGATAAACAGTAAGACCAGTACTGCAATAATGATAAGAACAATTAACATAATGGTATTTTTAAGTTAAAATTCTACCGCAAAAATACTAAATAAATGATAATTGATTATTTTTGCTTTTTCTAAAAATCAATAATAATGAGAAAATCGTTTAATATTTTGAAAATCATATCATTATGTTCCATATTGCTGGCTGTGGGCACGGTTTGGGCACAGACAGAGACTTTTGAATGGCAAGGAGTGCAACGACAATATTTAATACGCACCCCCTCATCAATGGAGGGACAGACTCCTGTTTTGTACTTTTTGCATGGGTTGGGTGACAATATCACTCGTTGCGACCAAGAGTTCAATTTCGCCCAATTGGCTGAAGAGTTTGGCTGGGTTATTGTTGTACCGCAAGCTCGCAATCTAGGCATCGGCAATATGTGGAACGCCGGACTCATACCCAGTAGCGTTGACGATGCGGGGTTTTTGTTAGCATTACTTGACACCCTCACCCTACGGTATAATTTAAATCCCGATAGTGTTTTCTTTACCGGTTTTTCGATGGGTGGTTTCATGACGCACAAGATGGCCATCGAGCACGGGGACCGTTTCACCGCCGGTGCACCGGTCAGCGGTTTGATCACCACGTCCCTCGCCGCCCAGACACCTGTTGCACCCGTGCGAATGTTGCATATTCACGGTGACAACGATGCCGTGGTGGGCTACGATGGCAACTCTTCCGCCTTTGGCGGAGCACTCGGCATAAGCGTAGAGGCCATCTTGGACTTTTGGAAGGCGGCTAATGGTTGCAATGGCGAACCGCATGTGGACACAATGCCCGATACACATAACGATGGCCTGCGGTTTATACATTACACCTATAATTGTGGCACCGACTTCCAATTTCTCAAGGTTATCGGTGGTACTCATACTTGGTATTATAATGATAATCAATACGATGTCAATTACTGGCACGTGATTCACGACTTTTTCGAGGGCAAAGATTTCAGTCCGAGCGGCCTTCATGATTCCCAAAAGGTGGGTTTACGGGTGGCTCCCAACCCTTCCGACGGATTATATAACGTGGAGGTAGGGATTGCCACGACCATAACCGTAATTGACCAGCAAGGTCGTATCGTGCTTACAAAACAGATAGAATCAGGCGTTTCTCAGCTAGACCTACGACACCTTTCCGAGGGTGTGTACAATATACGTACCACCGAAGGCAAAACAACCAAAGTTGTAGTACTGTAAGATTACAATTCCCTTATGGACACGGCCATTCCGCCGCCACGAGCCATGTGCAGTTTCAGCACGCTCTTGGAAGTCACCTTTTTCTTGGTGATGGTATAGGCCTGCGGGTTGGTCTCGTAGTCGGCGTCGGGGGCGTCGGCATAGATGACGGCCTCGTAGTTGGTCTTGGGCCTCAAGAAATCGAGTTTGACGGCCACATCGCGAGCGGTCTCGTCGGTAATGCCACCGATGTACCACACGTCGCGCGCCTTGGCACCGGCAAGATCTTTGGCCGTGGCGTTGTCAGGCAGGGCATACACGAATTTCGTCACACTGTTCACGACGTTCTTTTTGCCGTCGGCTAATGTACCCACCCCTTCGGCGGCCTTGTTCAGCGTCGAGAGCTTGGGATGCCGCGCCGTGATGATGTAGTCGCCGGGCTCGGCGGCGATGTAGACGCTCGTGTCCCAATCCACCGCCACATCCTTAATAAACTGGAAGGCGTCCATAAAGCGGGCGTAGTTCTGCGGCAGGTCGGCAGCCATCTGCAACGGCGAGTAGAAGGTGACGTAGAGTCCGAGTTGGTTGCAGAGGGTGTGGTTCATCTTGTCTTTCCAACCGCCGCTCTTGTCAAGATACATCTCGAAAATGCCGGGTGTGAAGTCCATCGGACCGCCCTGCAACCGCGTGAACGGGAAGATGGCGGTGTGGCCGGGCTTGATGGTGCCTCGGAACTCGTTGCCCATCGCACTCTCGTTGCCGATCATATTGGGCCACGTGCGACAGAGTCCCGTGGGACGCACCGCCTCGTGCGCATTCACCATAATGTGATGCTTGGCGGCCTCGACTATGGCGTAATGATAGTGGTTGATGATGGGCTGGCTGTAGTGGTATTCGCCGTATGGGATGATACTGCCAACATAACCACTCTTCACGGCATCGTAACCATATTGGTTCATCAAATCGTAGGCCTTCTCCATCCAATGCTCGTAGTTGATGGTGGACGAAGAGGTCTCGTGGTGCATAATCAACCGGATGCCCTTCTCGTGGGCGTATTGGTTGAGTGCGGGCAAGTCGAAGTCTGGATACGGGGTGATGAAATCGAAGACAAAGTCCTTCTGTTTGCCGTACCAGTCTTCCCAACCCTCATTCCATCCTTCGATGAGGAGGGCGTCGAAGCCGTTCTCGGAGGCAAAGTCGATGTAACGGCGCACGTTCTCGTTGTTGGCGGCGTGCTTGCCGTGGGGTTTGGAGCGTGCGTAGTCGGTCACGCCGAGTCGCACGGAGGGATAGTCGAAGGTGTACGACCATTGGCTACGGCCGGCGATCATCTCCCACCACACGCCCATATATTTGACGGGATGGATCCACGACACGTCGTCAAGCACGCAGGGGTCGTTGAGGTTGAGGACGAGGCGCGAGCGGAGCACCTCGGTAGCCGAAGTGCAGACCATCACCGTGCGCCACGGGGTGTGGCAGGGCGTCTGCAAGCGGCCCTTGTAGCCCTGGGCGTCGGGGGTAAGGTGGGTGGTCAGCACAAAGTTTTGATCATCCAGATCGAGGTTGGTGGTGGGATAATCCAGCACGGCGGCCTCGTGGATGTTGAGGTACAGACCATCGTCGGTCTTCATCTGCAAGGCGGTCTGCACGCCCGTGGGCGAGAATTCCTTGCGCGGCCAGCCGCCGGCCTTGCGAATGTCGGGCGCCAGGGCCCGCACCTCGGAGAGGCGCGACTGCGTAGGGTTGTATTCCTGGGTCGAGTAGTCGCCGGGAATCCACCACGCCGTATGGTCGCCTGTGAGCGCGAACTCCGTTAACTCCTCCTTGATCCAGAAATAGACCAAGGCGTTCTCCATTGGGAACTCGTAGCGGAAGCCCAGCCCGTCGTCATAGAGGCGGAAGCGGATTTGCATCACCGTGGCACGCTTTTCCGTGGAGTGGTCCATACTCTCGACGGAGCCGACGGGTTGTTCGAGGGTGACGAGCAGTTCGTTATAGTGGTTGCGGATGTTGGCCTCCTCGCCCCACACGGGCTGCCAGGTCTCGTCGAAGGTGCTGCGGGCAACGTCCTTCAGCACAAAAGCATGGGCCATGTCGTCGCGCCATTCGAGCGTGAAGCCTAGGTGCGAGGGCAGGATGACAGCCTTGCCGTTCCGGTCTAGCGAATAGACGGGTTTGCCGTCCACCACGGCGAATTTGAGTTCCAACTGGCCGTCGGGACTCTTCATCATTGCCGCATTTGCAGGCATTTGTCGGGTTTGCGCAAAACCATTTATGGCGAAGATAGCCATTAAGGTTAAGAAAAAGTATTTAAGATTATTTGTCATTGAGAAAGGTTTTTATGGAACAAAAGTACGAAAAAAAGCAAATAGCAAAGAGCAATTAGCGGATAGCCGATAATTAAACATTTTAGTATTTTTGCGGAAAACAATCCATGATGAAAAAAGTGAGAATCACGGTCATTCGCAAGGCCTGCTATCCGGATTTGATGGCTCTCTACGAGAACCCCATCGAGCACGCGTGCGATGTGTGCGAGGGACAGGTCTTTGTCTCCGAGAACGGGCAGCGTCCAGCCAATCTCTGCGAAAGTGCGTGGGGCAGTATGGAGGAGTTTGTTAAGGAGTTGGCCGCGGGCGGCGGCGACTTTTTCGACGGGTGGATGAAGAATCCTCATTCGGCGATGATCTCCTGCAACGACGGCTTCCGCCCCGTGAGCTTCCTATTGGAGACGGAGGAGTAGGATTTCATCTAATTCCTAATTATCCTCACCGGCCCCATCAGTCCTGAGGGCAACAACGGTGCGTCCGCATTGTAGAAACGAACGGGTGTGTAGGTGTATCTTTTCACGCAGTCGGGCTGCTGGTCGCCGATGATGCGGTTCACCCACAAATTGGCCACCCTGATTTCCAAATCGTTGATGCCTTCCTTGGCAAACTCTGTGATGTCCACGCAGTAGGGCGCGTGCCACAGCGTAGCCACCTCCCTCCCATTGACGAACACCTGCGCCATACACCCCACATTGCCCAAATCCAGGACGATTTTTTGTTGTGGTAGAGACACAATGCATTGTGTCTCTACACGGTTGTTCACGGATATTTCAAACCGATTTGTATACACCGTCGTGCCGGAATAATACCGAATGCCAGGGTCGTCAGATTCGGTGTAGGAGATGAGATGGGGAAAAACCACCGAATCGGGACCGCCCCATTGCGGGTCGAAACGCACCGTCCATGGGGTGGTGATGGTCTGAATTTGCGATGATGATGGTAGAGACGCACGGCCGTGCGTCTCTACGGGGGTGTTGCCGAACACCACGAAAAACGCATCCCACGGCATCATATCCAAATGAACCACCGTTTCATTTTCCAATATTTCGTAATCTACGGCCGCAACATCGCCCGTTTCTGGATTCCACAAGGTCGGTTTCAGTCCTCTAACACGGAACATTGCGTCGAAAGTGCGCGCCTCGTTCCGGCAGTTGCTCACCCAATAGATCTCGCAACTGTCCGTGGTGCGATGTACGAAGCGCAGGTCGGCCATATCGTCAGCGTGAAAGTCGGGCGCGATATTTCGGAGCGCATCGGCGATGCTCTGCTTCGATTCATCAATGATGGGAGCACCTTGTTGTCTCAGCACTTCCAGTTTCTGTTTCACAGGTTCTGAAAAGTGACGGCACTTATCGCTGATAATCATGATTTTATACCTTGCACCTGACGGGGTGGTGAAATAGTGTCCGTCGTATGTGATGAGGTCGAACAGGGCATTCTTGTTGAGGTAGTCGAAATTGTAACCGGTGGGTATGGCGGGGTGCTGGTGGGCAAAGAGACTGGTGATGGCGTCGTCCTCGCCGTAGTAATAGAGAATGTCGGCCACATTGCGGCCCTGCTGGAGCATGTAGCTGCTGCGAGCGAGGTAGTCAGTCCAGCATTTGGCCATCTCGGCCCAGGTCTCGTGGCGGTTGAACCATTGGCCGTAGCCCATCAATCCCAGTCCGGGACGTTTGTTATCGATGGGTTGGTGTGCACTCTCGTGGATCACAAAACGGTTCACGCCAGAGGCCATCTCCAAGTCGGCGGTGGGCATGAGGTTGCCAGGATAGTAACTGTATGCACCGCCCGACCAGCCGTTGGCGGTCATTGACTCGCACGCCACTATGTTCTTACCATAGAGGTGCGCCACTGATGCCGATTCACGGATATCGCTCTGCGCCATCGTAGTTGAGGAGTTATCATAGATAGCACCTTCGGGGATGGTCCACATCGCCGCCATCGGAATGTCGGCCTGGCATTTCACAGACATGCCGTCAGCCAAGTAGAGTCGCCCGTTCTCGTGTGCCTCGAAGTAAGTCTCCATGCCGTGTTTATGGGCGATGCGTGCGGCGTTCTCATACATGTTCTCTTGGATCAGTTCGCCGATGGTGGTGCGCCAATCGAAGAGAAACTTCTCACTTTGTTCCGCACCACCCACAATGCACCCTGTCAACACGGGCATCCACGGCAGCAGGCTGTAGCCGCGCCGCCGCTCGAACTCCTGCGCCATGGTCGGCAACCAAGTCTCCCAACCAGCTTCGTAACTATCGATGAGCAAATAGTGAAGTCCACGAGTGCCCATCAATTCGCCGGCGGCGTCTTTATAGAGGTTGAGATAATACTCCATAAAGTCAGAGAAGGCCTCCCCGTCAATTTTGGAGACCTCCAATCCTGTGGCTTCCTTGGATGCGGGGTGGTTCTGCTTGCCCGTTAGCGTATAGCCAAAGCGGTAGATGGTCCAATCGCCCTTGGGTGCTCGCCAAGTCAAGGTGCCGTCGGGAGCCATGTATTCCGTGATGTCAAGGACATCGGAAAGCGGCACCGCATCGGCATCCGCCGGGGTGGAGTGCTCCATCAGGTCGGAGGGCGTAGCGAAGCCCGCCTTCTCCTCGGCATGGTCGATGCGCGAAGCGGTGTAGAGTTTCAACTTGGGCGTGACTTTGGGTGGCTCGTCAAACACAATGCGGAAAAACTTGGCCGTGGTGGTCGGTATGTCGATGGTTTGCCACTCGATGCTGCCGTGGGGAATGCCGCAGATACGACGGTATGTCTTTCCATCGTCGCTCACTTCCAGCCACTTGGTGACGGGTGCAGGTTGCGCCGCCCAGATGCTGCGCCGACTGCCATCGTTGATGCTCAATGCCTTGATGGTTTGAGGTTTCTTGAATCGAATTTGGATTGTATCTGTTTGTGCTTGTCTGGAATCTCTCATGGAAAATCCAGTGCCCATGGTGGATATAGTCTTGTCGGCCGGATTATTGCGGATGGCAATAACGTATGTATCTTTATACCAATTGTTTGTTGCGGTAGGTTCAGGTAGTGAAATCTGAAAATGCGCGCATTCGTCTCCTCGCTTTTTTTTTCTGTCGGGGATGCGAGTCTCTGTCCATACCAACTTTTTCATCGCCTGTTCGGGCTTGACCCATGGGCCACCTGTATTGCTCCAGCCCGGACAACTGGCCACAGCCACTTCCATGCCTAGCGAGTCGGCCAGTGCGACGGCATAGCAGAAATGTTCCTTCCACTCGGGCGACATATAAACCAACCGGTTTTTCACAATGGGTTCAGATCCAACGCCCGCCTCAAAGCAGTGGAATCCTCCTATGCCCACACGGTGCATCCATTCGAGGTCCTTGCGGATGCCATCTTTGGTGACGTTGCCGTCCATCCAGTGCCACCACACGCAGGGACGGGCTTCTTGTGGTGGGACTTGGAAACCTCGCTGCAAGTCCTGCCCCACTATCGATATAACGATAAAGAGGAGTAAGATAGCAAGGTAGAAGCGTTTCATGTCAATTGCTTTTTAGAATCCCGTCCAGAACATCTCCCAGAACTTGTGCTCCATCTCTTCCCACGTCTGGCGAGTGGCGCCGGCAAAGTCGCTGGTGTATTGGTTGAGCATCTTCTGGGCTTCCTCTTTTTTGTTGTCGTTCAGTAATTTGACGGCCTGTTTCTCCAGGTCGGGCAACTCCTTGAAGGCCTTTTCCTCGTAGCGAGCTACGTTGCCCAGCAATAGTTTCTTCGTGGCGCCCCAACGAATCTGGGCCAGTTTGTTGGCCTTGCGATAATGCCACAACACGGCGTTTTCGTTATAGCCGAAGTGTCCGCAAACATTGAATCCCGCTGGTAAAGATGTCTCGCCGGCATAGATGGGGATGCGCGGACTTTGGCCTGGGTTCTCAAGGGAGAACCAGCACAGGCCTCCCACCTCATCAGGCAGCCAGCTGCGGCATTGGATGATGGTAGAGTAGGAGCACCACGACATTGCCACTCCTCTATAGAAGGTCACAGCGCCAGGTTTCAACATATTGTACATCGCCCGCTCGCTGCCGTCCATCCACGGATTGGCATTGGGGCAAACCACGGTGTCCGTAACAATTTGACCATCTTCGGTCTTGCGTTTTCTGGGATAAAGCAGATTTTGGGTCTGGTCCAGTTCGGGGCAACCTTCGTAATTGGCTCGGAACAGTTCCATCACCTTTTGCGGGGAGACCTTCTCATCGGGTTTGATAGAGAAGGGCAGTTCGTCGGCATCCAAGGCAAAATGTTTGGATGGGGCCAACTCGTTGAAAATGTACCACTCGCGCTCCTTGAAGTTCTTGTTTCCCGAATAGGATGACGGAAACGCCTTCCACCAAACAAAGTCGCCTTGGCCATCCCACAAGCCGTACTTCTTGGCCACCTTCTCGACGTTGTCGGAGCACATAAAAAAGTCTTTGTTCTTGCGGTCGAGTTTGCCGATGCGGGCCACGTTGCAGCTTACGGCCACTTCATCGTCGGGCACGCGCTGGGCCGCCCAGATGCCGCCGATCTTGTCGGGACCCTCGCCGAGGATCTCCATCTGCCACACCTCTTTCTTGTCGGCAATGGTGATGCACTCGCCACCATCGCCGTAGCCATATTTCTCCACCAACTCGCCGATGAGGCGGATGGCATCGCGGGCGTTGTCGCAGCGCTGTAAAGCCACGCGTTGCAACTCTTCGATGAGGAACATACCGTTCTCGTTCATCAGCGTGTCAGGACCAGAAAAGGTGCTCTCGCCCATAGCCAGTTGCTTTTCGTTCATACAGGGATAAGCCGTGTTCATATAGGCATAGGTGTGCGCCACCTCGGGGATCTCGCCCGCCAACTTCACGTTTTCCATACTGTTGGGCGTGCTGGTGTGCATCGTGCCCTTGTATACTTTGTGCATTTCACCTTTTTCGTGATCGGCCGCTGGCTCCATCTTCACCCACGTGCGATATTTGGAATCACAAGTGTGCGAGGTGATGACGGACCCGTCCGTGGATGCCTTGCAGCCCACCATAATCGAAGTACAGTTGGCTCCCACCAACTCGGTCTCCTGCCCATAGGCAAAACCAATCAAAACACTGAAAAACAAGGTGATAAACAGTCGCATTCTTTTCATAAAAATCTTTTTAAATTGTAACGGCAAAAATAACAAAAAACATAAATGATTGACCGCCGACTACTGACTACTGACGATTGACTGCTGACCACTTTTTTTGTATTTTTGCAGCCTAATAGTAAAAACCATCCTCCCTATGGACGTAAAACCCATCATTGCTCCTTCGCTTTTGTCCGCCGACTTCGGCAATTTGAAAAAAGACATCCAAATGTTGAACCGTTCCAAGGCCGACTGGATTCATTTGGACATTATGGACGGTGTGTTCGTACCGAATATCTCTTTCGGCATTCCTGTCGTAAAGGCTGTACGCGCACTGTCAAAAAAGCCGTTGGACACACACTTGATGATTGTGCAGCCCGAACGGTACATCCACGCCTTTAAGGAGGCGGGTGCAGACATGCTGACCGTGCATTGGGAGGCCTGTACCCACCTGCACCGCACCATTTATCAGATCAAGGAAGAAGGAATGTTGGCGGGTGTGGCCCTCAACCCCCATACACCAGTGGCCGGGTTGGAGGACGTCATCAACGACCTGGATATGGTCCTCATTATGTCCGTAAACCCTGGCTTTGGCGGGCAGAAGTTCATCCCACGCGCCCTTGACAAAATCAAGGCCTTGCGCGAGATGATCGACCGCAACGGTTCCGAAGCGCTCATCGAGGTGGATGGAGGCGTGTGCCGCGACAACATCGCCGCCATTGTCAACGCAGGTGCAGATGCCTTGGTGGCCGGCAGCGCCGTGTTCAAGGCGGAGAACCCCCAAGAAGAAATATCCATTCTCAAAAATATCTAGTAAAAAATGAAAAAAACACTATTTTTTGCCATAGTAATGGCTTTTGTTTTCACTTCAATTGCCCAAACAGTTACGTATGATGATATTTTGGCTCAAAAATCAGCACTGGAACTGACGGGTAAGAAGGCCGGGGACAATATCACAAAGTATGTGGCTTCCAACGGCGAGACCTACACCATCGGATCCACGATCACATACGGCATCCCTACAAATGGAAAATACTATGTGTATTTTATGGATGTGACTGGTAGTTGGTTAAATGTTTTAGGCGAAGAGGAAAACGCTTCCAGTTCAGAGCGAGCCCAAAACCAGGAACGTGCTGAACGTGTTGCGAACCGGAATGGCGGCGTAGCCACTATCAAGAAGATCCAGTGCCTTCCCATCGATATGGCCAACAAAAAGACTAGCGGGTGCAAAATATACCTCGTGTTGAACCGCGGTGGCATTGCCTGCACCAATTTCGAGGAAGCTCTGCAGACAGGCGAAGTTAGAACCCCTATTTCTGCCGAGACGATGGCCTCCGAAGCCGCCATCCAGGAATTGAAGAAATGGAAGGAAAAACTCGACCTCCAAATCATCACCCAGGAAGAATATGACGCCAAAAAGGCCGAATTAATGAAATACATCAAATAACAATTCCTATGACTGAAAATAAAAAAAGCACCGCCTATAGTATGTTCGTGATAGGCGCCTTGTTCTTTGTGTTCGGCTTCGTCACTTGGCTGAACAACATCTTGATTCCTTATATGAAGACCTCCTGCGAACTCACCTCGCAGGTGCAGGCCTATTTAGTGCCGTTCGCCTTCTACATCGCCTATTTCGTGATGTCCATTCCTTCTTCTTTCGTGCTGAAGAAAACGGGTTACGGCAATGGTATGGCCTTGGGCTTGATCATTATGGCCATCGGCTGTATGTTGTTCGTGCCAGGCGCACGCCTGCGTAGTTACACCATCTTTTTGATTGGATTGTTCATCCAAGGCATCGGTCTATCGCTGTTGCAGACGGCCAGCAATCCCTATGTGACCGTCATCGGTCCGGTGGAGTCGGCAGCCCGTCGTATGAGCATTATGGGTGTATGCAATAAACTCGCCGGAATGGTGGGTATTCTCATCCTCTACAATGCCTTGTTCTCCGGCAAGGAACATCTCTTCGAGCAAATCAACGCGATGTCGGCTGGTCCTGAGAAAGAGGCCCTGCTGCAACAACTCTCCAATGGCGTAATCCTACCCTACATCATTATGACCGCTGTGCTCATCGCCTTGGTCATCTTCGTAAAATTGGCGCATCTACCTGAAATACAATTGGAAGAGAACAAGGATTCCAGCAAGAAGACCAGCATATTCAGCTATCCGTATCTGTGGCTCGGCATCTTGGCCATCTTCTTCTATGTGGGCGCAGAGGTCATAGCCATCGACACACTGATACCTTATGGCAACTACTACAACATCCCGACCGAAGTATCGCACTATTTCGGTGTTTATGCCTTGATTGCCTTGTTGATCGGCTATTTCTGTGGCATCATCTTCGTTCCGAAGGTCATCTCACAGCGCAACGCACTCATCGTCCAGCTCTGTCTGGCCGTGTTGTTGGTGATTGTTGCACTCTGCACTAAGGGCATCTTCTCCATCGTCGCCATCATCTGTCTGAGTTTCGCACACGCCATTATGTGGCCCGCCATCTGGCCGCTGAGCATCCACGATTTGGGTGAACATACCGAGTTCGGCTCCGCTTTGCTCATTATGGCCATCGCCGGTGGCGCCGTGATGCCGCTGATTTATGGCAAGATTGCCGATGTGGTCAACCCGCACGCCGCGTACGCTCTGCTTTTCGTGAGTTACGCGTACATCCTGTATTTCGCAACGGTGGGATGTAAGATTACGAGGAAGAGAGTATGAGGGGTACATGGGGGAAGGAATGAAGGGGAGATTGGAGCTATAAACGATGAGCTATGACGTTGAACTATGAACCAAAGACTACTGTCTAATGGCCAATAGCTAATCACCGGCAATTATCGTATAATAGACTACCTACATTGTATATCGCACACCGAAATTCACACTCCAGTCCACGTAGTGGAGCAGCGGGCCGCCGGATTCATAGAATAGCAACCCATAGCCGGGCCTGACATCCAATTGCAATGTGACGGGAGCGTTGAATTTATATTCCAGTCCCAGAAGCACATTGGTGCCAAACTTACCAAACGGCGTGTTATAAAAAAGCATAAAAGAGTGATTTTCGTAAAAAATACGATCATCGGTGTAACCATATCCACGATACCAGTTATAACCCAAACTGACGCCACCGCCAACCATACCATACAAACCTTTCGCAAAATGACCCTCATATACGAAGTTAGGATTTAATTCCAAAGTCCAGATATTGATAGGACTGAATTTACTGATAACATTATAATCTGGACCATAAACAGTGTATTTTCCCCAGTTCATGCAGCTCGTTGTAGTTGTGATTTTTGTTCCAAGGTCAACCTGTAGGGCAAAATGATCCGTTATAAATGTCTTGTATGAAAGGGCTTGCATATTGCCAAACGACACGCCCACACTATGTTTGTAGGGCGCTTGAGCCTGTAGTGTGAACAGCATTCCGAAAAAAACCGTAATAATTAAAATTTTCTTTTTCATAATTTTTTGTCAATAGTTAAAAAAAATAATTACAAATAAAAAATCATATTATTTAACGGAATTTTTCTGAATATATTGCCAAATTATTATCGTCCGATAATCTCTGCCAGCTCATCAACACCCTTTGGCAAATGCGGACCTAACACACGGTGACCGGTCTCCGTAATCAAGAGATCGTCCTCGATGCGAATGCCACCGAAATCTCGGTATTTCTCCACCACATCGTAGTTGATGAAATCAGCAAACTTGTTCTCTTTCCTCCAAATGTCAATCAAATGCGGGATGAAGTAGATGCCTGGCTCGATGGAGACCACAAAGCCCGGTTTCAGTTCGCGGGCCATACGGAGCGACGCCCAGCCAAAGATGCTGCTAGGACGGACGGTATCGTCGTAACCGACATAGATTTGGCCGAGACCTTCCATATCGTGCACATCCAAGCCAATCTGATGGCCTAAACCGTGCACCATGAACAGGGCGTGCGCACCCAATTCAACGGCCTCCTTTACATCACCCTTCATCAATCCCAAGTCTTTAAGACCCTGTGCGATAACCTCGCAAGAAAGGCGGTGTAACTCTTTGTTGTACATACCCGGGTGTGCGGCGTCAATAGCGTCCAGATTGGCTTTGAGCACAATCTCATAGATTTCCTGCTGCTTGGTGGTGAACTTGCCGCCCACAGGCAATGTGCGCGTGTAGTCGGAGCAGTAGTTCATCAGTCCTTCGGCGCCAGCGTCCATCAGCAGCATATTGCCGGCTTGGAGGGTGCCGTTGTGCAAGTGGTTGTGCAACGTCTCGCCGTGCTGCGAGAGGATGACAGGGAAAGAGATTCCGTTGCCATAAGACAATGCAATGCCTTCGGCCAAGCCGGCCAACTCGTGCTCCGAAGCACCAGGCATACAGCGCTGCATCACGGCCATGTGCATCTTGACCCCGATTTCGCAAGCCTTGTCCATCTCGTCAATCTCACACTGCTCCTTGGCGGATCGCAGGGCCACAATGCCCTTGATGAGCTCGATGGAAGCGGCTTCGCGGATTTGGTTCACGTTGATGCCGGTCATGTTGGAGAGCCAAATCTGGTTGTCGCCACGATATTGCGGGGTGAAATGCACCTTGCGACCCTTTTGCTGGGCTTCATGGATGTACTCTTCCAACTTGGCGAGCGGCATAGTCTCTTTCACGCCGACTTTCTCCGCCAAAGAGGCGATGGTGGGTTGGTCGCCCATCCAGATGATGTCGTCAATCTCGAAGTCGTTGCCGAAGATGATGGACTTGTGTGCATCAAAGTCTATGACAGCAGCGATGTCGGCAATAGACAAACCGAAGAAATAGAGGAAATCGCTGTCCTGACGAAAGTTATAAGTATTGTCGGGATAGTTCATCGGGGCCTCGTGATTGCCAAGGAACACCGCGATACCGTGTCCCACGCTTTGCGTGAGTTTATCTCTACGGTTTTGATAAACGGAAGGTTGAAATAAAGGATTCATATTATAGTATTTTAGTTGTTATTTTTTTAGGATTTTCTTGTTCAAAATGAAATCTTTGCTTATCATTCTCAAAATATACACCCCCGATGCCATATCTGGCAAATTAATAGTATACACTCCCTCAAAAACAGTTGTTTGTGACAACACAACCTGACCTGTTATGTTCAAAACTTGAACCTCAACATTTTCATTCATCTCTGCTGGAGCTACTATGGTAATGCTTTCAGAGGCAGGCATGGGAAAAACTTTCCAGTTTTCCGCCAACGAAAGTTCAACTATACCATTGGGGTTGAAGGCATTGACAGAGTCGTCACCCCAAATTTTGTCCACCAACTCGGGATAGTCAATAAACGGGTTGCGATTGTTTTGCAGAGCATAGATAGCATTGTTTCTGTCAATCTCTTTCTCGCTGACAGGGTCGTCATTATGCCAACGTATCATCATATTGAGAGCCCAAGGTTTGAGCGAACCGCCAGAAAACATGGATTGTGTCTCTTGACCTAGGTTCTTGTCCATATAGCACACGGCCATATAGAAATAGGTTCTGGCCAAATCACCCTTATAGGCATCATTAGGTTCAAATACGGTACCAGAATAGCCTGCAGCTGTACAACTGCCAAGTTTAGAGCCATTGGTGCTGGTCCACGAAGCATTGCCCACTTCGCCCAGTGGCAGATTACCGCGTTTTCCATTCACAAAACCATCCGTAGGATAAAGGTGAAAAAGATCTGTATACATTGGTACAGCATCATTAAACCAACTCTTGGGTATTGAATGCTCCCGATTGTAGCAATCGCCCTCGCTGGAATAACTGCCACATTGGTCTGAACCGAAGCTATAGTAGTAAGCAGTATTACCATTGGGATTATCGGAATATATATCCCACACTTTACCGTTGTCAGGACGTCTGTCCGTAGTGTAAAAAGCATCCCACAATGCACTATATGATAAAGAGTTATGATTTTTAACTATGCCTGAAAGAGCTACTCGTAGCGCATGACCTTTTTTTTGATACGCGCCGTTGTAGTAATCTATAGGTGTTTGGGCTTGTACACATAAAGTCCCGAACAGGATAACCAGTAATAATTTATATCTCATCTTGGCAAATTGGGCCGCAAATATACAAAAAAGTAAGGGCAGATTAAAAACCCGCCCTTACTTTTCTTGCGTTTCCAAACCTCCTAGAAGTAGAGGTCGCGCTCGCCCTGTTTGATGCGCTCGATGCGCTTGAGCAGTTCGTCTCTGAACTTTTCGTCCACATTGACGATGTTGTTCTCAATGACTTTCCAGCCCTTGGCGGCCACTTCGGGAGTGGCGTAGTCGACTAAGTATTCGCTGAGCGTCAGGATGGCGTTGGGCGTGCAGTAGCGCTTGATGAACCCCGGCACGCTGAACTCCATAAAGTGTTCGCCCGTACGTCCCAAACGATAGCAGGCGGTGCAGAAACTCGGAATATAGTTGCCATCAAGCAATTCGTCGATGATATCTCCGAGGTTGCGGTCGTCTCCGATCTTGAATTGCTCACGATGCAGGTTCTGGTTTTCTTGCTTGTCGGTGTTCTTTTCGGTTTCCTCGTGGTGGTATTTATAGTCGCCGATTTGCAAGTTGGTGCCGCCGTCGATTTGGGAGATGCCGTATTGGATGGCCTTGGCGCGGAAGGCGGCATCCTCGCGAGCGGTGAGAATCATACCCGTGTATGGCACGGCCAAACGGAAAATGGCAATGATTTTCTCAAAGGTGTCGTCATCCACAAAGTATTTCTTGTCGATGTTGAGGCCGGATGCGTCCTTTATTCTCGGGAAAGAGATGGTGTGCGGTCCCACGTTGAAGCAGGCTTCGAGGTGGTTGGTGTGGCGGATCATAGCCAGCACCTCGAACCGCCAGTCGTAAAGGCCGAAGAGGATGCCGAGACCGTTATCGTCAATGCCGGCCTGCTGGGCGCGGTCCATTGAGGTAAGACGCCACTCGTAATTGCCCTTCATCGTGTTGGCAGGGTGATACCAGGTGTAGGCCTCGGGATGATAGGTCTCCTGGAAGATCTGGTATGTGCCGATGCCGGCTTCCTTGACGATGCGGAATCCCTCGACATCCAACGGGGCGGCGTTGATGTTGACACGACGGATGGAACCGTTGCCTTTCTTGGTGGCATAGGTTATCTTGACGGTGTGGGCGATGTATTCCGGAGAGTATTTCGGAGACTCTCCGTAGACCAGGATCAGTCTCTTCTGTCCGTCGTCTTCCAAGGCCTCCACGCTGCGCACAAGTTCTTCGTCGGTAAGCGTGGTACGTACCTGCTCCTTATTGGACTTGCGGAAACCGCAGTACTTGCAGTTATTGATGCAATAGTTGCCCACATAAAGCGGGGCAAAGAGCACGATGCGATTACCGTAGACGCGACGTTTCAGTTCGCGGGCGCCCTCCTTGATTTCCTCCACCAAGGCTGGGTCGGTTGTGTTGACCAAGACGGCGGTTTCCTCCAAGGTCAGACGGTTCTTGTCCAACGACTTTTTGATGATTTCGTGCACGCGTTCCGGCGTGCTTTTGGTGTTGTTGATAAAATCCCACAATTCATCAGGATCGATGAAAGGTTTTCCAATCTCGTCGGGGATACGACATTTTTCAGGATGAAATTGCATATTGTTGTGTTTTTTATGTTTTTTTATGGTTGGTAGGGACGCAAGATTTTGAGTCCCTACCAAATAATATTTCCAAAATTATGATTTCGTCACAACGGCCTTGACCTCCACATTGTCGATCTTGCCCAACTGTCCGGAAAGTGCGTTTATTTGGTTGACATCGCCTTCCACAATGAGCGAAATGACCGCGATGGTGCGGTCGTGAAAAGGCAGGCCCTGGCGGGCCAAGATGATGTCCGAATAACGTGAGATGACGCTGTTTACCAGCGATGCGACCGTGCGGTCCAAAAGTAGCACGGTAACTGTTCCAATTCTCTTTTCCATCAGTTCAACTTTTGGATTAGGTGATTGTTGTGATTACGGCTGCAAAGATACAAAAAAATCAGGCGTCTACATTGATAACCATCTTCACTGACTTAAATGCCTTATTTTCTTGAAATTCGTGAATGATGCGCAAAAGCTCCTGTTTGTTATTTTCCAAATGGGAATCTTTGTTGAATTTTATCCAAAAATCTTCAAGATAATAGTTTTGTACTCGAGATACGATAGGAGCTTGCGGGCCAAGCACACGCCTAGGAAAAGCCGCCCTTAAGGGTTGGGCCAACTTCTGGGCAGCAGCTGTAACTATCTTCTCCTCAGTATGTTTTAGGGTAACTTTTACCAAACGAGTGATAGGAGGATAAAGGTATTCTTTTCGTTCAGCTATCTGACTCTCATACATAGCTGAATAGTCGTTGCTTTCCACATATTGCAATGCAGGATGACGAGGTTGGAACGCTTGTATTACCACCTTGCCCGGCACTTCCTTGCGCCCAGCCCGGCCACTAACCTGTGCAAGCAGTTGGAATGCCCGCTCGAAAGAACGAAAGTCGGGAAACGAAATCAAGGCATCAGCGTTTAGTATGCCAACAACACTCACTCTGTCGAAATCCAATCCTTTGGTCACCATCTGAGTTCCTACCAAGATGTCTGTCTTGTGTTGCTCGAAATCGCTAATGATTCGCTGATATCCGTTCTTGGAACGCGTGGTGTCAAGGTCCATTCGGGCGATGACAGCATTAGGGAATATCTCCGCCAGTGTCTCCTCCACCTTCTCGGTACCGAAACCTTTCATTTCTATATCCGTGCTATTGCAAGTGGGACATCTATGCGGCACATCGATGGCATAACCGCAATAGTGACACTTGAGCAGTCCCGACCGCTTGTGATAGGTTAGCGTCACATCGCAATACTTGCAGGTTGGCATCGTCTGGCATGTGTTGCAAAACATCCTTACGGCATAGCCCCGGCGGTTTTGGAACAGGATGACTTGTTCCTTATTGTCGAGGGCCTTGCCGATTTGTTCGACCAAAAAGTCGGAAAACAGACCTTGGACCTCTTTGCGTTTATGGGCCTCCGCCATATTAACTACCCAGATATCGGGCAGCTTGCTTTGCGCATACCGTTGGGTCAGCTCCACCAGCCCATACTTGCCTTGTTGGGTGTTGTAATAACTCTCAAGAGACGGGGTGGCTGTGCCTAGCAAGATCTTGGCTCCATGCAAGTGAGCCAACACTACGGCACTATCGCGAGCCTGGTAGCGGGGGGCTGGATCTTGTTGCTTGTATGAGGCATCGTGTTCCTCATCAACAATGATCAGGCCAAGGTCGCGGTAGGGCAACAACAAAGCTGAACGGGCGCCCAATATCAACTGATACTTGGAAGTCTGATCCAAACCATCGCCATGCTTGAGCACACGATCCCAGATTTCCACCCGCTCGTATTCGTTGAATCGGGAATGATATACGCCCACTTTTTCACCGAAGTATTTGCATAAGCGATTCACGATCTGGGTGGTGAGAGCTATCTCGGGTAACAAATAGAGTACCTGTTTGCCCTGCTTGAGTACCTCATCGATGAGTTTGATGTATATCTCGGTCTTGCCGCTGCCAGTCACACCATGCAACAAAACCACAGGATGATCTTTGAACTGTTCGTGAATTCGGGTAAAGGCTTTTTCTTGAGGATCAGAGAGTTGGATATGGTCGGCCTCATCGCGCGAAGAATAGTCCACTAGACGAGAGGTGACAACCTCTTCGGCAACAAGATAGCCCTTTTTAAGCATTGTCTGTAAGCGGGAAGGGGTGATCTTGCCAGACTCGAGCAACTTGCTCCGGGGCACGCGCGCCGCAAAATCATAGCCTTGCTCCGACTTGGCATCCATGATGAAGGCCAACAAACTGTCCGCTTGCGACACAGTACGCTGCGAACTGTTGAGTTGATCCAACAATGTCATAAAAGCCGACTCCTCCGCATAATTGTCAGCCAATCGGATAACAGTCTCCTTTTTGGCTTTGTACGGGTTGCGCAACTCTTCGTCGGTGACCACCACTTTCTTGTCCACCAACGATTTGATGATGGGCAATATCTTCTGTATGTTGACTGTTCTGGCAATCTGATCCACGGTCATCGACTCCTGATAGGTGAGCGCTTCGGCAATGTGCAGCTCGTTTTCGTTGAGTACGGATACGTCACCGTTGAAGTCAGGGTGCAACAAGATCTTGGTCTCTGACGCCAACTTGAGGGCGGAGGGCAGCGCGGCGGCCATCACCTCGCCCAAGGTGCAGAGATAGTAGTCGGCCATCCATTGCCACAACTTGAATTGTTTTTCAGAGACAACAGGTTGGCTATCAATAACATCTAGGATATATTTGGTATTAACCTGTTTGGGAACCTCATCGTGAACGCGCACCACGAGGGCGGAGTACAGCTTGCTGCGGCCAAACGGCACTATAACGCGCATGCCAAAAGCCACCGGCTTGTCCAACTCATGAGGTATACGATAGGTGAACAGTGAGGGCAGCGGCAACGGCAGCAGGACATCGGCAAAGTAAGTGATGCGCATAGTGGTTAGAAAAGGGTGGGCTCCCAGTTGGACACGTTTTTGATCTTGTGGGATGAGCGAGCCTCCTTGTTGAGAAACTTGATTTTGCGTTCCACGCCCCATCTAAAGCCGCCAAGTTTACCATTGGAACAAATAACACGATGGCACGGAATGAGGCACATCACAGGGTTACTGCCCACTGCCTGACCCACTGGACGAGCGGCCTTGGGATTACCTATGCGTTGGGCGATGTTGAGGTAGGTGGTCACCTTGCCCGATGGAATCTGTAATAGATCGGTCCACACAGCCAACTGGAAAGGTGTGCCATATATATGCAAAACCAACTCTTTGTCTTTAACCGGACGATTGCGCAGCAACTGAGCCACCGTTTTGTGTATTGCCACTTTCTGACAACGAAAATGAGCTTTTGGAAAATGCTTCTTTAACGTCTCCACCGGATTCCACTTCATGTCGCCAGGCATCATAAAACAAACACCTTTGGTAGTGGAAGCCACCAAAAAACTGCCCGTCGGAACAGTAAAGAAACTGTATGAAATGGTTAATCGTTTCTCTTTCCCCTTATACTCTTCAGGGGTCATCGGAACGATTGTGATGGGAATGGAAACTATTGGGCTCATTTTGAATCAATTTTATTATTGAACGTACAAAGATAACTTTTTTCTCCTATTTGTTCACCTCTTTGTACTTGATATTCAACAGGTCCTGTTCCATGGCGATTTTGTCAATGATCTTCTTTAGCATAATATCCAACTCACCGCCTTCTGTATAGATGGTTGGAGCAATGTAGTCGGCACGATTTTGCCGTATGAGATCAAGACAAATGTCTTTGGAGGATTTGGGACGATGGGGGGTGGCCACGGATGCCGGATTGTACACGGCAATGGTCGTGCCTCCATAGAGATTCACCATTTTCATGGCTGGCACATCAGTCTCTCCGTCTCCAATGTAGATGAAGTTGGAGAAAGGTACAGCGCGTTGGTCTTCGGGCATCGACTTATTGATGAGCGTGTTGTCATACGAATTGTAAATGCCTTTGTTTATTCTGAACAAAAACTGGGTTTTATTGGTGTAGTTGACCACCAATGCAGGCCAGCAGGCCACACCGTTGTCGTCGTATTCGAAACCGGAAGCGAAAATGGTCTTAAAGTGCTTGGCGATGGCCGTGCCTTTCACAAACTCACGCAAGCCTGAAGAGATGATGAAGTGCTCCAGATGGATGTTCTTGGAGGCGGCGTATGCGTTTATGCGCTCAAAATAGGTCTCCACACCTTCGAAAAAAGTAATCTTCTCGCCATACTTCATAAAGGCTTCCTCACGAATAGAAATGTTTTTCTCTTTGGCCTTGATGAGCATGAGATGCATATAGGCCAAAACCTCATCCATATCGTGCTTCTTGGCCAAATCGTTGGCTTCTTGCCAAAACTCCCCCTTGTCCATGTTAAGGTCAGGGATGAAGTTGTACTCCTGCATATTGCCAGGTGCCAGCGTACCATCGAAATCGTACGCTATGGCCATATTTCTGTTTTCTGTCATAGGGTATATGGAAAAAAGGGCGGGTTTGAAACCCGCCCTTAATAATTATTTCACGAGGTTTTTGAAGGCTTCCGTACGTTTGTACTTTTTGAACTCGGCATCACGTTTGGCCGTCTTCTTGTAGGCGGGATCCAATTGGATTGCGGTGGCAAGATTGCGGTAGACTTCACCTTCGTCCTTCATGCGGGCGGCAAGAACGGCTTTCAGATAAGCTGTCTTTGCATCCACATTTTGCACACAGTCAAGGGTGGCCTTGGCTGCGTTATAGTCCTTGTTCAGTAATTGCAGAAGAGCCGTATTATAGTCGCAAGTCTTGCTACCCATCAATTGGGCGGCCTGGGTGTAGTTACCATCAAGGATGGAGTACATACCCAAAGCATAGTCTTGATTGACTGGACTGACTGCTGCTTTTTGAGAAGCTTCGAAGTTGGCTCTTGCATCGGCATGGTTGCCTTGCAAGAATTCAGCTACGGCAAGGTTGTTCAAGACAATACCATTATCGGGAGAAATGGCCTTGGCCTTGTTGAAATAATTAATGGCATCCTCAAGATCGTTCTCGTTGCCACCATTGTAATAAGCATCAAGTTTGAGCACGCCGAGATCGTTATATGCACGCCAGTCGCCTTCGGTTTTGCTGTCGTTGATGATGGCTTTGTAGATAGCCTCTTTGTCTTTGTCGTTATCTGCCACAGATGCAGCGTAAAGGCGCTCGTTGACGGAGAAGTCCTTGGGGTTGGCTTTTACTTTGCTCACCAACTCGGCATCGGTGTAGGTCTCGTGCTTCTTGCAGATGAGTTGCATCTCGGCACGACGCAACGGAGGTAAAATAACATCGGCAATCTCAGGATAGATATCCGTCATCTCGCGAATCTTCTGCTCACGCATATCATTGTTGCTCTGTGATCTTACCACATTCAAAATCTGGTTCTTACTTGCCATATTGGACTTCTCGATGGCCGCTTCAAAACCTGCCCAGTCTTCACCCTTGGCGTTGTTAACATATTGGAATTCGGGTTTTTGAAGATCTTTCATTTTGATCTTGTTCTTCTTGGCATAATCCTTCAGATATTTGTTGAACTGATCTTCAAACCATTTCTTGCCTTGCTCGAAACGTCTTTCGGAAAGACCTTGATTGTTGGTTTCTTCGCCTTCTGGAGAAGCCCAACCGGAGATGACCACGCGGTCTATGATGTTGTCATTGTACAAGAAATCGACAAAAGCTTTGATGGAATCCTTGGCAGCCTGGGCTTTATTGTTCTTATTGTTCCAGTTCATGTTGGAACTATTAAGATCAAAATAGATAGTAGCTGTTTTGCCCACATACTCCGTAGAGAAATTGTGCGGCGAGTGGATGAAGTTACCACTCGTGGCATCGTAGGTGCTAGAAGGTTGCAAACCTACACGTGAAGACGTGTTGGCAATGCCTTCTCCCAGACTCTTTTCAGGACTCAGCGTAGTGGATTTCTTCTTGATTTGAGCTATCGCAGGCACCACGATTTCAGCATCTTCATAGCTGGGATCGAACTTGAAGGAGCCGGATTGCGTGAAGGAACCGCCGTTCTTCCAACTGATGACAGTGCCATCACCCTTTGCCTTTTCACCTTTTAGCTTGATGGTGGTAATCGGAGGGGTCAAATTGACACCATCTACTTTCATCGTGGGAGAAAGCGTAACAGTAGCCTTTTTCTTCATATACTTCGGCGGGAAAGTTCCCTTAATGGTATAGGCTACATTACCACCCTTGTTCTCCAAATCGGGGTTATCCAAAGTGACGGACACTTCAGGATATTTGGTCACCATTTTCCCAAATCCACAACCAACCATCAAAACAGTAGTGAGGATTGCAAGAAATAAAACACTGATTCTTTTCATTGTTGTGTATATTTTATTGATTTATAAAAAATTATTTCTGTTTAAAAAATCGCACAAAGATACATATTTATTTTTAATGCACAATTGATGGTTGATAAATTAGCGAATAGCTGTTAGCAGATAGCGATTAGCGTTCAAAAAAACACCAACCACCTTGAACTTTGAATTCCGAATTTTGAATTCTGAAAGCTATCCCACCATCATATACAAGTCCGGGTAGGTGTGCTGGGACTCTTTTCTGTGCTTGGTCAGGGCAAAGGCCAAGGTAAGCGTGCCGATACGACCGATGTACATGTTGCAGATAAGGATGATCTTGGCGGCGTCATTCCAACTGGCTGGCGCACCGGTGGAGAGGCCACAGGTCGTGAATGCCGACGTGGTCTCGAAGATGGCGTGGTTCAACGGAATGTCCGGTTGGACCAACGTGATGAGGAAACAAGACACCAAAATGAAGCCGAAGGACATCAGGATGATGGAATAGGCGCGGCTGACCAACGCCGTGGGTATGGTACGATGTTGATACTCGATGTGTTTTTTGCCTTGGATGGTGGCCAACACCGACTTGATGAGCACGAACAGCGTGGTGGTCTTCACACCGCCCGCCGTGGAACCCGGCGAACCACCGATGAAGATGATCAGGGTGATCATTATCATTGTCGACAATGCCATATTGTTGACATCCAAGACCATAAAACCGGAAGTCCGGCAAGTGATGATTTGGAAGAAAGATGTGAAAATCTTGTCAAACAGGGTTGTCTGACCGCTAAGAGCGTTGTCTTTTTCGATGAAGAAAAACAACACCGTGCAGATGAGGATAATGGCTCCAGTCGTGGTCAAGATGATCTTGGTCTGTGGCATTAAACTCTTCCATTGATGTTTTTTACGCTTGCGAATCTGGCGCGGACTGAAAAAGTCACGGATGGTCAGGAATCCGATACCGCCAAGGAATACCAATACGGCAATGATGACCTGTGGGAAATAACTGTTGGCCACTCCGATGTCCAACAGACTTTTGTCCATCAGCACAAAACCACCGTTGTTGAACGCGGATATGGCATAGAAAAAGGAATAGAAAAGATTCTGGGAGTTGGAGGTGAAAAAGCCCGTTGTGTTCCAATAGGTATAGAACAATGCCACACCCGATAACTCGATGATGGCCGTGGTGAGCACAATGCTGCGCAACAGGGACACCGACTCCGACAACTCGTTGGTGGACAGCATATCCCGTACCATATATTGATATCGCAATCCCACGAAGGACTTCGACAGGAAGGTCGTGAAAAACGTAGCGAAGGACAAAATGCTGATACCGCCCATTTGGATGAGAAGCATAATGACCACCTGACCCTTTACGGTGAAACAGGTGCCCGTACTCACCACCGTCAGTCCCGTAATACAACTGGCGCTGGTCGCCGTAAACAAGGCATCCACAAAGGATATGCCGTTGACGGTCATACGGGGCATACACAACAAACAGGTGCCCAAAGTGATCAACAGAAGGAACGACGCCACCATCAACAAAGGCGGGCTGATGTTGAACTTGCCCATCAAACCGTTCATCTTGGTGAGTTCCACCAAGACGATAATCAAGAAATAGACCTGGATGAAAAGCAGATAATAGTCCTCGAACTTCTCCGACTGGAAAAAGTCGGCATGGCGATGGAACACATACACCGAAAGGAACTGCACGATGAGCAGCACAATGACAAGCCCTTCAAACCAAGACTTTTTCAGAAATTCTTTTCGATGAAGCGAGTAGAAAAAGAAAACGAAATACTTTAGCACATAAAAGCAGAGACTGCCCATTATAATGCCTCGGATGAGATTCTTGGTTTGGGGCGTGATATAGAATCCGTGGTAGCAAATGATACAAACGATAGTCGCGAGAGAGATGACGGCGCTACAAATCTGCAGCACACGACGCACTTTGTCCTTGTACGTCGCAATGTGCAGTTTGCGCTTGCTGTACGCATACTCATTGCGTGACTTCCAATTGAACATTACAGGTTGATTTTGATGAAGTTGTCAATGTCGTGCTCTTTGCCGAAGAGTACGAACACATCACCGTCTTGGATGACGGTTTTGTTGTCGGGCACACCGAGAATGTGTTGTTTGGTGTCCAGTTTGTCGGCCACCAGTTCCTCAAAGTTGCGTCGGATGGTGATCAAGCTGAGACGATGGTTGTCGCGGAAATCTATATCGCCTATCGATAAACCTATGAGTCGGGAAGGGGTTATAATCTCCGCAATCTTGTATCCATCAGGAAGTTGGAGATACGAAATCATATTGGGGTTGGTCAACCGTTCGGCCAGCAACGCGCCTACCTCATCCTCAGGAGACAGGAATTCGGTAATGCCCATCTTCTCCAAAATCGTGCGTTGGCTTTTGCCCATCACACGGCAGATGATTCGTTTCACGCCGAGGTCGAGCAGATTTGCCGTACAGAGCAACCGTCCCACAAAGTCATTGCCGATGGCCACGATCACGGCGTCGAAGTTCAGGATGTTCTCGTTGAGCAAGGCGCGCTTGTTGGTGGCGTCAACGCATACGGCGAAGGCCACATCCTCGGAGATGTCTTGTATCACGTTAATGTCACTGTCGATGACAAGCACCTCGTGCCCCTTCTCCGAAAGGGCGAGACTGATGGCCTGGCCGAAATGCCCGGCACCGATGACTGCAAATTTTTCTTGTGCCATATCAATTTTATTAATGCGGGCAAAAATAGAAAAAAAATGATAATGGTGGTAAGTATTTAGTTATTAGTCGTTAGTCATTGGTTTATTGGTTCATTGGTTTATTGGTTCATCAACATCTCATGTTTCATCGCTAACCGCTATTTTTTGTATCTTTGCATTTCTAAAAAACGATACGACATGATACCACGCTATTCCCGTCCAGAGATGAGTGCCGTCTGGACTGAAGACAATAAATTTCAGGCATACCTTAAAGTGGAAATCGAAGCTGCTGCCGCTTGGAGCCAGTTAGGGGTTGTTCCTGCCGAAGATGTGCAAAAGCTGCGCGACAAGGCTACTTTCAAGGTTGACCGTATATACGAAATCGAACAGGAAACCCGTCACGACATCGTGGCTTTCACCCGTGCCGTAAGCGAGTCTCTGGGCGATGAGCGCAAGTGGGTGCACTACGGGCTTACCTCCACCGACGTGGTGGACACCGCCAACGGTTATCTCCTCAAGCAAGCCAATGCCATCCTTCGCAAAGATCTCGAGCATTTCATGGAGATTTTGAAAAAGCGCGCATACGAGTTCAAGGACACGCCTTGCATCGGCCGCACGCACGGAGTGCACGCCGACATCACCTCTTTGGGCTTGAAATGGGCGTTATGGTACGAAGAGATGAAACGTAACATGGCTCGTTTCGAGATGGCTGCCGCCGATGTGGAGTGTGGCAAGATCAGTGGGGCGGTGGGCAACTTTGCCAACACGCCGCCTTTTGTGCAGGACTATGTCTGCGAACAGCTGGGCATCCATTCCGCCAACATCTCCACCCAAGTGTTGCAACGCGACCGCCATGCGCACTATATGGGCACGCTCGCCCTCATCGGCTCAACCATGGAACAGATGGCCGTTGAGGTGCGCCACTGGCAACGTACCGAGCTCCGCGAAGCGGAAGAGGCTTTCGGTAAGGGCCAAAAGGGCTCATCGGCCATGCCGCACAAACGCAATCCCATCGGAAGCGAGAACATCTGCGGCTGCGCCCGCGTGCTCCGGGGCTATATGATATCCTCCTACGAAAACATTCCCCTGTGGCACGAACGTGACATCTCGCATTCCTCCGCCGAGCGCATCATGCTCCCCGATGCCACCATCCTACTCGACTACATGCTCAACCGCTTTGGACGTATCCTCGAAAATCTCGTAGTCTTCCCGGAAAACATGCTCAAACACATCTATCTCACCCATAAAGTCATCTTCGCCCAACGCGTCATGACCGCCCTCATCAACAAGGGCTTCGCCCGCGAAACAGCCTATGACCTGGTGCAACCCATTGCGATGAAGGCGTGGTTTGACGGCGAAGACTACCAGGAATTGTTGCTGCAAAACGAGACCATCCAGGCGAACTTCACGCCGGAGGAATTAGCCAAGTGCTTCACTCTTGAATACTATATGAAAGAGGTTCCCACCATTTTTGAAAGAGTTTTCAATAAACAATAAATCAAATCATTATGAAAAAGAATATCCATATTCTGGGTGACGAAAATTCCATTTTCAATGAGTTCCTCTCCGAAATCAGGAGTCGCGACGTGCAAATCGACAGTATGCGTTTCAGACGCAACTTGGAACGTCTGGGCGAGATTTTCGCCTACGAGATCAGCAAGACAATGCGTTACGAAAAGCAAGATGTGGTAACCCCTCTGGGCATCGCCTCAATGCCGCGACTGGCCGAAAAGACCGTATTGGCCACCATCTTGCGCGCCGGACTGCCGTTGCATCAGGGTATGCTCAATTATTTCGATCACGGAGAGAGCGCTTTCATCTCCGCATTTCGCAAGTACTACAAGGATGGCACTTTCGAGATCCAAGTGGACTATATGTCCTCTCCGGAATTGGACGACAAAACTTTGATTTTGGCCGACCCGATGTTGGCGACGGGCAAGTCGATGTTGCTGGGTTACGAGGAGCTGCTCACCAAGGGCACGCCCACCCACACGCACATCGTCAGCGTCATCGCCAGCCGCCAGGGAGTGGAATACCTCCAACGCCATTTGTCACCTTCCAAGTGCACACTCTGGATCGGCGCCGTGGACGAAGAACTGACCGCACACTCCTACATCGTGCCGGGACTCGGCGATGCGGGTGACTTGGCCTACGGCAACAAGACTTCCGACTAGAGTGTGATCACTTCGTCAACGAGCCTGTCGTGCGGCTCCGATGGAATATCGTCCATGATCTGGAATCCATAACAGATTCCGATAGTGGGCACATTGGGATGTTGGGCAAGGAACCTATCATAATAACCTTTCCCCCTCCCTAACCGATGTCCGGTGGTATCAAAAGCCATACCCGGTACCACAATCAGGTCAAAACCACCATTATAAGGTCCGTTTACGGGCTCGGGTATGTGAAAATCACCTTCCTTCATAGTTCCATCGACGGGCATCTCAACTGGAACAATGTCGTCACCCACCACCGTGGGCAGAATGATGCGCTTGCGGCCATTCCACTCTTCTATAAACGAAAGCGTCTGCACCTCGTCGGGCAAAGAGGCATACATCATCACCACTTTAGCTTTTTGAAAAGCAGGATGATTCGCCAGTTTCTTCATAATCAATGCTGATTCAGCATCCAATTCTTCTCTTAAATGGCTTTTTTTTCTTAATCGGATTTCTTGGCGCAAACTTTTTTTATCCATAAAAAATGTTTTAGGAAAGCAAAGATACAAAAAAGGGTGGAGTGGAGACTTTTTTATTATCTTTGCGGCCTTGAAAAAAAAACTAGAATATTTTACAACAAATAAAATTAAAACAACATGAAAAAGTTATTCCTATTCGTCGCTTTGGCGGCAGTAAGCCTTAACTTTGCACAGGCCCAAGACAAAGCGGCCCAAAAGGAAGATGAAGGCTACAAATTCAAGAATGTCAAGGAGATACCTGTAACCTCCGTCAAGGACCAACATCGTGCGGGCACGTGCTGGTGTTACTCCGGTTTGGGTTTCATCGAAGCCGAATTGCTGCGTATGGGCAAGGGCGAGTACGACTTCTCCGAGATGTATCTCGTTTCCAAGACCTACAACGATCGCGCACAGGCAGCCGTCCGCACCCACGGCGACGTCTCCTTCTCCCAAGGCGGTTCTTTCTATGACGTGCTCTATGGTATGAAGCACTTCGGCTTGGTTCCCGAATGCGAAATGCGTCCGGGTGCCGCTTACGGCGACTCCTTGTCCGACCATTCCGAACTCTCCGCCCTTACCGACGCTATGGTGAAGGCCATCGCCGAAGGCGACCATAAGAGTCTGCAGAAAAATGCCAATAACGAAGTGCTGTGGCTGAAAGCCGTGGCCGCTGTTCACGACGTCTATCTGGGCAAAGCCCCCGAAAAGTTCACCTACAACGGCAAGGAATACACTCCTATGTCTTTCTACGAGAGCCTCGGCCTCAACCCTGATGACTATGTTTCCATCACCTCTTACACCCATCATCCTTTCTATGAGAAATTCGTGCTCGAAATCCAAGACAACTGGCGCTGGTCACAATGCTACAACGTGCCTTTGGATGAGATGATGGACATCTTCGACTATGCCATCGACAATGGCTACACCGTTGCCTGGGGTTCCGACGTAAGCGAACCGGGCTTCCGCTTGGGCATCAAGAAGGGCTTCTGTGTCCTTCCCGAAACCAAGGCTTCCGCCATGCAAGGTAGCGACATGGCCCACTGGACGGGTATGAGCGCCAAGGAAATCCAAGACGAGGCCGCCAAGCACCCGACACCTCAACGCTGGGTCACCCAAGAAGAGCGCCAAGTCGCTTTCGACAACTGGGAGACCACCGACGACCACGGTATGTTGATCTACGGCAAGGCCACCGACCAGGACGGCAACGAATATTATATGGTGAAGAACAGCTGGGGCGACTATGGCGACTACCACGGAATGTTCTACGCCTCCAAGGCATTCGTCCGCTACAAGACGATGAACATCGTTGTCCACAAAAACGCTATTCCCAAGGAGATCAAGAAGAAATTGGGAATCAAGTAATATTCAGAATTCAAAGTTCAAAATAAAGGGGTGGATTTTCTACCCCTTTTTTGTTGAAATAGGGTTGGATTTCATAGTTTTTGTAGTTTTGCACGCTTATTTATAAACGATAGCATTAGGAATATTCATTAAAAACGAACCTACGTGAGAAAATTCTTTTTATTCATATCCTTCCTGTGGGCAGCTGGTATCCTTTACGGCCAGAAGATGACCATAAGCGGACACGTATATGAGCGCGGAAGTCTGGAGACCCTGCCAGGCACAATCATCTACGAGCCCATGTCGCACGCATCGGTGTCCACCAACGCATACGGCTTCTATACTTTGACAGTACCGCAAAAAGATACGATGTGTGTGGTTTTCAGTTGTTTTGGATACGCCAACGACACGCTTTGGCTTTACGGGGTTGACGACCGCGAGTACGACGCGCGCCTGTCGAAAGTGCAGATGTTGGAAGCGGTGAACATTACCGCCCAGCGGAACATCTCCGAAGAGGTGCAGATGAGTAATATCACGCTGACGGCCAGGGAGGTGAAGGCAGTCCCGATGCTTCTCGGCGAGAAGGACGTCTTCAAGACGCTGCTGTTGTTGCCCGGCGTTCAGTCAGCTTCCGAGGGCACAAGCGGCATCTATGTGCGCGGCGGCGGCCCCGACCAGAACCTGGTGCTCCTCGACGAAGCCACCATTTACAATGCCTCACACCTGTTGGGTTTTTTCTCCATCTTCAATGGCAATGCCGTCAAGTCGGTGGAACTCATCAAGGGTGGTTTCCCTGCCCGCTACGGCGGTCGACTCTCCTCCGTCATCGACATCCAGATGAAAGACGGCAACAAGGAGTCGTACCACGTGGAAGGCGGCGTGGGCGTCATTTCTACCAACATCGTAGTGGAAGGACCCATGCAGAAACAGAAATCCTCCTTTATGCTATCAGGTCGCACCACCTATACCGACCTCCTGATGATACCGATTATGAAACTGACCACCAACGGCGTGGAAGCCGGTTACTTTTTCTTTGACCTCAACGGAAAATTCAACTTCAACTTGGGCAAAAAAGACAAACTATTCGCCAGCGCTTATTTCGGCCGCGACAATTTCCACATGTCGGAAAAATTAAAGGACGAAGACCTCCGTGAAAAAATACGCTTGGGATTGTATTGGCAGAACTCTTCCGCCACCTTGCGATGGAACCATCTATTTACCAATAAGATATTCTCCAATCTTTCGTTCGTGTTCAGCGATTACGATATGACCACCTATACGCATATCAACAACTATTATACTTCCGACGGTATGGATATGGCGGAGACTTCAATTGTCGACTTCCATTCCGGCATACGGGACTACACGCTGAAATACGACATCTCCTACACGCCTTCAGCCTCGCATCGGCTGTTGTTCGGCGCCGCCATCACCCATCATACGGCCCGTCCCAACGCGATGATGGTGCAGGAGGACACGACCACTATGCGGCGAGTGGAGAAAGAGTTGGGGGTGGAATATGCCGTCTATGTGGAGGACGAGATCAACATTCGCAACCGATTCCGCATCAACCCGGGTATCCGATTGGTGGGTTTCTCTGTGCCGGGCAAGACCTATTTCTCGCCTGAGCCACGCCTGTCGGCCAGTGTCAATATCTTGTCCAACTTGGCGCTGAAGGCCTCTTACGCGATGATGAGTCAAAGTTTGATTTTGTTGAGTACCAGTACTATAGGATTACCGTCGGACTTATGGGTGCCCGTCACGAACCGCATACGCCCACAACGCTCGCAACAAGTGGCGTTGGGCATCCACTACGACCTTAAGAATCCACGCCTGTCGTTCTCGTTGGAGGGCTATTACAAGAAAATGGACCATATCCTGGCCTACAAGGCGGGTTCTTCCTTCTTGTTTGATATGCTTGAAGATATGTTTGAAGAAGAAATGGGCATCACCTCGGACTTCCAGAACCGCTGGGCGGACAATGTGACGAGTGGACAGGGATGGTCATACGGTATGGAGTTCTTGGTGCGCAAAGAGTTCGGCAAATTCACAGGCTGGGTCGGCTATACACTCTCGTGGACCAAGCAACAGTTTGACGAATTGAACAACGGCAAGCCCTTTTTCGCCCGCTACGACCGCCGCCACGACATCTCTGTCGTGCTGATGTACAGCCCCACTGCCAAAATCAACCTCTCGCTGGCTTGGGTGTTCGCTACGGGCAACGCCATCACGTTACCCACAGAGGTCTATCCTGTCGAAAGTTTGCAAGAATACTTCAACCATAATTTTAGCCAAGCCGATTGGAGCCAAGTAGCCATGAACTATATGGAGGACTATGAAAACAAGAACAACCTCCGTATGAAGCCTTTCCATCACTTGGACATCGGCGTGCAGTTCATCAAACCCCACAAAAACGGCTTTGAGAGCATTTTCGACATCAGCATCTACAACGTTTATAATCATAAAAATCCGTTCTTCTATTTCTTCGACGAGGAAATCGTTGACGACGGACAAACCACGCACGTGGAGAAAAAACTCAAACAAATCAGCATTTTCCCCATCATTCCGAATTTCACCTATCGATTCAAGTTTTAGAAATATGGCAGTTAAAGATAATATGTTTCAATTTTTTCATAAAAAAGGCATCACGTGGTTGATCCTCGCCCTCTTTGCAATTCCGTTCACCGGATGTGTAGACGATGTGAATTTGGACGATCAGTTGTCGAACAGCAGCCGATTGGTGCTCTTTTGCAGACTTTGTCCGCAGTTGGACACCACTTGGGTTTTCTTGTCCCATTCGCAGCCATTGTACGGCAATGGTAGTTCCACGTCCTCTATGGACGTTCTCTCCGATGGCATGGTGGAGTTGTCAGCGGATGGTGACCATTGGGTACAGGCGACATTCAATACGGAAAAACAACGATATATGCTTGCCCGTGACGAATTCCCCGTTGAGGAGGGGCACACCTACTTCATCCGTGCTTCACACAAGGACTATAAGACAGTGACCGCGGCGTGCACCGTACCTGTGCAACGCCCCGTAGAAGCACGCCTGGACACGGTCGAGGCCCAAGGAGACATACACATGGGATCGATTTGGAACCTTCCACATAAGGATGCCTATCTTCAATGGCACGACTATCCGGGAGAGGATAATTACTATGCCTTCGTCACATACGAACCTGTTGATTTGTATTATGGGTATTCAGAATCACAACAATGGTTTATCGGGTATTATTGGGGCTACACTGTGCTTTCTTTGAATGAAAATGAATGTACTTATGTCTCCGACGATGGCCGTGACGGGCAAATTTTACGCTATTTGACACAGAGCTTGCTGCCTCCCGAAGAAGAAAACACTGATTACGAGTCGGTTTACTATCTGGCATTCCTCGATCGCAACACGTATCTTTTTGAAACAACGATGGGAGAAAGCGACTCCTATTTCAACCTTTTCCTTTTGGAGCCTATGCACGCACACAGCAACGTCGAGAACGGCTTCGGCATTTTCGGGGCGATGACGCTGCAGCGAATTAACTAACACTATATTTGTAGACTCTCAACTTTTGAGTTTCTCAAATATCTTAGACTTCACTCCTGCTTTTTTTCTGATTGATTACTATAATCTGGCTGATACCAGCTATTTGCTATCGGCTATCTGCTGAATTTTTTGTATTTTTGCAGTTTTGAAAACCACAAATCCATATTCGATGAAATATACTGAATATAAAGGACTTAATCTTCCTGAGATTGGGGATGAAATGAGAAAGTATTGGGAAGACAATAACGTCTTCACCAAAAGTCTGTCCACTCGTGAAGGTCACGAGCGTTTCGTGTTTTTCGAGGGACCGCCGTCCGCCAACGGCCTGCCCGGCATCCACCACGTGATGGCCCGCACTATCAAGGACATCGTCTGCCGCTACCAGACCCTCACCGGCAAGTACGTCGGACGTAAGGGCGGCTGGGACACGCACGGACTGCCCGTGGAACTCGGCGTGGAGAAGACCCTCGGCATCACCAAGGAGGACATCGGCAAGAAGATCTCCGTGGAGGAATACAACAAGGCCTGCCGCCGCGAGGTGATGAAGTTCAAGGACAAATGGGACGACCTCACCCGCGAGATGGGCTACTGGGTCGATCTCGAACACCCTTACATCACCTTCGACAACAAGTATATTGAAACCGTATGGTATTTACTGTCAGAACTTTACAAGAAAGGTCTGCTCTATAAGGGCTACTCCATCCAGCCCTACTCCCCCGCCGCCGGCACCGGCCTCAGCTCCCACGAGCTCAACCTGCCCGGCTGCTATCGCGATGTGAAGGACCTCACCTGTGTGGCACTGTTCAAGTTAGAAGTTAGCAGTGAGCAGTTAGCTGTTGAGGCGGACGCGAACATTCCCGTGTATGCGATTGCGTGGACGACCACCCCGTGGACACTGCCGAGCAACACGGCGTTGTGCGTGGGTCCGAACATCGACTACGTGCTGTTGAAGACCGTACATCCTTACACGGAACAGCCCTGCTACATCCTGATGGCCAAAGCGTTGGTTTCCACGATGTTCAAGGAGGCCCCGGAGGTCGTGAAGGAGTTCAAGGGCAAAGATCTCGTGGGCATTTCCTACGAGCAGCTCATCCCGTGGGTGAACCCCGGCGAGGGCGCCTTCCGCATCATCCCCGGCGACTATGTGACCACGGAAGACGGTACCGGCATCGTGCACATCGCCCCGACCTTCGGTGCCGATGACAAGCGTGTGGCCGCCGCCGCAGGCATCCCGCCGCTCGTGATGATCGACAAGGACGGCATCCGCCAGCCGATGGTCGATCGCACCGGCAAGTTCTACCGCATCGAGGACCTCGACCCCGAGTTTGTCCAAAACTGTATGGACGTGGAGGCTTACCGCCCCTACGCCGGCCAGTTCGTGAAGAACGCCTACGACCCCACCAAGACCGAGAAGGACAAATCCTTGGACGTGGATATCGTGGTGATGCTGAAGGAGCAGGGTAAGCTTTTCAAGAGCGAGAAGCACACCCACAACTACCCGCACTGCTGGCGCACCGACAAGCCCGTGCTCTACTATCCGCTCGACTCCTGGTTCATCAAGACCACGGCGTACAAAGAGCGCATGATGGAGCTGAACAAGACCATCAAGTGGAA